>NZ_AP017422.1:7507202-7814405 GCF_002355595.1 Filimonas lacunae
CGGCAGGCTTAATACATGCAAGTCGAGGGGTAGCACAGTATAGCAATATATGGGTGACGACCGGCAAACGGGTGCGGAACACGTACACAACCTTCCTTCAAGCGGGGAATAGCCCAGAGAAATTTGGATTAATGCCCCATAGAATAACGGCTCGGCATCGTGTTGTTATTAAAGATTTATCACTTGAAGATGGGTGTGCGTTCGATTAGGTAGTTGGCGGGGTAACGGCCCACCAAGCCTACGATCGATAGCTGATGTGAGAGCATGATCAGCCACACGGGCACTGAGACACGGGCCCGACTCCTACGGGAGGCAGCAGTAAGGAATATTGGTCAATGGACGCAAGTCTGAACCAGCCATGCCGCGTGGAGGATGAAGGTCCTCTGGATTGTAAACTTCTTTTATCTGGGACGAAACAACATTTTTCTAAATGTCTTGACGGTACCAGATGAATAAGCACCGGCTAACTCCGTGCCAGCAGCCGCGGTAATACGGAGGGTGCAAGCGTTATCCGGATTCACTGGGTTTAAAGGGTGCGTAGGCGGGCATGTAAGTCAGTGGTGAAATCTCAAAGCTTAACTTTGAAACTGCCATTGATACTATGTGTCTTGAATTTCCTGGAGGTTAGCGGAATATGTCATGTAGCGGTGAAATGCTTAGATATGACATAGAACACCGATTGCGAAGGCAGCTGACTATAGGTGAATTGACGCTGATGCACGAAAGCGTGGGGATCAAACAGGATTAGATACCCTGGTAGTCCACGCCCTAAACGATGGATACTCGACATACGCGATACACAGTGTGTGTCTGAGCGAAAGCATTAAGTATCCCACCTGGGAAGTACGACCGCAAGGTTGAAACTCAAAGGAATTGGCGGGGGTCCGCACAAGCGGTGGAGCATGTGGTTTAATTCGATGATACGCGAGGAACCTTACCTGGGCTAGAATGCAGTTTGACCGTGGATGAAAGTTCATTTTGTAGCAATACACAGATTGTAAGGTGCTGCATGGCTGTCGTCAGCTCGTGCCGTGAGGTGTTGGGTTAAGTCCCGCAACGAGCGCAACCCCTATCTTTAGTTGCCATCAGGTTAAGCTGGGAACTCTAAAGAAACTGCCGTCGTAAGACGCGAGGAAGGAGGGGATGATGTCAAGTCATCATGGCCTTTATGCCCAGGGCTACACACGTGCTACAATGGTAACTACAAAGAGCTGCTACTTGGCGACAAGATGCTAATCTCAAAAAAGTTATCTCAGTTCGGATCGCAGTCTGCAACTCGACTGCGTGAAGCTGGAATCGCTAGTAATCGTATATCAGCAATGATACGGTGAATACGTTCCCGGACCTTGCACACACCGCCCGTCAAGCCATGAAAGCCGGGGGGACCTGAAGTCGGTAACCGCAAGGAACTGCCTAGGGTAAAACTGGTAATTGGGGCTAAGTCGTAACAAGGTAGCCGTACCGGAAGGTGCGGCTGGAATACCTCCTTTTTAGAGCGACGCTCACTTTTTAATTGTTGTTTCCTTCTTCTTTCAATTTTTATTTGTCTGATTAGATAAATAAAAAACATAACTAAAAAATAAAGATCTTTCAGATACTGAATAGTATGACTCGTACAGACCCGTAGCTCAGTTGGTTAGAGCGCTACACTGATAATGTAGAGGTCACCAGTTCAACTCTGGTCGGGTCTACTAATAAAGGTTTTACTGGGGGGTTAGCTCAGTTGGCTAGAGCATCTGCCTTGCACGCAGAGGGTCATCGGTTCGACTCCGATATCCTCCACTTTAAAGCTGTAAGCAGGATGCAAACAGCAATAACACAAGTTCTTTTGAAATTAATGAGATACGGCATAATGGCCTAAAGGTTCGTAACCTTATTATCTACTAAAGTTCTTCCATTCGATCACAAGAGAAGATGGGATGAATACAGTTCTTTGACATATTGGGAAAGCAAAATTACTAAAGAGAGATTTTATATAGTGGAGTTCATTTTAGGATGAACAAATGCTGAATAAAAACATGTAAGTTTTTTAAAGCGAAATAAGGGCGCATGGTGGATGCCTAGGGTCTGAGAGGCGATGAAGGACGTGGTAAGCTGCGATAAGGCAGGGGGAGCTGCACACGAGCGTAATATCCCTGCATTTCCGAATGGGACAACCTAATATACTGAAGGTATATTACTCGAAAGAGAGCCAACCCGGAGAACTGAAACATCTAAGTACCCGGAGGAAAAGAAAATAATAATGATTCCCAGAGTAGTGGCGAGCGAAAAGGGAAGAGCCCAAACCGAAATAGCGTGCTGTTTCGGGGTTGTAGGACTACATTTAGAAAGTGTTATCAAATCGAACTATCTGGAAAGTTAGGCCATAGCAGGTGATAGCCCTGTAGATAGAAATTAACATGGACGAGTAGTATCCTGAGTAGCGCGGGACCGGAGGAATCCTGCGTGAATCTGCCAGCACCATCTGGTAAGGCTAAATACTCCTCAGACACCGATAGTGAACCAGTACCGTAAGGGAAAGGTGAAAAGCACCCTGAACAAGGGAGTGAAATAGTACCTGAAACCGTGCGCCTACAAGCGGTCGGAGCTCAGTAATGAGTGACGGCGTGCCTTTTGCATAATGAGCCTACGAGTTGCTCCTCACTGGCGAGGTTAAATTCGTAAACGAATGGAGCCGTAGCGAAAGCGAGTCCGAATAGGGCGACTAGTCAGTGGGGGCAGACGCGAAACTTTGTGATCTATCCATGGGCAGGTTGAAGTTCTGGTAACACAGAATGGAGGACCGAACCCGTTGACGTTGAAAAGTCTTGGGATGACCTGTGGATAGGGGTGAAAGGCCAATCAAACTGAGAGATAGCTCGTTCTCCCCGAAATGTTTTTAGGAACAGCCTTGTATATAGAAGTTTAACAGAGGTAGAGCTACTGATTGGGCTAGGGGGCTTCACCGCCTACCAAACCCTGACAAACTCCGAATGCTGTTAAATATCTACAGGAGTGAGGCTGCGGGCGCTAAGGTCCGTGGCCGAGAGGGAAATAACCCAGACTAGCAACTAAGGTCCCTAATACGTAGTTAAGTTGATCAAACGAGGTGGGATTTCAATAACAGCCAGGATGTTGGCTTGGAAGCAGCCATTCATTTAAAGAGTGCGTAACAGCTCACTGGTCGAGAGATCCTGCACGGAAAATAATCGGGCATCAAACTACGAACCGAAGTTCTAGATTCAGCGTAAGCTGAGTGGTAGGGGAGCATTGAAATTGCATCGAAGCTGTTAGGCGACTAATGGTGGAGCGATTTCAAAAGAAAATGTAGGCATAAGTAACGATAAAAGAAGTGAAAAACTTCTTCGCCGAAAGTCTAAGGGTTCCTGATCAACGTTAATCGGATCAGGGTTAGTCTGGTCCTTAGGAAAACCCGAAAGGGGCATCTGATGGAAAGAAGGTTAATATTCCTTCACCTGCTATACATTAAAAGTGACGCATCGACGTGGTGGTTACGTACTGACAGAATAGTGCGTAGAGATGAATCTTCGGAGGAGTCGAAATCATAAAATTGGTGCCGAGAAAAGCGAGTATAGCAGCCAGTACCGCAAACCGACACAGGTAGACGGGATGAGTATTCTAAGGCGCTCGGGTGAGCCGTGGAGAAGGAACTAGGCAAATTGACGCTGTAACTTCGGGACAAGGCGTACCGTAGCGATACGGTCTCAGTAAAATGATTCAACCAACTGTTTAACAAAAACACAGGGCCCTGCAAAATCGAAAGATGACGTATAGAGCCTGAAACCTGCCCGGTGCTGGAAGGTTAAGGAAGGATGTTCGGCGCAAGCCAAAGCTTCTGACTGAAGCCCCAGTAAACGGCGGCCGTAACTATAACGGTCCTAAGGTAGCGAAATTCCTTGTCGGGTAAGTTCCGACCTGCACGAATGGTCTAATGAGTTGAATACTGTCTCCTCCACGAGCCCGGTGAAATTGTAGTATCGGTGAAGATGCCGGTTACCCGCCACGGGACGGAAAGACCCCGTGAACCTTCACTACAACTTTGCATTGATCTTGAGTAACAAATGTGTAGGATAGTTGGGAGACTGTGAAGTAGCTTCGCCAGGAGTTATGGAGTCAACGTTGAAATACCAACCTTTTGTTACTTAGGACCTAATCCTGCATAAGGAGACATTGCATGGTGGGTAGTTTGACTGGGGTGGTCGCCTCCTAAAAAGTAACGGAGGCTTGCAAAGGTACCCTCAGTACGGTTGGTAATCGTACGTAGAGCGCATTAGTATAAGGGTGCTTGACTGTGAGACAAACAAGTCGATCAGGAGCGAAAGCTGGCTAAAGTGATCCGGCGGTTCTGTATGGAAGGGCCGTCGCTCAAAGGATAAAAGGTACTCCGGGGATAACAGGCTGATCTTACCCAAGAGCTCATATCGACGGTAAGGTTTGGCACCTCGATGTCGGTTCGTCACATCCTGGGGCTGGAGAAGGTCCCAAGGGTTCGGCTGTTCGCCGATTAAAGTGGCACGTGAACTGGGTTCAGAACGTCGCAAGACAGTTCGGTCCCTATCTGTGGTGGGCGTTAGGAAATTGCGGGGACGTGACCTTAGTACGAGAGGACCGGGTCGCATGTACCGCTGGTGAATCTGTTATGCCGCTCGGTGTATTGCAGAGTAGCTATGTACAGTCAGGATAAACGCTGAAAGCATCTAAGCGTGAAACCTACCTCAAGATGAGTTTCCTTTTAAGGGTTGTCAAAGACTATGACGTTGATAGGCTATAGATGTAAAGTTGGTAACAACAAAGTCGAGTAGTACTAATTACCCGTAAGCTTTAATTTTTTTAATATCGCTCGAAAGCAATGGAGAGTAAATAGATATTAATACTCTTTAGTTGAGCTTCCCAATATGTATCTTATTACGGTTGAGAGATTGTAGTGCAAGTCAGTGAATAGAGTAACTGATAAGAAACGACTACGAACTAACAATCTAAGATCTTATGGTGATTATGCCGAGGGTGTTCACCTCTTCCCTTACCGAACAGAGAAGTTAAGCCCCTCATGGCCGATGGTACTGCAAAGAAATGCGGGAGAGTAGGTAGTTGCCATATTTATTAAAAGCGCCTCACTGGAAACAGTTGAGGCGTTTTTGTTTTGTATATATCCCATCTTGACTGGGGTTGCTCGAATATATAATATATCCTTCTTGCCTGACTGTCTCCACTTTATCCTATTCTATTGTAGTTATTGCTGCTACTCAAGCGTGTATTTTTGATTAAAACACTGGAAGGGCGCTTACTTGATGCCCGAAAAATGCTTGAAGAAGGTTTGAACCTTTCTTTAATTTAAAGAATTACCAGCCTTGAAATGTTTAAGCTACAGGAACTGAAAAAGAAGCTGGAAGCACATCGGCCTATAACAATACGTAAAACGAGAACGCCGCAGCTGTTTCCAGTTGCGGCGTTCTCGTTTGGAATGACACTATTCTGATTAAAGATAGGTATGCGGTATAATCCTTACCGATAAAGGCTTTTTACCTCCATCTGTAATTGTAAAGCCACTGATGAAAATACTATAACTGGTGTTTGCCTTTAGTACTACTTCGGGCAAAGTGGCCAGTACGTTGGTGGTACCTGCTTCATATACGGTGATAGACGTGCTGCCCGCCAAACGTTTTTTAAAAGCGAGACTGCTGCTGCTTATTTCGTAAAATCCCTGACTGCTATACAGAATATCATTTCCTATAGCTACATCCACTCTGGAAGCGTCAGGACTAAGATGGAAAAAACGAACATTGCTGGAGTCTGCACCGGGCGCGGTGAGGTCTTCATTTACCAGGAAGGTGCGTGTGACAGTTGCGCTGGAATCATATACAAAGAATGAATAACCATTGCCGCCGCTTAAACTAATCTGTTGATAAGTAAGATAGTCATCATCCAGTTGTTTGGCGGTATCTACTAATAACAAATAAGTTCCTGCTGACGCATCCAGGTAACCAGTGCTGGTTAGGTAAGGCTGATTATAGGCTATAGTAGCCAGGGAAGAGCCATTGTAAGAAAGAATATCTATACTGTCGGGGCCACCAGCAGCTGCATGTACCAGTAATATTTTGGTTTGTGGTGGTGTGGTGGTACTGGATTTACTGCTGCAACCAACATATAACAGGCTCATTGCTAATGCAATAGCAGTACATAGTGGCGCAAAACGTTTCGTCATCATACGTTATTAGTTATAGAATTTCTATAAGCAGCCTGGGCTGTTAATAAAAGCTAGTTGATGTAAGACATTCCTTATACACAAAACGTTGTATGATAACGAAAAATTATTCTGCTTTCAGATTTTTAATGGGCTTAGTAAGGGCGGCTTTTAAAGTTTGACTGCTTACAGTAGCCAGGGCAATACCTAATGCCGCTGCACCTGAAACAACAAAGAACCACCACTTCAACGGAATACGGTAGGCAAAGTCTAACAGCCATTTATCCATCGCCCACCAGGCAACCGGGAAAGCGATAATAGTAGCCAGCAATACCGGCTTAATGAAATCTTTGGATAGCAAAATCACCAATCTTTGCTCCGAAGCGCCCAATACTTTACGAATACCAATTTCTTTGGTGCGACTTTCGGTGGTGTATACAGATAAGCCAAATAAACCCAGGCAGGCGATAATAAGGGCGAGTATGGTAAACAGCCCAAACACTGCTCCCATCTGGGCATCTGCGCGATACAATGCTTCAAAATTTTTGTCAAGGAATGAGTAGTCAAAAGGTGTATCCTGAATAAAACCTTTCCATTGTTGCTGTAACTGCTGTAACAATGTTTGCATGTTATTATCAGAAACACTCAATATGGCATAAGAAGTGTTTTCATGGTAAATCTGTGAGTTGTGATGAAACAGTGCGAAGGGAGTTACCATGGCGTGTAATGATTCTGTATTAAAATCTTTTACAACTCCTATTACTTTATATTTCTCATCATGCCCGCCAGGATAACGCATGTATTGGCCTACCGGGTTTTTCCAGCCTATTTGTTTGGCGGTGGTTTCGTTAATGATAACAGAAGCAGAGTCGTTAAACTCTTTAGAGAAATTACGGCCTTGTATCAATTGTAACTGAAGCGTGTTCACCAGGTATTCGTCGGTCATATAAGAAGATAAGGCCAGGTCTTTGGCAATGGTTTCGGAAGCATTGGTTTCCGGAACAAAGAAATCGGTAAACGCACCACCAGACGGCAGGCCCGTGGAAATGCTCACTGCTTTTACGCCGTTCACTGTTGCCAACTGATTACGAAAAGCCTCATGACTGCCCGTTATTTTTTCCAGGTTATTGATGATAACAACATTGTCTTTATGCAATCCCATATCCTTTTCACGGGTATATTCCAGCTGCTTATACACTACCAGTGTACAAATCACCAGTATTACAGATACTGCAAATTGAAAGGTCACTAACCCGTTTCGTAAAAAGCGGCCGCCGCCTTCCCGGGGCAGGCTGCTTTCACCTTTTAATACCACAATGGGATTGAAGGAGGTAAGATAGAACGCGGGATAGCTGCCGGCCAGTAAACCTGTAAACACAATCAGGGCCAGCACTAAACCTAATATAGAGGGGCTTACTAATACCAGTATAGATATGTTTTTCTGCGCCAGGTGATTAAAGGCGGGTAAACAGGCCAGAGAAAGCAAAATGGCTATCACGCCTGCTATGCTGCTGTATAACATGGCTTCTGCCAGAAACTGCCTGATCAGTGCTTTTCTTTCCGAACCTAACACTTTACGTATACCTACTTCACGGGCACGCTTGATAGCACGTGCAGTAGAAAGGTTCATAAAGTTTACACAGGCCAGTATAATGATAAATAAAGCCACTATGCCAAAGGTGTATACATGGGTAATGCTACCGAGGTTGTTAAAGGGCATGCTGATGCCTGCGGAATGTAAGTGTATGTTTTGCAGCGGTTGCAAATGAAAATCCCATTTACCTCCTTTGCGTATAAATTCATCAAAGGGCTGTCCTATCCGGGCAAATGCTTTTACTGCCAGCTTTTTAACCATGGCAGGAAACTGGCTATCCAGGTGTGCTACTGTTGCATCAGCATTAGCCAGTGCCTTATCTTTTAATACCACATAGGTGCTCATATTGCACCATACCCAGCTCCAGCTAAAGCGTTTTACAGGTGGGCATGATGAGGTGGGTATTAACATATCAAATTGAATAGTGGATTGTGTAGGCACATTTTTTACAATGCCGGTTACCACAAAGGGTTGATTGTATTCATCAAAGGATAACAGCTTGCCCATAGCAGGCTCATTACCAAAGTATTTTTGGGCGGTGCTTTGCGAAATAACTACCGATCCGGGCTTTTGCAGGCAGCTGGCAGCATTGCCTTCCTTCATAGCAAAACGGAACACCTGTAAAAAGTTGGAATCAACGGCCAGTATGCCGGGTTCGTTGAAGTAACGGGTTTGCGCTCCTGCTTCTTTTTTCACCACTTCGTTACCCATGCGGTAAATGCGGGTATAGGTTTCTATTTCCGGAAACTCGGTGTGTATGGCTGGCCCTACAGTGGGAGGAGAATAGCCACCTACGAGGGCCTGTCCGCCAAAATTGGCATCCAGGTTTACCTGGTAAATACGATTACTCCCGGGTAAAAAGCGGTCGAACGAAAGCTCGTGTTTAATATAAATAACAATTAATATTACACAGGTAAGGCCTGTAGCCAGGCCAGTGAAATTGATAATGGTGTTGGCCTTATTGCGCAACATATTACGCCAGGCTATCTTCAGGTAATTGGTGAACATCATACTTCGGTTTAATAATAAGCGCGCAAAACTTATGCGTGATCAGTAAAACAGGTTTATGTATTTCTGAGATGCCTGGCAGGAGTAGCTACAACAGCCTTTATAGCTTGTAAACCCACTGTCAGCAATGTGATTGTAATAATAATGATGCCGGCTACTGCAAATACCCAGGCCGAAATAGAGATGCGATAACTAAACGAACTTAGCCAACTGTTCATGCAAAACCAGGCAATGGGCGAAGCAATGGCCAGTGCAATAACTGTTAGCCAAACAAACTCTTTAGACAACAGGGATACTATGTGTTGCATATTAGCTCCCAGCACTTTTCGTATACTTATTTCTTTGGTTCGTTGTTCAGCGCTAAAAGCGGTCAATCCCAACAATCCTAAGCACGATATAAAAATGGTTAACCCGGCAAAAAGCCTGGCGAGTGTACCTGTTAGTTTCTCGGCTGCAAACTTGTAATCATATGCCTTATCTACAAAGCGGTACGAGAAAGGATATTCCGGATCGTATTTTTTTATAAGAGAAGTAATGGCAGCGATATTAGCTGATGCGCTTTTGTTAGGGTTGAGCTTAATGTTGATGTAATTAGCCTGGTTTTCGCCCATTACAAACATAGGGCGAACGGCTTCATAGGGCGATCCCCAGATGAAGTCTTTAAAAACGCCTACCACTTTCCAGTTCACATAATCTTTATTAATGAGTTGCCCTAGTGGCCGGGTAAAATTCATGGCCTTTACAGCGCTTTCACTCAGCAGGCAGGCAGTGGTATCGGAAGGGTAGAGGCTGCTGTTGATTGACCGGCCTTGCGCAAGGGGTATATCAAATGTTTCTATAAAGTCGCCTGTTGTGCACAGGCAATCAAAAATAACTTTTGAATTGGGGTCTTTGCCTTGCCAGCTTAAGCCCCAGCTGTTGCTGTTGGCCTGGGTGATAGCGCCACTGGTTTTGCACACAAAAGATGCACTGCCCGATGCCAGCAATTCCTGTTTAATGGCATCAAAGTGGGTGGAGGTATTTTTATTCAAACTGGCATAAATAACATTGTTTTTATCATATCCGGCAGGCCGGTTACGGGCATGCTCTATTTGCTGATATACAATAACAGTAGCGATAATAAGAACAACAGAAAACACAAACTGAAATACCACCAGTATTTTACGTGGCAACACGGCGGCCCAGCCTGCACGTATGGTTCCTTTCAATACTTTCACCGATTGAAAAGCGGATAAATAAAAGGCGGGATAGCTGCCTGCAATACAGCCTGTAACACCTATCACCAGTAAGGCACAACCCCACCAGTATACATTGCTAAAATCGATAAACAGTTCCTTGCCGGTCAGCTGGTTAAACGCGGGTAATAAAAGGATGCTTAACCCCAATGCTACCGCAAATGAGATAAAGGCAATCAAAAGCGATTCGCCCAAAAACTGTTGTATAAGGCTAAACCTGCTGGCGCCGATAGCTTTACGAACACCTACTTCACGTGCCCGTTTCTCACTTCTGGCGGTACTTAAGTTCATGAAGTTGATGCAGGCTACCAGTAGTATAAACACAGAGATAATTCCAAACAGGTTTACGAGTTGTTGCCTGCCGCCGGCAGGCTGGCCATTTTCAAAGCGGCTGTTTAAACGGTATTCAGATAAAGGATACAAGAAGGTTTCGGCATCTTCCTCCTTCTTGCTTTTCTGAATTACCAGTGGCTTTACTTTGTTATTAAAAGCGGTTAATGAAGCGTCAGGTTTCAGTTCTACAAACGTGTTAAAGCTATAGTTGCCCCAGAAGGCAAAGTTTTTTTCCTGCCCGGTAACAGTAAGATAAGAGAAGGGAAGCAGGAAATCGAAGCCGTCAAACATGGTATTATCTGGCAGTGTCTTCAATATTCCGGTAACTTTCACTACTTCTTTTCCTTCCAGTTGAATGACTTCGTTGAGCGGGTCTTTATTGCCAAACAGCTTTTTGGCGGATGTCTCTGTTAGTATAATACTATGCGGATCGTTAAGCGATTGGGTATTGCCGGCCAGCAAAGGAAACTCAAACATGGTAAGAAATCCGGGATCGGCATAAGCGCCACTCATTTGTAACGACTGGTTTTGCCAGCGCAGCAGCATATTGTTGTGCGCATCAAAACGGGTAGTAGCTGCTACTTCAGGATATTCGGCCAATAGTGCCGGGCCTACCAGGGAAGAGGTGCCTGACCAGCAGTTAATCTGCCCCTGGTACGAGTCGCGGCTCCAGGCCATGTACAGCCGGTTGCTTTTTTTATAAAAACGGTCAAAGCTAACTTCATGCTGTATCCATAATGCCAGTAGTATAAAACAGGTGAGCCCCACTGCAAGCCCGGAAATATTAATTACCGAAAAGAACAGGTTCTTTTTGAGGTGGCGAAACGCTATAGTAATATTTCCTGTCATGGCTTGTTAGTTAATGGTTAAAGGATACAGCAGCTATTGCATGGGAAACGGATTGTTTAGTTAAATCATAATATTTTCAGTAACGGTTTGTCCATCCAGCATACGTATAATGCGATGGCTGTAACGGGCATCATGCTCGCTGTGTGTAACCATGATAATAGTAGTGCCCTGTTCGTTCAGTTCGGTTAACAACTGCATTACTTCATTACCGTTGCTGGAATCGAGGTTACCGGTAGGTTCATCCGCCAGTATCAGTTTGGGGCTATTTACTACGGCCCTGGCCACTGCCACACGTTGTTGCTGACCACCGGATAACTGCTGTGGATAGTGATTGCGGCGGTGCATAATCTGCACTTTCTCCAGCACTTCTTCTACGCGCTTTTTTCTTTCAGCTGCTTTTACGCCAGTGTATATTAAAGGCAGTTCGGCATTTTCAAACACCGTTAACTCGTCAATAAGATTAAAGCTTTGAAACACAAAACCGATATTATGCTTACGCAGTTCGGCACGTTTGCGTTCGTTAAAGTGCGCCACTTCTATATCATTGAAAAGAAAGCTGCCGGCATCGGGGTCGTCCAGTAAGCCCAGAATGTTTAACAGGGTAGACTTGCCACAGCCAGAGGGGCCCATTACAGCAACAAATTCACCATGCTTTACTTCAAAAGAGAGTTTGTTGAGGGCTACTGTTTCTACTTCTTCAGTGCGGTACACTTTCTCAAGTGCAGTAATCTTTATCATTGTATCAGTGGTTTGAGGTGTTTAATTTTTTTTCAGTACCAGTTCCTGCATATCGCCATAGTTTTCATAGCTGCTGGTAACAACTTTATCGCCGGGTTTCAGGCCTTGTAAAACTTCATAAAAATCCGGGTTTTGTCTGCCTACCTGAATATCGGTTTTATATGCAATACTTCCATCTTCGCTGATCTTAAAAATCCAGTTACCGCCGGTTTGTTGATAAAAACCTCCTTTAGGCAACAACAGGGCCTGGGTTTCATCGCTCAGGGCCAGGCGTATTTGTAAGGTTTGACCGCGGCGTATACCTTTAGGAACTTCCGAAATAAATTCCATATCTACCTGGAAGCGGCCATTGGTTACCTGTGTATATACTTTAGTTATTTTCAGTTGATAGTTTTTATCGGCAAAGCTAAACTCGCCGCTTAAGCCGGTAAAAATGCGGGAGATATAATGTTCATCCACATCCACTCTTACTTTATAGCCGCTAAGTACATCCAGTTGTCCCAGGCGTTGGCCCTTGTTTTTGTTCTCGCCAATTTCGGCGTCCAGTGAGGTCAGTTGCCCATCTACAGGGGCCCTTACCACCAGGTCACCTACTTTTTTACGCATCAGGTCAAGGGCGTTTTGTGTGCGGATATAACTTTGCGAAGCCTGATCCAGCTCTTGCTTTACCGATACCGAATCTTGTTTTAATACTTTGCGGCTCAGGTTTTGTTTTTCTACTTTATAGTTATAGTCGTTCAAAGCCTGTTTGTATTCCTGGTAGCTGATGGCCTTTTGCTCGTATAGATGTTTGTTCAGTTTATACACACGTTCAGCTTCGTTATACGAGTTATCCGCATCGGTCATCTGGGTTAATTTGGTAATGGTATTCTGCTGTGCAGCGTTGCGTGAAATCTGCATTTGTGTAAGCAGGTTAAATACCGATGTTTCCTGGTTTACCAGGCTTAACTCCAGGTCGGTGTTAGACAAACGTAAAATGGGCTGGCCTTTTTTCATGATGGCGCCGTCTTCTACATATTTCTCTTCTACGCGACCGCCTTCTGTTGCATCCAGGTAAATAGTAGTGATAGGTAACACTACACCGTTAACAGGAATAAATTCCTGGAAGGTGCCTTTTTTTATTTCGCTAATAGTAATACGCTCGGTGTTTACATTCAGTCGTGATTTGCCGGAGGTGAAATAAAAGCTACCTCCAATCAGTAACAGCAAAGCAGTAACACCAGCTATGGTTAACAGCCTTTTTGCATTCCACTTTTTCTTTTTAATAACTCTGTCCATTGTATATAGTAATAAGGTTCGTTTTAAATAAGATACCCAATGTAGATACATCAGGTATAAATGCACATGAGAAACTTTTAGTTCTGTAGGGTATAGATGTAAACCTGTGCCAAAACATTTATGTATTGAGTAACAGACACTTATTTCCTGTAAAAGGGTGTACGGTTGTGTCAAAGCGAACACAAAGTGTACGCTTTTGATACAGCGTTACCTGCTGTAGGTTGCTTTTGTATTCATTACCAATACTTTAGGGTTATGGTATGTTATTGTACAATACATATATTCAATTAGTTTTTGTAATATTATCATAGAAAGCTTTTACAACAATGACTCTGAAAAATGCATCAGTACTGGTAATTGACGACGATCTGGATGTGCTCACTGCCGTGCGTCTTTTGATGAAAACGGAAGCCAAAGATGTTACTATTGAAAAAAATCCGGAGAACATTCGCAACCTGCTGTCAAAGCAGCGGTTTGATGTAATAATGCTGGATATGAACTTTAATAGTTCTATCAACACGGGCAATGAGGGTATTTTCTGGCTGCGCAAGATTAAGGAATTAGGTTCTGATGCGGCAGTAATTATGATCACGGCTTATGGAGATATAGATCTGGCGGTTCGTTCGTTGAAAGAAGGAGCGGCCGATTTTGTAGTGAAGCCCTGGCATAACGAACGCTTAATTGACACCATTAAAGAAGCGCTGAAGAAAAAAGAAGGGGCTAAACAAGGTGGAAGTCAGAAGAACGAGCAATCTGTTCGTGGCGAACTGCTGGGCGAAAGTGATGTAATGCAGGATATCTTTTATAAGATTGAAAAAATTGCACCTACTGATGCCAACATCCTGGTATTGGGGGAGAATGGTACAGGTAAAGACCTGATAGCGAAGGCTATTCACCAGCACTCTATCAGAAGCAAGCAGGCTTTTGTGAAAGTAGACGTAGGCGCTTTAACGGATAGCTTGTTTGAAAGCGAATTGTTCGGGCATAAGAAAGGAGCTTTTACCGATGCCCGGGAAGATCGTATTGGCCGTTTTGAATCAGCCAATGGCGGCACCTTGTTCCTGGATGAGATAGGTAATATTTCCCTGCGCCAACAGGCCAAGTTGCTAACGGTATTGCAAAACAGACAGATTAACAAACTGGGTTCTAACGAGCCAATCCCGGTAGATATTCGCCTGGTTTGTGCCACCAACGTTTCTATGACCGAACTGGCTAATGAAGACCGGTTCAGGAAAGATCTTATTTATCGTATCAATACGGTGGAAATTACTATTCCACCATTACGCAAACGGGGTGAGGATATTGTGTTACTGGCCCGGCACTTTTGTAAAGTGTATACCAGCAAATACATGAAGCCTAACATTGAACTCAACAACAGTGCTATTGAAAAGCTGAAACAGTATCATTTTCCGGGGAACGTGCGGGAGTTGCAATACACTATTGAACGTGCGGTTATTATGGCAGAAGGTGATGATTTACAGGCAAAAGACCTGCTATTCTCACCACTGGAAGCCCCGGCAGCCGTGAAGGAAGAGATAGATGATATGAAGCTGAGTACGATGGAAAGAAACACGATTTTAAAAGTGATTGAAAAACATAACGGTAACATAAGCAAAGCCGCTAAAGAACTGGGTTTAACACGTACTGCTTTATACCGCCGCCTGAATAAGTATGACATTTAACCGGTATGAATGGCGCATAGCCTTTCGCGTTTTACTGCTGTTTGCATTGTTATGTGTAGATGCCTGGATGGCTATACATAGCTATTGGCTGTATTTTAGTGTAATAGCAGTGTTAGCGCTGAGTGTTTTATACAACCTGTATAAAATGCACATGAAAACCTTAACCGAAATAGAGCAGTTTGTTGAAAGCATACAATACCGCGATTTTTCACGTCAGTTTGAAGTGCAGCACGCACCTAAAGAACTGCAGTCGTTGCGCAAAAGCTTTAACCAGGTAAGCAACACGTTTAAAGTGATCAGCCGCGAAAAAGAAACACAATACCAATACCTGCAAAAGATACTGGAGTTGGTTGATTCGGGTATAGTTTCTTACGAAACGGAAAGTGGTGAAGTAGTGTGGATGAACGAAGCTTTTAAAAAGCAGCTGGGCATCCCCTATCTGAAAACGATTCATTCGCTGGAAAAACGGGATGCTATTTTGTATGATGAGTTACAGCAGTTACGTAATGGCGAAAGTAAAATCATCACCATTCTCAAAGATCAATCTTCTTTTAAAGCCCTGGTAACCACGGCCACCTTTCAAACGGACGGAAAAGGCTACCGGCTGGCAGCTTTCCAAAACGTAAACGAAGCGTTGGATGAAACGGAGTCGAAGGCATGGCAGCGATTACTGAGTGTGATGACGCATGAAATCATGAACTCTGTAGCGCCAATCTCTTCACTGGCCGATACGTTAAAAACCAGGATACAGGAATCAAGGGCGAACATGGTGGCCGAGCAGGCAGCGAGCTATGAAGACCTGGAGCTGGGTATTTCTACCATTAAGCGCAGAAGTGAAGGCTTGTTGAAGTTTGCGGAAACCTACCGGAGCTTAAATAAAATTACCCGCCTGAATGTGTCGCGGGTGTTTATCAGCGAACTGTTTGAGAATCTGCACCAGCTGATGCAGCCTACCATGCAGCAAAAGAACATTGAGCTGGATATTATATTAAAAGATCCGCTGTTAACGGTAGAAGCCGACGTAAACCTGGTAGAGCAGGTGTTAATTAACCTGGTAGTGAATGCTATGGAAGCAGTAAAGGAAAGCCCTGAGCCTTGCATTACCTTATCGGCAGCAGTGGTGGCTAATAACAGAACAGTGGTTAAAATTGCCGATAACGGCACGGGTATGCCGGAAGAAGTGGTAGATAAAATATTTATTCCATTTTTCAGTACCAAGAAAAACGGAAGTGGTATTGGTTTAAGCTTATGTAAGCAAATTATGATGTTGCACAAAGGCAATATCCAGGTGCAGAGTGTGGAAGGAGAGGGAACTGTATTTAGCTTATTGTTTTAAATAAGTTTATCATTAAAAAAGCGGGTATGTTGCTATAACATACCCGCTTTCCATTTCAGGTAAGTGTATTATACCTTTTTCGTTTGCTTATACTCATTCTTCAGCAACCATTGCAACACTTTGTCGCGTTGATCTCCCTGGATAATAGCTTCACCATCTTTTACACTGCCGCCTGTACCGCAAAAATTCTTCAGCTTTTTGCCCAGGTCTTCCAAATCTTCCGGGGTACCAACAAAACCAGTTACCAGGGTTACGGCCTTGCCTGCCCGTTGTTTGGTATCGAGGCGAACACGCAGTTTTTGCTGTGCAGGGGGTAAAGTGGCTTGTATCTCCTGTGGTTCTTCTTCAAAGCGGAAAGAAGGATCAGTGCTATATACAAAACCGTTATTGTCGGGCTTATTTTTCTTGCTCATGTTAACTTATACTAGTTAAGGCTGTAAAATTAGCGCAAATTCTATATTACAGTATTACTGCCTTCAGGCTTAAATCAAGGCTTTGTGCCTGGTGTATTAAAGCGCCTGCACTAATATAATCTACTCCGGTGGCTGCATAGCTGGTAAGGTTTTGCAGGTTAATGCCGCCGCTGGCCTCTGTTTCAAAATCGCCTTGTATCAGTTGTAAAGCTTCTGTTATTTGCGCTGGTGTAAAATTGTCCAGCATAATACGAAACACTTTGCCTTTGCCTATGGCAATTACCTTTTTCACGTCTTCCACCGTGCGGGTTTCCACTTCTATTTTTAGTCCGGTTTGCTCGGTTTGTGTGTATTTATAAGCCTTTTCAATAGCGGGTTCAATGCCACCGCAAAAGTCGATATGATTGTCTTTTAACATAATCATATCATACAAACCAAAACGATGGTTGGTGCCACCTCCTATACGTACTGCTTCTTTTTCCAGCAGGCGAAAGTTAGGGGTGGTTTTACGGGTGTCCAGTATCCTTGTTTTATATCCTTTCAGCTTTTCGGCATAAGTGCTGGTAAGGGTGGCTATACCACTCATGCGTTGCATGCAGTTGAGCACCAGGCGTTCGCATTTTAAAATAGTATGTATAGAAGCTTCTACTTCAAAGGCTTTTTCGCCGCTGGTCATTACTTCCCCGTCTTGCTTATAAGCATGGAACATGCTTTTGGCTTCTACGGTAGAAAATATGGTTTGTGCTACGTCAATACCTGCCAGCAGGCCGTTCTGTTTTATTTTCAGCACTGCCTTGCCTTGTTTGCCGGCAGGAATGCAACTTAAAGTTGAATGGTCGCCATTGCCAATATCTTCGTTCAATGCTTCTGTTATCAGGTGGTAAAGCTTCTCTTCAAACTGTTGTATCATATAGCAAATGTAGGGATGTCTTTTTTGCGTGTACGGCTTGTGAATGAATTATTTGTTATACTCAAAGGGAAAGAAAAGGTAGCAAAGAATGTTGGTATAACCTGATAGAAGGGAAAAGAAAAAGACCAGCAGGGCTGGTCTCGTTTTTATAAAAAATTAATTGATCCGGACGGTAATGATGGCCATTTTGTCGGCCTTTGATTTCATCATCAGGGTAATGTTGTAGCTTTTGGCAGCGGCCTGTAGTTTACCGGTAATATACATAGTGCCCCCCATCTCCCGTTGAGAGCTGAGTTCAAACCCTTTGACTTTATTATCGGCAAAGAAGCTTTTTAAAGTAATGCCTGCCTGGTTTTTACCTACGTTCTTGATTTCATCTTTTTCAGGAAGCTTCACATCCAGTATATTATCAAAATACTGGCTCAGTTGTTCGGCATTACCATCTTTTAAGGCATTAATAATACTATCCGCATCTCCACTCACCCTGAACGACAATAGCGATAACACTACGCCCGCCAGCAGTAATATCTTTTTCATATTGGTATTTAATGGTTTTCTAATAGATATTGGTGCCAAAAATGTGCCAGTTTTAGCATAATTAAAGCGCCATTAAAGTTAGGGGGTTATTTCAAATAATCAAATTGGTGTAGCTTTACGCGCATGGAAAAGAAAGTTATATTGATTATCATGGACGGATGGGGGCTTGGAAAGGTGAAGTCATCTGATGCCATACAAAATGCGAAGGTTCCCTTTGTAGATGGCCTTTATAGTAAATATTCTAATACAACTTTAGTCACCAGCGGTGAAGCGGTGGGTTTGCCTGATGGGCAAATGGGTAACAGTGAGGTGGGGCACCTGAACCTGGGCGCCGGCCGTATTGTTTACCAGGAATTGCAACGTATTAACGTAGCAGTGCGTGACGGATCTTTTGCCAAAAACGAACAATTACTGGCGGCTATTCATGCTGCTAAAACCAATAAAAAGCCTTTGCACCTGCTGGGGCTGGTAAGTGACGGTGGTGTACACAGTCATTTAAATCACGTAAAAGCTATTTGCGATGTATGTAAGGCCGAAGGGGTAACGGAGGTATATATTCATGCATTTACCGATGGACGTGATACCGATCCTAAAAGCGGCCTGAAGTTCATTACTGAATTACAGCAGCATTTAAATAGCAGCGTAGGTAAAATAGCTTCTGTAAGCGGCCGTTACTATGCAATGGATAGGGATAAGCGCTGGGAGCGTGTGAAACTTGCTTACGATGCACTGGTAAAAGGGGAAGGCCTGAAAGCGACCGATGCTATTGCAGCAGTAGAGCAGGCTTATGCAGAGAATGTAACAGATGAGTTTATTAAACCTACTGTTATCATTGGAAGCGATCAGTTACCACTGGCTACCATCAAAGATGGTGATGTGGCTATCTGCTTTAACTTCCGTACCGACCGTTGCCGTGAGATTACCCAGGTGTTAACACAGGAGAACCATGAAGACTTAGGTATGCATACGTTGAGCCTGGATTATACCACCATGACGGAGTATGACAAAACCTATAAGAACGTTCGTGTTATATTTGAAAACGACAACCTCAACAATACTTTAGGTGAAGTGCTGGCTGCCAATGGCAAAAAGCAGATTCGCATGGCAGAAACTGAAAAGTATCCGCACGTTACTTTCTTCTTCAGTGGTGGTCGTGAGGCTCCTTTTGAAGGTGAAAATCGTATTATGGCTCCTTCTCCTAAAGTTGCCACCTACGATCTGCAACCTGAAATGAGTGCAGTAGAGCTTACCGATAAACTGGTGCCTGAAATTGAAAACGAATCGGCTGATTTTATATGTATTAACTATGCCAATGCTGATATGGTGGGCCATACCGGTGTTTTCAGCGCTGTAGTAAAAGCGGTGGAAACCGTGAACAACTGTGTTGAAAGAGTTGTTACAACAGCATTGCAACACGGATATGCTATTTTATTAACAGCAGACCATGGCAATGCTGATTACATGATTAATGAAGACGGTTCGCCTAATACACAGCACTCTACCAACCTGGTGCCATTGTTTGTAATAAGCAATAGCTGGAAAGGGGACGTGAAGCCTGGTAAACTGGGTGATATTGCACCTACCGTGTTATCTATAATGGACTTACCTGTTCCTCAAGAAATGACAGGTGAGGTGTTGATCTCTAAATAAGCTATGCAAATAAAGAAAGCTGAATATTTTATTTCCAGCCCTGAAGTGGCTAAGTGTCCTAAGCCCGACAGGCCGGAGTATGCTTTTATAGGGCGTAGTAACGTGGGTAAGTCGTCGTTGATTAACATGTTATGCAATAATCAGAAACTGGCCAAAACATCGGCACAGCCTGGTAAAACGCAAAGCATTAATCACTTTAATATAGACAGTACTCAAAAAGAAAAAGGCCCGGTTACCAAATGGTACCTGGTAGATTTGCCCGGGTATGGTTATGCCAAGCGTTCGCAAAGTGATCGCAATCGTTGGGAACAGATGATTGAAGGATACCTGCGTAAGCGGGAAAACCTGGTGATGATGTTTGTGTTGATTGATGCACGGCATACTCCCCAGGAAAACGACCTGGAGTTTGTAAACCAGCTGGGCGAATGGCAAGTGCCTTTTTCACTGGTGTTTACTAAAGCCGATAAAGAAAAGCCGGGAGTAGTGCAGTGCAATGTAAAAGCATTTTTAGATGCTATGCGCGAAACCTGGCAGTTTTTACCGCAAAGCTTTGTAAGCAGCGCTATTAAAAAAGATGGGCGGGATGAGATACTGAAACTGATCAGTGACTCTAACCACGCTTTTTATAATCCAAACGAAGAAGCCGCCCATTAGGCGGCTTTTTTGTTAGTTCACCACCTTGTCAGCACAACTGCTGCTGGCAAAAGCTTCTGGTTTGGCTTTAAAGGCAAAGCCCATTCCCAGAATGTAGCCCATGGCTTCACGCAGGGCGTCATTACTTTTAAATTGCGGATTGGTGTTAATGTCGGCATGCACTTCCATGTCAACATTATAGGCAATAAACAGGTCGCATAGCTCATAAGCAATTTCAATGCTTTTGGCTACTTCTACCAGCATACGCTCTTTAATGTTGTACTTAACGAGTGTTTTTTCGTTGTGGATATACATAAACCCACCATTGTGTTCACGCAGAAACACGATTACTGTAGCAAATTCCGTGTCTTCACCTTTAACCTGGCTGTCGGTACCGATACAAACCTTAAGATGCACGCCGTTGTTTACCTCTTTCTGAATTGCCTCTTCCACTGCATCCTTAATCGGGAGATGAATGTTTTCGCCATTGAATTTTCTCCAACGCATAAAATGAGGTTTTCTGAAATTACGTAATTACTTCAGCATTCTGTGCAATGGAATATCATCTGATTATTAACAAAGGTGGAAAACAGCGGGAAAAGGAACACCGGCTAATACTGGCCGGTACTTAACATTACCAGCGTGCAGGCTTCCAGTGGCTGTATATTGTTTTGAACAGCCAACTGTTCCAGCTCGGGATTTTCGGCCCCCGGATTAAAAATAATGCGTTTGGGATGCAGGGAGAGGATATAATCGTAATACGCTTTTTGATTGGCAGCGCTCAGGTATAAAGTGATAGTATCTACATCAGGCAACACGGGATGCTCTGTTATCACCGGAACGGTGCCGATAACGCCTGTTTTTTTGCCTATTGCAGTTACGGGATGTTCATGCGCTGCCAGCCGGTTTACAGCCAGGAAGCTGTACCGTTGCGGATTATCGGATGCACCTAATACTACGGTGTGTTTGGGTGTTTTCATAGTGCATGCTTTATTTCAATAACTTGATAAAGCTATTCAGGAACCAGTTTTCTTCGGCTTTAATAACCGTGTCCAGCGTTTTCTCGGCATGGCCGGCAAACTTTCTGATGCCGCCGATTACTTCGGTAAACGCTTTAATATCAGGATCTTTTTTATCGCCTTCTACCTCTGTTAACTGGTTTAATACTTTTAACATAGGGTCCAGCTCACGCTTTTTGCGCTGTGCCATAATGCGTGTGGCTACCCGCCAGATATCTTTATCGGCAGAAAAGTATTCTTTCCTGTCGCCGCTGATAATTACTTTATCTACCAGGCCCCAATCCATCAGTTCCCTGATATTCATATTGGCATTCCCACGGCTGATGTTTAATCCTTCCATCACATCATCCGTGCTCATGGGTTTTTCGGCAATCAGCAACAAGGCATGTACCTGGGCCATGGTGCGGTTTATACCCCATTGACTACCCAGTACACCCCAGCTTTGTACAAATTGTTGTTTAGCTTCCGTAAGGTTCATATCCCAAATCTAAGGTCTGTTTCTGAAATTTCAAGATTTTGTGAAAAAGGTAACCCCGTTTTGGGTTAGTTTGCTGTTGGACATGCCAATGAATTATCTTTTTCTTTACGGTTACCAGGTATAATGCGTAAGCTTACATAAGCACCGCCGTTAGGAAACCCATGTTTGCTAAACAGCCAGCTAAGATTATGTAAGCCTATAAGCAAAGGCCCTGCTTTACCTGCCAACCCTAACCATACCTTGCCGGTGGTAGTATATTGCAGGGGCACATATACGCCCCATTTACTGGTTTCTTTACGGGCAGTAACTGCCGCAATAGTAGTTTCCTGGCTGTTATAATGAAGGGTATTATGCAGCCTGTTGGTATTAAGCTGTAATTCGGCATTTAAAAAGTAATCGTTGTCGAATTGCTTGTCAAAGTTAATCACCAGCCTGGTGGGGTTGCGTAAACTAAACCGGCCGTTCAAATTACGGAAGCTTTGGGCTATGGAACGTAAACTGTCGTTTAAACCTTCTGCCCTGTCTATGTTATTAAACTTGTTTTCCAATGAGCTGGCATAGGTGTTTGGTTTTACGCCAACAGCCTGGGCGCTCCGGCCGCTGTAAGTAAATGTGTTGGTGCCAATGTCCAGCAAGGCAACTGACAGCTTCCAGTTATAGTCATCGGGCCTGGGCTCTATAAAAGGGCCTGCGTCATCCCAATATCTTACATATTCTATACCTGCGCTTACCCCTACATTCATAGCCATGCCACGCATGAAGTTTTTAATGTTGGTAAAAGTGCTGTTATTACTATCCAGGCGATCGTAGTTGCTGGAATAACCATACTGTGCATATCCATTGGTTAACAGGGAATTTCCGGGTATAGCAGAGGATTCAAACTGTACGTTGCTTACAGTGGCATAAGCCCCTGATATGGCGCGCATAACTGATAATTGCACCCCTGCCTGCCAGCGTCCGAAAGTGTTACTGCTTAACACCCGGGCATAGGCCATGGTTAATTCGGCCCAGGTATTAGAGGTGGCGGCAGCAGAGAGAGAGGGCGTGTTAAGGTTGCGTGCTGCTATTCCTGTGAACGTTAAGCTGTCTGAATAATACAGGGGGCTTGTTACAGCATTGGTATAGGAGCGCACATTGCCGCCTACGCTGATAGCAGAGCGCTTGGATAGCTGGTAACGGATATGAAAGAGGTTAATTGTGGCACTGGCATGTGCATACCTGCTATAGTAACCATCTTTTCCTACTACATACACAGTATCGGAGCTGGATAAGAGGTTATATCTGTCGAGATAAAAGCCATTCGACATTGTTTTTACTTGTGCTCCGATGATGGTAACATCCCATTTAAAAGGAGCGTTTAAAATTCCGGCAGGGTTGTAGTCTATTGCCATGCTGCCAGCATAGGGCGAACCATGTATAGCTTGCATGTTCTGTGCTGTGCCTGTGTTTGCAGCGATCAGTAATAGTATGGTTAATAGGTAACGCATGTGGTAAAACTAGTTTGATTAAACGCAATACGTATAGAATCTGTTGTAAAGAATTAAAAAAATCACAAAAAAAATTGTTACATGTTATGTGAATATGCAAATTGTAATTACCTTTCATAATCATTCTTACTAAACAACTAATCCCATGGCAAAAGCTAATAAAACGAAAGTAGCACCGAAAAAGGCGGCTCCTAAAAAGGTCGTTAAGAAGGCGGCTCCTAAGAAGGTAGTGAAGAAGGCCGCACCTAAGAAAGCTGCTAAAACTGTAGCTCCTAAGAAAGTGGCTAAAAAAATCGCTCCTGCTAAAAAGGCGGCTAAAAAAATCGCCCCTAAAAAAGTAGCTAAGAAAGTAGTACCTGCTAAAAAAGCAGCCGCTAAAAAAGTAGCTCCCAAGAAGGTAGCTAAAAAAATCGCCCCTGCTAAAAAGGCCGCTAAAAAAATTGCTCCTGCAAAAAAAGCAGCAGTTAAAAAAGTTGCCCCTAAAAAAGCAGCCGCTAAAAAGGTAGCTCCTAAAAAAGTAGCTAAGAAAATTGCTCCTGCAAAGAAAGCAGCGGTTAAAAAAGTAGCCAAAAAAGCCACTCCGGTTGCAGCTCCTAAAAAAGCAGCCGCTAAAAAAGTAGCTCCTAAGAAACTGGCTCCTGCTAAAAAGGCTATCAAAAAAATTGCGCCTAAAAAAATTAAAGCAGTTCCGCAACCAAAACCAGAAGAACTGGAACTGAATAATAATATACCTGTTCCTGAAGTAATCGCCCCTGAAATTGACGAAGTGGAAGAGGACGAAGAAGAAGTGGATCTGGTGATTCCTGCAGTTGAAATCGAGTCTGATGAAGACGACAAGGATGCAGATGATGACGACGATTTCGAAGTGGACGAAGATGATGACATCGAGGAAGACGACGATGAAGATGAGGACGATGAAGACGAAACCAAATAAGCGCTGATACCGCTTTATGATACTAAAAAAGCCAGGCTATTTGCCTGGCTTTTTTAGTGCTTTTATGGAAGAGTTCTGGAGCAGATGGCATTTTTCCTTTACTGGCATTAAAAAAGGCCCTGTACGTAATGTAACAGGGCCTTTTAATGCTATTAGTACCAAACTTAGATAAGCATGCGTAAAGGTTCTTCCAGCAGGCTTTTTACAGTTTGCAGGAAGGCAGCGCCGGTGGCACCGTCTACTACTCTATGGTCGCAGCTTAAAGTGAGTTTCATGATATTTCCAGGAACTACCGCACCGTTTTTAACAACGGGCTCTTGAGAAATACCACCTACTGCCAGTATACAGGCATCTGGTGGGTTGATGATAGCGGTAAACTGGTCTATCCCGTACATGCCCAGGTTAGAAATGGTAAAGGTACTTCCTTCCCAATCTGAAGGCTGTAATTTCTTGTCTTTTGCTTTTTGTGCGTAGTCTTTCACCTCAACCGTGATCTGGCTTAAAGATTTGGTATCGGCAAAACGAACTACAGGTACCAGCAAGCCTTCTTCTACTGCAACGGCAACACCAATGTTTACATGGTGGTTAATGCGGATTTTATCGCCTAACCAGCTGCTGTTTACTTTGGGATGTTGTTTTAATGCCAGGGCAGTTGCTTTCAGTACGATATCGTTGAAGCTGATTTTCACTTTAGCGTTTTCGTTCAGTTTCGCTCTTGCAGCTACGCAGGCATCCATGTCAATGCTCATGGTGAGGTAGAAGTGAGGAGCGGTGAACAGGCTTTCGCTTAAACGGCGGGCAATTACTTTGCGCATTTGGCTAACAGGTACTTCTTCAAAAGAAACCTGTCCGGCTGGTGCAGCAGCAACATTGCTGGAAGCAGCTGCAGGAGCGCTGGTAGTTTGCGGAGCGGCAGATGGCGTAAAGTTTTCAATATCGCTTTTCACGATACGACCGTTATCGCCAGAGCCTTTGACATATTTGAGATCAATGCCTTTTTCTTCTGCTACTTTTTTAGCTAATGGAGAAGCCAGAATTCTGCCTTCGTTCACTACCTGTGGAGCAGCGGCCTGTGTGCTTTGTGCAGCAGCAGGTGCAGCGGTAGTAGCTTCGGCTTTAGGTTGTGCAGCAGCCGGTGCAGCAGATGCGCCACCTTTGGCAGCAGCTACAATCTGGTCTACATTCACCTTGCCTTGTTCGCCAATAATAGCCAGCAGATCGTTTACAGCAATCTTTTCGCCAGCGTTGGCTCCGGTATATAATAAAGTTCCGTTTTTATAGCTTTCCAGCTCCATTGTGGCTTTGTCTGTTTCAATTTCAGCCAGAATATCGCCTTTTTTAACAGTATCGCCTACTTTTTTCACCCAACTGGCAATAACGCCTTCCGTCATAGTATCACTTAAACGAGGCATTAATACTACTTCATCCATGTTGGCCAGGTCCAGAGTTGGGCCTGCAGCAGTTGCTGCTGGTGCAGCTTCCGCTTTTGTTTCGGCAGCGGGTTGCTCTTTAGCAGCAGGAGCGGCAGCTGCGCCACCACCGTTTACCAAAGCGCTTACATCTTCTCCGGCTTTACCAATAATAGCCAACAGATCATTCACCTGCAATTTGCCGCCATTTGCAGCACCAATATGCAGCAGCGTTCCTTCCTGGTAGCTTTCCAGCTCCATAGTGGCTTTATCAGTTTCAATTTCAGCTAACAGATCTCCTTTCTTTACAGAATCACCCACTTTCTTATGCCAGGCAGCAATTACGCCTTCTGTCATAGTATCGCTGAGGCGGGGCATTAAAATCACTTCGGCCATATTATATCGGTTGCTCGTTTAAAATGAGCCGTGAAATTACAGTAAAATGATTTACGATGTACGAATTCCGATTACGATTTGGAATATATGAGCGGCAAAAGCGGGTGGGTTATTGCTTATAATCGGGGAGGTGAATGGTGTGCCGGCAAAAGTGATATTCCTGCAAATCGTTGCTGCTTACAATCACCGTTTTGTGCGTAGTATACTCTTTTATCAATTGATGATAAAGCTGGTATCCGGCAAGGTCTAAATTCGTGCAGGGCTCGTCCAGTAAGAGAAGCGGCACCTGGGCAAAGATGGCCTGTGCCAGTTTTAGCCGTTGTTTCATGCCGCTGCTATAGTGGCGTATTTGTTTGCCGGCAGCTTTTTCCAGGCCAATAATGTGTAGTATTTCTTTAGAGGACAAGCCGGGTAAAAAGGGTTTAAAACCGGCATGAAACTGTAAAAACTCCAGGGCGGTCATTTCTTCAATCACCTCCAAATAAGGGGCTGCCATAGCGAGGTGTAAATGCACTTTTTCGGACGGAATGGCTTCGTTGGACGCGTTCTGCCAGCGACATTCGCCGGCACTGATTCCCATGCCCGCACTTATTACCTGTAGTAATGTACTTTTTCCACTGCCATTAGGGCCGGTGATGGCGTATGTTTCGCCCGGTAAAAAACTACAGGTAAGATTGCGGAAAATCCATTCACGGTTATAGCGTTTGCCAGCGGCTGATAGTTGAATGTTCAGCACATTAGTCTTCATCGCTCGCACCTTTGGTGCCACGTTTAATGATTCCACGACCGCTTTCGCGTATAAACGTTAATATTTCGTCACGTTCATCGCTTGCTGCCAGCTCTTCTTCAATAAACTCCAGCGCCTGAGAGGTGTTTAAACCTTTATTGTAGATAATACGGTAGATGTCAAGGATATGGTTGATCTTGTCCAGATCAAACCCTCTTCTTTTCAGGCCTACGCTGTTTACACCGCCATAGCTAAGCGGAGTACGAACGGCCTTAATATAAGGTGGTACGTCTTTGCTTACCAGGCTTCCGCCGGCAACGAAAGAGTGTGAACCAATTTGCACAAACTGGTGTACTGCACAAACGCCACCTACTATTACCCAGTCGCCTATTACAACGTGACCCGCTATTTGGGTACTGTTACTAATAATACAATTGTTACCAATGGAGCAATCGTGTGCTACGTGCGTGTAAGCCTGAATAAGGCAATCGGAGCCAACGGTGGTTTTACCACGCTCCTTAGTACCTCTGTTTACGGTTACAAACTCGCGTAAAGTGGTATTGTCGCCAATTTCAGCAGTAGTTTTTTCACCAGCAAATTTCAGATCCTGCGGGATGGCAGAGATTACTGCGCCGGGGAATATGCGGCAGTTCTTTCCAATGCGGGCGCCTTCCATAATGGTAACGTTACTACCAATCCAGGTACCCTCCCCAATTTCTACATCCTGGTGAATGACGGTAAAAGGATCAATTTTAACGTTTTGGGCCAATCGCGCGTTTGGATGTATGTAAGTATGCGGATGAATCATGCCGGTCACTAAATCTGAATTATGTGTCAATAATATCCCCGCGTGTTTTTACGAGGGCTGCGCAAAAATAGGTGTATTGGTCAATTTCTCCCTTTCTTATTTACGAAAAATTAGCCTATGAAACCTTAAAAAGTGATAAAAATCTTTGTGCACATCCGGTGTGAATTGTTTTGTTAAATGCGGGGAAATTTATTGTAGATTGTGTAAAACGTATCTTTTTGTATGCATAACTCGAAATTTGTGTGAATAAGTGCCTCTTCTTTGTGCTAATTTTGTGCATTGAAATAGATGAATAATAGAAGGTCAAAATTTTTTGCAGGAAAGTTTCTGCATTTATATTCGCCGTCCTTTACTTCCCGGACATAACAATTTGGTAATCTTGGATACGTAGAGAGTAAAATGATTCGCTTACCCGGAAAAGAAACCAGTTCACATTTATGGAGCTCACTAATTTTAATAAAGACAGGAAGCAGCGGCGGAAAAATAACGTTGACTTAAGCACGATGATGTATGGAAAGGTACCGCCACAAGCCAGGGAACTGGAAGAAGCGGTATTGGGAGCAGTGATGCTGGATAAAGCTGCATTTGATGTGGTAGCGGAAATTTTAAAAGCGGAATGTTTTTATGTAGATGCGCACCAGCGTATTTTTAAAGCTTACCATAGCCTGGTTCAAAAAAACCTGCCTATCGATATTCTTACCGTAATGGAAGAATTACGCTCTAAAGAAGAGCTGGATATGGTAGGCGGCCCTTATTTTCTTACTAAATTGACTAACGCGGTAGTAAGTACCGCCAATATAGAAGCGCACTCCCGTATTGTGCTACAGAAGTTTATCCAGCGCGAACTGATTCGCGTGAGTGGTGAAATTTTGGGTGAAGCTTACGAGGAAGGAACGGATGTGTTTGATCTGATGGATGATGCGGAAGATAAAATCTTCAAAATCACCAACAACTTCCTCAAAACCGATTACAAGGAAATGAGCAGTGCGTTGGCAGAAGCTATTAACCGTATTGATGAAATGCGGAACAGAACGGAAGAAATTTCCGGTGTGCCCAGCGGGTTTCCTACTATGGACCGGGTTACCTATGGCTGGCAACCTTCTGACTTAATTATCCTGGCTGCGCGTCCTGCGGTGGGTAAAACGGCGTTTGCCCTTAACCTGGCCCGGAATGCGGCTATGAACACTACCAGACCTACAGCGGTTGCGTTTTTCTCGTTAGAGATGAGTGCTGCGCAGCTGGTTCAACGTATTCTTTCGGCGGAAAGCGAAATTGGGATGGAAAAAATTTCGCGTGGTAAGCTGGAAGACTATGAATATCAACAACTTCACGCTAAAGGTATTAAGCGCCTTGAAAAAGCGGCCATCTTTATTGATGATTCAGCGGGGTTGAACATTTTTGAATTTCGTGCCAAAGCCAGGAGACTGGTAAATAAAAACAAAGTGCGTTTTATCATCATTGACTATCTGCAGTTAATGAGTGGTGGTGGTAACTCTGGTAGCCGTGAACAGGAGATCAGTACTATTTCGCGTACGTTGAAGATGCTGGCGAAAGAATTGATGGTGCCGATTATTGCATTAAGTCAGTTAAGCCGGGCGGTGGAAACACGTAAAGAAAGCAAGATGCCGCAGCTGAGTGATTTGAGGGAATCGGGTGCGATTGAACAGGATGCGGACATGGTAATGTTTATTTATCGTCCGGAGTACTACGAAATTAACAACGATGCAATGGGGGAAAGCACCAAAGGTGAAACCCACGTACGTATAGCCAAGCACCGTAACGGTTCGCTGGAAACCATTAAGTTACGCGCCAACCTGGCCATTCAAAAATTTCATGAGTGGGATGAGGATGATATGGGCGGCGGGTTTAATCCTGGTGGTGGAGCGGGTGGAGGTGCGCCTAATGGCGGAGGTGGCTGGAAACCACTCGGGCCTTCTTCCGGTGGCGCCCCTGATGGTGGTGGTGGCGATGGTGGCAAATTTTTCATCCAGGGCAGCCGCATGAACAGTGGAGAGTTCGACGATGGAATGGAAAGTGATGCACCATTTTAGTATAACCCTCTTATCATTAACTCATTCTAAATAATGTCCTTTCCCTACTTCTTTGAAGAAGCTGTTACTGCCGGCACTACCCAGCTGGAATTGAGCGAAGAAAGCCGTAAGCATGTGGTGCAGGTTTTGCGCATGCGGGAAGGAGAATCCATACAGCTTACCAATGGTAAAGGCGATTTACTTACCGCCGTTATTCGCGTAGCCGATAAAAAGCAGTGCCTGGTACAGGTTACCGAAACTGCTTTTTACCCCAAAACAGTAAGACAGGTAGCAATAGGTATTTCTTTACTCAAAAACGCCAGCCGTATTGAATGGTTTCTGGAAAAAGCCACAGAAACTGGTATCAGCGAAATATTCCCCCTTTTATGTAAAAGAACAGAACGCCAGCATTTTCGTTTTGACCGGATGCGGCAGATTCTGGTATCGGCTATGCTGCAAAGCAGGCAGGTATGGTTGCCGGTACTGCACAACCCTGTAGAAATAGAAGAAGTGATAGCGCAGCAGACACACACGCAAAAGCTGGTGGCCCACTGTGAAGAGATGCAGAAAAGCAATATAAACCAATTGAATGTGGCACAGGATGTGCTTATATTAATAGGTCCGGAAGGCGACTTCACACCCGCTGAAATCGAGCTTGCTTTGCAAAAAGGCTTTGAGCCCGTTTCTTTAGGCAGCACCCGGCTGCGTACAGAAACAGCAGGGGTGGTGGCCGCCGCCTTACTGGTAAATCACTAATTTTACTTATCACTTTATCACTGTAACCGTTAGAAAACCGTAACCATGAAGAAATACATTTACCCCTGCGTAGCTGCTGTATTGGCATGTGCCTGCATATGGGCATGTAAAAACAAAACCCGTAAAAAAGAGGTAGTAAGAGATACTACCATTAACACCCGCACTTCCTTCAACAACCTGTTCCTGGATAGTACACGTATTCAAAATTTTCTTGACAAAGACACAGTATTTAAACCTTATGGCGCTCAGTTCTCCGATTTTTATAAACATCGCAACTACGAGTATGCCTGGTTCGACAGCACCGGTTTAGGTGAGCAGGCCGGCAATTTTTTAAACCTGCTGTCCAGCACGGTAGAAGAATTAAAGGACAGTACCCTGTATAGCAAAAAACTGTCGCAGCTGTATGCCGATTTTACTACCGATTCGGGGCATATGAAAAACAAGGATGAGATTTTAAAAACCGAACTATACTTTACCGGCCAGTTTTTTAAATACGCTTCTAAAGTGTATGAAGGCACCGACCTCGATGTAACACAACTGGGTTGGTTTATACCACGTAAAAAAATAGACCTTACTGCTGTATTGGATTCTGTGATCAAATCCAAAGGCAAAAATGTATCGGAATACACGCCGTTAAACCCACAGTATACGCAACTGCAAAGCTTTTTACCTAAGTATTATAATCTGGAGAAGAAGGGAAGCTGGGATTCGATACCTGTTACTAAAAAAACATTTAAGCAGGGAGATAAAGACAGCATTATTGCTTTGGTAAAACAACGTCTGCAATTAATGGAAGACCTGGCGGCATCTGCATCTGACAGTACTGCTTTTATTTTTGATAAAGACCTTACCGATGGGGTGAAAAGCTTCCAGCGTCGCACAGGCCTGGCAGTGGATGGCAAAATATCTCCTTCTTTTATAAAAGAACTGAACGTGCCGCTGGAGCAACGTGTGCAACAGGTGTTGATAAACATGGAACGTATGCGTTGGCTGCCGAGTGATAAAGATTCGGATTATATACTGGTGAATATTCCGGAATACAAACTACATGTATTTGAAAAAGGAAAGCAGGCTTTTGATATGAATGTGATTGTAGGTAAAGAAGGCAATAGCACAGTTATCTTCAACGGCAAGCTGAAGTATGTAGTGTTTGCGCCCTATTGGAATGTGCCTTCCAGTATAGTAAAAAATGAAGTGGTGCCAGGTATGGCCCGCAACAGCAATTACCTCGAAAGGCAGAATATGGAAATCACCGGTAAAGAGGGTGGCCTGCCCGTGGTAAGACAAAAACCGGGACCTAAAAACTCATTGGGGTTGGTGAAATTCCTGTTTCCTAATAATTATAATATCTACTTGCACGATACACCCAACCGCGATTTGTTTGACAGAACCAATCGCAGCTTTAGTCATGGCTGCATACGCATTGCCGAGCCCGCTAAAATGGCTGGTTACCTGCTGGCTGATCAGAAAGAGTGGACGACTGAAAAAATAGACAGCGCCATGCATGGCTCTAAGGAGAAATGGGTAACTGTAAGCAACCCGGTTTCTGTATTTATCTGTTACCTGACGGCCTGGGTAGATGGAGAAGGTAAGCTTAATTTCCGCAAAGACATCTATGGTCATGATGCTAAGATGGCCGACAAGTTATTTGTGAAAAACTAAGGGGGAAGCATTTATAGGGTGAATGCTTTACTTTCGTTGCACTAAACTGAAAAGTTACATGCAGGTAATTGAAGTAAACAACCCTTCTGCAGCCAGGGATTTTATTAACGTGAATGTAATCGTTAATAAGGGTAATCCTTGCTATATACGCCCTTTAGATAATGAAGTGAATGATGTTTTTGATACCAGCAAAAACAAAACTTATAAATACGGTGAAACAAAGCGTTGGATATTAAAAGACGACAAAGGTGCTTTAATAGGGCGTATTGCCGCTTTTACCAACAGCAAGTACGTGAACTTTGGCACAGACTTCCCAACAGGTGGTGTGGGCTTTTTTGACTGCATCAACGATCAGGCAGCTGCTAATAAGTTGTTTGATACCGCAGCAGAGTGGCTACGCAGCAAAGGTATGGAAGCGATGGATGGGCCTATCAACTTTGGCGACAGGGATAAATGGTGGGGGCTGATGGTGGAGGGGTTTGACAAGGAGCCTATTTATGGTATGCCTTATAATCCTGTTTACTACGAAGCATTATTGGAAGGATACGGGTTTAGCAACTTTTACAACCAGTATTACTATGCGATGAATGTAAATGATCCGCTGCCTGCACGTTTTGCCGAGCGTCATGCCCGGTTTAAAAGCAAAGCGGGTTATGAAGCAAAACATATTGATGTGAAAAACCTGGAAAAGCATGCCCAGGATTTTGCAACGGTATACAATGCTGCGTGGGCACAACATGGAGAGGCCAAAGAAATTACGACCCAGGAAGTATTGAAGCTGTTTAATAAAATGAAGGCTGTAATGGATGAGCGCCTGATATGGTTTGCCTATTACAAAGAAGAGCCTATTGCTATGTGGATTAACATTCCTGACCTGAACCAGTATTTTAAACGGTTTAACGGTAAACTGGGCCTGTTACAGAAGCTGCGTTTGCTGCTAATGAAAAAGAACAATGCCTGCCGCATTTTTACTGGTGTGGCTTTTGGGGTAGTTCCTAAATTCCAGGCACTGGGTGTAGACTCCTTTATGATTTATGAAGGCGCTTTGCTGATACAGGGTAAAGGCTGGTACGACCGGTACGAAATGGGCTGGAGTGGCGACTGGAACCCGAAGATGATTAATATTTACAAGCACCTGGGTGGCGAGCAAAGTCGAAGAATGGTTACCTACCGTTTCTTATTCGATAGAAACAAACCATTTGAGCGCCATCCGATTATGGAGTACAAATAGTTGTTGAATATGATTTTTGAAGGCGGGAACGGAATGGTTCCCGTTTTTCGTTTATAGCCTGTTGTTTTTATTGTGGTGCAGGAAATAAAATGTGTCTGGTTTTTCGCACAGACGCGGGTAAGGGTGGGGGTAACTTTAAGGATATAGAGAGTGGTGTTTTTTGCTTTAAAAAGTATCTTGCAGTCGATATGGATAAGTTTATTGTTTCGGCGAGGAAGTACAGGCCCCAGGAGTTTGATACTGTGGTGGGGCAGGCGCATATTACCACAACACTCAAAAATGCCATTAAGAACAGCCAGCTGGCGCATGCCTTCCTGTTCTGCGGGCCACGTGGTGTAGGTAAAACCACCTGCGCGCGTATATTGGCCAAAACTATTAACTGTGAGAGTTTAAAACCGGATGGGGAAGCCTGTAACCAGTGTAATTCCTGTCGCACCTTCAATGAAGGCACTTCATTGAATATTCACGAGCTCGATGCTGCCAGTAACAACTCGGTAGATGATATCCGCTCACTGGTAGAGCAGGTGCGTTTTGCGCCACAGGCCGGTAAATATAAAGTATATATTGTGGATGAGGTGCACATGTTAAGTGCCAGCGCCTTTAACGCGTTTTTGAAAACGCTGGAAGAGCCGCCATCCTATGCCATTTTTATATTGGCCACTACCGAAAAGCATAAGATATTACCAACCATTCTTTCCCGATGTCAGATATTCGACTTTAAACGTATTACCGGTAACGATACGGTAGATCACTTACAGTCAATAGCAGATAAGGAAGAGATTAAGGCCGAAAAAGGTGCCTTACAGGTAATTGCCCAGAAAAGCGAAGGCTGTATGCGGGATGCATTGAGTATCCTGGATAAAATAGTCAGCTTTACCAATGGGGAAGTTACCTACCATAACACCCTGGAGCACCTGAACATACTGGACCATGATTACTTTTTCCGCTTACTGGATTACCTGATGCAACAAGACCTGGCCGGAGCCATGCTGTTGTATGATGAAATTAACCGGAAAGGTTTTGAAGGCGACCTGGTATTGAACGGTTTTGCTGAATTTATACGTAACCTGCTGGTATGTAAAGATCCGCGAGCGGCAGTGTTATTAGATGTGGTAGAAGGCATGCAGAACAAGTATACGTCTACTGCTGCTAAAGCAAACGGCGCTTACCTGGTAAGTGCACTGAATATTTTGAATGAAGCGGAGATTCATTTTAAAATGGCGCGTAACAAACGCCTGCACGTAGAGCTTACCCTCATCAAACTCAACTTTTTACAGCAGGCATTGGAACTCAGCGTTGAAAACGGTGTGGTAGCAAAAAAAAAACGAATTGATGGTCCCCTTGCGCTAAAAGTGCGCATGATTCCTTCCCTGCAGCAAAAAACAGCTGCTGCTACAGTAGGGGCTAAATTATATATCGACAACCAGGGGGGAGTTGCAAGGCCCCCGCAACCTAACGGCGGTGCGTCTGGTGGAAGCATGCACAATGGTAATGGTGGTTTTACCAACGGTGGGACTTCGACGGCAGGTAATCCCGGTATGAACAATGTGGTGGTGAACACGGGCGCCGCAGTGGCCGAGCCGCAGGGTCGTGCCCCGGTAGTGCCCATGAACAGAACAGCATTACCTGCTAAAGGCAAGAAGTCGTTGCTGGATACACTGCGTGATAAGTATGGCGATCAGTACCAGATTGAAGAAGTAAAAGAAGCATTGCCTTTAAGCATGGAAAGGCTGCGTGAGGTATGGGATGCTTATGCGCAAAAGCTGGAAGGGATGCAAAAGCCTTCTGCCGCCAATACTTTCAGGCTTAGTAAAATTAACATTGAGTCGGAAGTGCGTTTTAGCGTAACAGTAAACTCACTGATTCAGCAAACCTTTATTGAGCAGGAGCGCATTATCTTACTGGATACTATTCAACAGCATTTCTATAACCGCAGTATAGCCTATTATGTGATATTGAACGAGGAGGAAGAAGCGGAAGAGGTACCGGTAAATTTAGGCTTAAACAGCCGTCAGAAGTTTGATAAGCTATCTGATACTTATCCGTGGTTAAGAGAGTTAAAAGACAGGCTGAAGCTGGAACTGGATTATTAATCCGGTTCCGGTTGCTGCACAATATCATCCGCTCAGGTGGATACTTGCCGGTACATCAACCGGCATTCCTGTTTATAGATGTCAGGGTGGAGGGCAGATAAAGTGGTTATCTTTTGCTGGCAATCAATAAATTCAGATCGGTATATTTCAGATCGAAACGTTGACTGATATAAAAGTTGGTAAGGGCTCCTTTATATAGGTAAATGCCGTGGCGCAGGTTAAAGTTGTGCCATACCATCTCGTCAAATCCACCTTCATCGCTGGCGCTTAACAGCAATGGCATCAGCACGTTACTGATAGCCTGGCTGGCAGTACGGGCAAATCCGCTGGGGATATTGGGTACACAATAGTGGATAACGTCGTGCTTAATAATAACCGGTTGGTCGTGTGTGGTTATTTCGGAGGTTTCAAAACAACCGCCCCTGTCTATACTCACATCTATGATCACTGCACCCGGGCGCATGGCCATTACCATTTCTTCCGTAACTACAATGGGACAGCGGCCATTATCATTGCTTAAAGCACCTACCGCCACCTCACAGGTTTTTAATTGTTTGGCCAGTATTTTGGGCTCTATCACACTGGTCCAAACGCGTATACCCAGGTTGTTTTGCAATCTTTTTAAGCGGTATACATTATTATCGAACACTTTTACAGAAGCGCCCAGTGCCAATGCGGTGCGGGTGGCAAATTCGCCCACCACACCTGCTCCGATAATAATAACCTTGGCAGGCGGAATACCACTGATACCCCCTAATAACACGCCTTTGCCATCGTTAGGGCTGCCCAGGTACTGACCGGCAATAAGCATGGCAGCACTTCCGGCAATTTCACTCATGCTGCGTACGATGGGAAAGGTGCCGCTGTCGTCTTTCAGATGCTCAAAGCTGAGTGCGGTAATGCGCTTTTCCATCAGCTTTTCCATCAGCGACTTCTTTAACACCGACAGGTGAATGGGAGATATAACGGTTTGATTCAGTTGCAGAAAGGGGATGTCTTCTTCTGTAATAGGAGCACTTTTTACGAGGATAGGGGCTTTATATACCTCCTGCTTTTCGTATACAATACGAGCGCCGGCTTCGGCATAATCTTTATCGTTGTACTTGCTGCCTTCCCCGGCTTTGTGTTCCATTACTACCGTGTGGCCGTTGTTTACCAGCACACCCACTGCTTCGGGGATAAGGGCTATCCTTTTTTCGTGAAAGGCATTTTCGCGGGGAATTCCAATGGTAAGAGATGCACCCTGGCGTTTTATATCCAGCTTTTCTTCCAGGGTTTCATACTTAAAAGATGGACTCACAATAGGCTTTCCTGCTGACATGTCTATTACTTATAAAGCATGAAATTACTCAATTTTAGCTAAAAATGGCCTTTATATGCTCAAACGCCTGCTTTCGGGGCCATCTGCTTCCAGGTAAATGTGCAGTGTGTTATCTGGTAAAATACCTTCTGCTTTCTCGGGCCACTCTACCAGGCACAGTTTGCCGCTGAGCAGGCAGTCTTCTGCTCCGGCCATAATGGCCTCTTCTTCATCCTTCATCCGGTACCAGTCCATATGATAAATAGTACCGCAAACAGCACTCTGGTATTCGTTAATAATGGCAAAAGTGGGGCTGCTAACGGTGTCTTTTACCTGTAAATGCGTACATAAAGTATGTATAAACGTAGTTTTACCGGCCCCCAGGTTACCATGGAATGCCCACACGGTATGTTGCTGGTATTGATCCCATATGTTGCGGGTTACCTCTGCTACCTGGTGTAATTGAAAAGTAATTTCCATGTGGCAAAGGTAATTTTTACCGGCCAGGTTTTGCGGGAACAGGGTTTTGCAACCATGTAAAAAAGATATTTCAAATATCGAAAATGCACGCCTTTGCAAGCTTGGTAACTTTGTACTGGCATCATAAAACGCTTTAGACTATGGAAAAAGTGAACTGGAAGGTAGAAGGGATGAGCTGCACCAATTGTGCGCTCACTATACATAAATATCTGGAAGGAGAAGGGCTGGATAATGTAAAAGTAAATTTTATAGGGGGCGATGTTAGTTTCGAACTCCCCGAAAACGCTCATACCAAAGGGAATATAGAAAAAGGAATAGAAGGATTGGGGTATCATGTTACTAATGGAGAGGGCAGTAAAGATGGTAAGCCCAGACCTAAGAGATTATTTGCCGGTCACCTGCAACGTTTTTGGTTTTGCCTGGTGTTTACATTGCCCCTGATGATACATATGATTCCCGGGGTGCATATTCACTTTTTGATGAACCATTGGGTGCAACTGGCGCTTACTTTACCGGTTTACCTGGTAGGGATGGATTTTTTTGGACGTAGTGCCATTAAAAGCCTGGTAAAGGGCATTCCCAATATGAATGTGCTGGTGGCGCTGGGTGCCACAGCGGCCTTTGTATATAGCCTGATAGGCACCTTTAGCAGCAACCCCGGTAATTATCTTTTTTATGAAACTACCGCTACCATTTTAACCCTGGTGTTTTTGGGTAACTGGATGGAAGACAAATCGGTAGAAACCACGCAAGCCAGCATTCGTAAGCTTACCGTTTCGCAAAAGATCATGGCCAATATGATAGCTTATGATGAAGCACATAATGAGCATATTTTCCCGGTAGAAAGCACTCATTTAAAAGTGGGTGACCTGCTGCTGATTAAAAGCGGCGAGTATGTGCCTATGGATAGTAAAATTTTATCGGGCAATGCCAGCGTAAATGAAGCCATTATTACGGGTGAAAGTGCGCCGGTAGAAAAGAAGATGAATGATAAACTGATTGGCGGCAGCATGCTGGAGAATGGTAGTGTAAAAGTGTATGTAACGGCTGTAGGCGAGGATACAGTAATGAGTCATATACTGAAAATGGTGAAAGAAGCACAGGCCGAAAAGCCGCCGGTACAGCAACTGGCCGATAGAATCAGCGCCATTTTTGTGCCTGTGGTATTGGGTATTGCTTTTATAACACTGGCAGGCAACTGGTTTATAGGGCAACATACTTTTACCGAAAGCTTGTTAAGAAGCATTGCCGTGCTGGTAATAGCCTGTCCCTGTGCCATGGGGCTGGCAACTCCTGCGGCTATTGCAGTGGGGCTGGGGCGTGCCGCACGCAATGGTGTATTGTTTAAAAATGCACGCAGTCTGGAAGTTTTCCGGAATATACAACAGGTGGTATTTGATAAAACAGGCACCCTTACCACCGGAAGTTTTGCATTGAAGCATTGGGAAATGACTGCGCAAAGAGAAGGGGAGCAGCCTGCCGGCACTACAGCAGATACCTTTAAAAAAATTGCTTTTTCGCTGGAAAAGTATTCCAACCATCCAATTGCCCGTTGCATTGCTAAAGAATGGAAAAGCAAAGACGAAATACGCTGGGCTAAAATGGAAGAGATAAAAGGCCTGGGTATGCAGGGAACTGATAAGGAAGGCAATACCTACACGGCCACTTCTTTTAAGGGAGTGAGGGAGTTAACGCAGCACAGTGGCCATAACATATACATTACCCGCAATAACCAGTTGCTGGGTTGGATAGATGTAGCCGATGATATTCGCCCTGAAGCCAGACAGGTGGTAAATGCCTTGCATGCCCGGGGCATTAAAACCATATTGTTGAGTGGCGACTCGCTGGAAAAATGTAACCAGGTAGCTCAGGCTTTAGGTATAGAGGAAGTAGTGGCCGAACAAACGCCCGAAGGCAAGCTGGAACGCATTGCAGCGTACAATCAGCAGGCACCCGTGGCTATGATCGGGGATGGTATTAATGATGCACCTGCTTTGGCCAGGGCTACGGTAGGCATCTCGTTAAGCGATGCTTCGCAAATAGCCATGCAAAGTGCCCAGGTGGTGTTAATGAACCACGGCTTGCAGCAGCTGCCGCTGGCGCTGGGCCTTGGCAAACACACCTATAAAACCATACAGCAAAACCTCTTTTGGGCGTTCATTTATAATATAATAGCCATTCCGGTGGCGGCTTTTGGATTTTTAAGTCCTACTTTCGGTGCATTGGTAATGGGCCTGAGCGATGTAGTATTGGCCATTAATTCAGTGCGCTTAAACTGGAAGAAGGTAGCATAAGAATGAAGCAATCAATAGCGGTTTTACATAAGTATTGGGGATACCCCTCTTTTCGCGGAGCACAGGAAATGGTCATAGACAAACTGCTGGAAGGAAAAGATGTGTTTGCCCTGCTGCCAACGGGTGGCGGAAAATCGCTATGCTTTCAGGTGCCTGCTATGATGCATCGCGGAGTATGCCTGGTGGTAACGCCGTTAATAGCCCTGATGAAAGACCAGGTAGAAGGTTTGGAGAAAAGAGGAATAGGGGCAATGGCTATCCATAGCGGTATGAACAATATAGAAGTGCGCCGTACATTAGACGAGGTAGCCCGGGATGTAGATATCCGTTTTTTATATGTATCGCCGGAACGTTTGAATACGCCCTTGTTTTTGCAGTATATAGATGCACTGGATATTTCCCTGCTGGTAGTGGATGAAGCCCACTGTATTTCGCAATGGGGCTACGATTTCCGTCCCTCTTACCTGCGCATAGGAGAGTTGCGTAAGCAACTGTCGTCATCTGTTCCTTGTATTGCCTTAACCGCTTCTGCCACCCCTATGGTGCAGGAGGATATTATAGAGCGCCTGCAGCTGAAAAAGCCAGCGGTGTTTCAACAATCGTTCGACAGGCCGGAGCTGGCCTACCGGGTATTTAAGGTAGATAGTAAAATAAATAAGATACTGGAGGCGCTGGAAAAAGTACAAGGCAGCAGTATTGTGTATTGCAGCACACGCCGCCGTACACAGGATGTGAGCAGGCTTTTGCAGATGCAGGGTATTGGAGCCGATTTTTACCATGCCGGATTGCCGCAGGATGATAGAAGTGCCAAACAAAAAGCATGGATAAGCGGGGAGGTGCGGGTAATGGTTTGTACCAATGCATTTGGTATGGGCATAGACAAGCCGGATGTGCGCACGGTTATACATTACGATGTGCCGGATTGCCTGGAAAATTACTACCAGGAAGCAGGGCGTGCAGGCAGGGATGGTAAAAAGGCCTATGCCGTGTTGTTATACCAGCACCAGGATGTAGAAGCATTACAGGAGTTGCCTGATATGCGTTACCCTGCCATTGAAGATATTAAGAAGGTGTACCAGGCGCTGGCCGACTATTTGAATATTCCTGTGGGGGTAGGGGAAGGTGTTTATTATGATTTTGATTTTAATGAGTTTGCCCGCAATTTTCATTTAGAGCCACGACTGGCTATGAATGCTATTAAAATGCTGGAGCAGGAAGGGCATCTGAGCTTTAAAGAGAACGTGTTTATTCCGGCCCAGGTGCAGTTTATGGCCGCCCGCGATCAACTGTTTCAGATAGAAACGGTATACCCCCAACTAGACGGGGTAACCAAATGTTTGTTGCGTAGTTATGAAGGTATTTATGATAACCATGTAGCCATCTATGAAAAGCAGATAGCCCGTTTATGCCGTTTAACGGTAGAAGAGGTGAAACAGCAGTTGATGCAGCTGCACCGGTTAGACATTATTGAATATCTCCCACAAAAAGAGAAGCCACAGATACAGTATATCTTAAACAGAGCCCCCGCTAATTTTTTGCATATTGATGTTAAAAACTATGCGCAACGAAAAGAACTTTATGTGCAACGTATGCAAACAATGCTACGTTATCTGCACTTAGAAAAAGAGTGTCGTAGCAGGTATATTGCTACCTATTTTGGGGAAGAGAATGGAAGGGATTGTGGAGTATGTGATAACTGCATGACCCGCAAAGCGGCCACTGGTATTACTACGGCTGAGTTTAAGCAAATTGCGCAGGAGGTGTACCGTGTTATTGCCCAACAGCAGTATCCGTTAAAAGAGGTGGTGGCGCAGCTGCCGGATGTTGCGGAAGGAAAGGTGCAGGAAGTGATTCGCTTTTTGCTGGCAGAAGAAAAGATAGCCATGCATAATGATGGCTATCTGTATCGTGTATAAATTTATCTTCTTTTTTTAGTGGTACCGCCCAGCCCCAGCACACCTAATAACGAGCGTGTAATAATAGCAGCGGCAGTACGGCCAGCCTGCTTAACTATCGGGTTATCAAAAAAGCTTTCTTCTTTTTTCTCTTTCCGGGTAGTTTTCTTTTCATCGGCTTCTTCTTCCTGTTGCTGCGCAGCCTGTTCCAGTTTGGCAGTAAGTATTTCGTAAGCGCTGTTGCTATCTACCTCTTTGTTATAATGGCTGGCCAGCTTGCTTTTACTTACCAGGCTGTCAATTTCCTGCTCACTTAACACATCCATACGGCTTTTAGGGCTGCATAACATGGTATGTACAAGCGGAGTGGGAATACCTTTTTCATTTAAAAGGGTAACCAACGCTTCCCCTATCCCCATTTTTGTAAGTAGCTCATCTGTTTGATAATAGCTGGTGATGGGAAAGTTTTCAGCCGCCTGCTTAATGGTTTTACGGTCGGCAGCGGTAAAGGCACGTAGCGCGTGTTGTATTTTTAAACCCAGCTGCCCTAAAATAGAAGCCGGAATGTCCTGTGGGTTTTGTGTACAGAAGAAAATGCCAATTCCTTTAGAGCGTATGAGTTTAATAACGGTTTCCATTTGTTCCAATAAGGCCGGGGTGGCTTCCTGGAATAGTAAATGCGCTTCATCAATAAACAGCACCAGCTTAGGTTTGTCTAAATCGCCTTCTTCGGGACTGCTGGAGTATAGCTCGGCCAGCAATTGCAGCATAAAGGTAGAAAACAGCTTTGGCCTGTTTTGCATATCCGTTACGCGCAATATGTTTACAACGCCACGGCCATCATCACTAATGCGCATCAGGTCGTTTACATCAAAACTGGGCTCACCAAAAAATATTTCAGCGCCTTGTTGCTGTAGTTCAATCACCTTGCGCAGTATGGTACCCGTGCTGGTAGTGGAAATTTTACCGTATAGTTTTTCTACCTCAGCCTTGCCCTCATTTCCTATGTACTGTAATACTTTTATAAAGTCTTTCAGGTCCAGCAGCGGTAATTTGTTGTCGTCGCAATATTTAAAAATCAGGGCTACCAGTCCACCCTGCGTATCGTTCAATGCCAGTATTTTGCTTAACAGTATCGGGCCAAATTCACTTACCGTAGCACGTAAACGGGTACCTTTTTCCGTGCTAAGCGACAATAACTCTACCGGGTAGGCAGCAGGTTGCCAGGTCAGTTTCATTTTGTCGTACCGCTCCTGTATTTTTCCGTTCATGGTGCCGGCGGCTGCAATACCACTCAAATCGCCTTTTATATCCATTAACAAAACCGGCACACTGGCATCGCTCAGTATTTCACTGATCATTTGCAGGGTTTTGGTTTTACCCGTGCCCGTGGCGCCTGCAATGAGGCCGTGGCGGTTCATGGTTTTCAGGGGTAAATGAACGGCCGCATCGGCTATGGGTTCGCCGTTTAAAATGGCACAGCCCAGTGGTGCCTGCTCGCCTTTAAAACTATATCCCTGCTGTACATCCTGTATAAACTGCGCGCTCATGTAAATTCTTTACAACTAAGCTAATAAAGATTTTATTATTGCACCGTATTTCTTAATCACCACATAATTATAAAATCGTATGCGTATGCGAAGTAAGTTTTTGGGCGCTGTAATAGTAATGGTGGCTACCAGTACTATTGCTGTTGCACAAAAGGTTCAGTTTACCGAGTATGACCTGGCTAACGGGCTTCATGTCATCCTCCACCAGGATAAGTCGGCACCGGTTGTGGCCGTTTCTGTTATGTATCATGTAGGTTCTAAAAATGAAGACACTGCCCGTACAGGCTTTGCGCACTTTTTTGAGCATTTACTGTTTGAAGGAACTGATAATATAAAAAGAGGGGAATTTGACAAAATTGTATCCAGCAATGGTGGTCAGGCCAATGCCAACACTACACAGGATCGTACCTATTATTACGAATTATTCCCCAGCAACCAGCTGGAACTGGGTTTGTGGCTGGAAAGTGAGCGTATGTTTCACCCTGTTATCAATGAAATTGGTGTGAAAACACAGAATGAAGTGGTAAAGGAAGAGAAAAGGCAGCGTTTGGATAACCAGCCTTATGGCAAGTTTGCAGATGAAATGTTTAAACGTCTTTTTGCACAACATCCTTACCACTGGCAGCCTATTGGCAGTATGGACCACCTGGATGCTGCTAAGCTGGGCGAGTTTAAAGCGTTCTTCAAAAAATATTATGTGCCTAACAATGCAGTATTGAGCATTGCCGGTGACATTGATATTGAAAAAACAAAAGCGCTGGTAAAAGCCTATTTCGAAGAAATTCCTAAAGGTGCTCCAGTTGTGCAGCCTGCTATTGTTGAAAGGCCTTTAGCGCATGAAATCATCGACAGTGTATATGATGCCAACATTCAAATTCCGGCTATCATTGCTGCGTACCGCATACCGGGAAGCAAAACGCGCGAATCGAAAGTAATGGAAATGATCTCTACTATTTTATCTGGTGGAGGAAGCTCACGCCTGTATAAGAAAATGGTGGATGACAAAAAGAATGCTTTACAGGTGGCTGCGTTTAACTATGCCCTGGAAGATTACGGTGCTTATATTACCCTGGCTTTGCCTAATAACAATGCTTCTCTGGATTCTTTACTGGCTGATATTGATGAAGAAGTGGCTGTTTTGCAAAAAGACCTGATCAGTGAAGCGGACTACCAGAAAATTCAAAACCAGTTTGAGAACAACTATGTAAGTGCCAACAGCAAAATGCTGGGTGTGGCTGAAAACCTGGCAGATGGTTATACTTACAGCAAAAACACCAATCGCATTAACGAAGAGCTGGACGAAATACGTTCTATTACACGCGAAGAAATAAGGGAAGCTGCCAGAAAGTACCTGCAAAAGAACCAACGCGTGGTATTGTATTATCTGCCCGGTAAGTAATCATCGTTTTTTGTGAAGCAACAAATAGAAAATTAAATGAAAAGAATATATTTTATCATAGCGGGTGCCTTACTGTTAACCAACATTCAGGCACAAACAAAAATAGACAGGACTAAACGTCCTAAGGCAGGTCCGGCCCCTGTTATTACCATTGGCGATCCTGTTACCTATCAACTGGCTAACGGTATTACCGTGCTGGTGGTAGAAAACCATAAACTGCCCAAAGTGGCAGCTACTTACTCCATAGATGCGGGGCCTATTACAGAGGGAGCCAAAGCGGGTGTGCTTAGCCTGATGGGTGGTATGCTGAATGAAGGCACCAAACAAAGAAACAAGGCGGAATTTGATGAAGCGGTTGACCAGATGGGCGCAGAGGTAGAATTAAGTGCCAGCGGTGGTAGTGCATCTTCTTTAACCCGTTATTTTGAGAAGGCATTTAGCTTAATGGCCGAAGGCATTCAGCAGCCTGCTTTTCCACAGGAGTCTTTTGAAAAGCTGAAATCACAGGCTATTACCGGACTGAAAAGTTCTGAAAGAAGTGTAAAGGAAATTGCGGGTCGCGTAGCTCCTGCTTTATTGTATGGCGTTAACCACCCAAGCGGGGAATTTGAAACAGAAGCTACGGTAAGTAATCTTACCCTGGATGATGTAAAGGCTGCTTATCAGCAATATGTTACTCCTTCCCGTGGTTTTTTAATTTTTACCGGTGACATTAAGCCTGAACAGGCAAAACAATTGGCTGAAGAAGCATTCGGTAGCTGGAAAGGCGCTACACTTACTTTACCTAAGCTGGTTGCTGTAAAAAATCCGGCTGCTACAGAAGTAGACCTGGTAGATGTGCCCAATGCAGTACAATCAGAAATAAGAGTAGCCAACCTCATTGAATTGCCATTAAGCAACCCCGATTATTTTGCGGTATTACTGGCCAACCAGATTCTGGGTGGTGGCAGCGATAGCTATTTGTTTAAAAATCTGCGTGAAAAGCATGCCTTTACCTATGGCGCTTATTCCAGTGTAAATGCAGGCCGCTATCAAACTTCCTTTTCAGCTTCTGCCTCTGTTCGGAATGAAAAAACAGACAGTGCCGTGCTGGAGTTCTTAAACGAGATCAAGCGTATACGTACTACCAAAGTAGACCCGGAAGAATTGAAAAGAGCCAAGGCTTTATACAATGGCAGCTTTGCTTTAGGTATGGAGAATACAGCGCGTATTGCTACGTATGCTACCAACATTATACTGAATAACCTGCCTAAAGATTTCTACAGAACTTATCTGCAAAAGATAAATGCAGTTACAGTAGAAGATATTCAGCGTGTAGCGGTTAAATACTTTGGCACCCCCAGCAGCAGGGTTATTGTAGTGGGTAAGGCAGCACAGGTAGAAGCTGGTTTAAAGAAACTGGGTTACACGGTTCGTTTATACGATAAGTATGCACAACCGGTAACTGCAAAAGCCAATAGTGCGGAAGCTACATTTGATGCCAAAAAAGTAGTGAATGATTACCTCAACACAGTGGGTGGTGTGGATGAGCTGAAAAAGCTGAAATCTATGTCGCAGAAAATGTCATTGACTATGCAGGGGATGACATTGGTGCTGGAAACCAAAAGCCTGGCGCCTAACAAAAGCGCTGTATTGGTAAGCATGCAGGGAAATGTAGTGGATAAGCAGGTGTTTGATGGCAATAATGGCTATCATGAACAAATGGGCCAAAAACAGCCTATGGATAAGGAAGACCTCGCAGATAAAAAAGCACACGTTTACCTGGTTGAACAGCTTGATTACCTGGACAATGCTGCTTTTAAAATCACTGCCAAAGGTGTAGAAAGCATTGCCGGTAAAGACGCCTATAAAATTGAAATAACTACTCCTGCCGGTAAAGTGCAAACCGAGTATTATGATGTTGCATCCAAGCTGCTGGTAAAGGCTGAGAATTCGGCTGTTATGCAGGGAGTTACTATGAATGAAACGGTAGAAGTAAGCAATTACAAAAAGGTAGGGGCTATTATGATTCCTTATAAAGTTGTGCGTACTGTGGAAGCAGGTGGACAGCAACAAGTAATGGAGTTAGCTGTTACAGAAGTGAAGGTGAATGAAGGAGTAACAGAAGCCGACTTCAAATAATCTATAAAGTATTTTTACTCGCAAAGCCGCAGTCAGCAATGATTTGCGGCTTTTTAATTGTTTTTCAATTTGGAAGTAAGCGTATTTTTTTTAATTTGAGCGCATATTTCAACCCTATGCTGTTTAATTCGTTCCAGTTTCTCTACTTTTTCGTAGTAGTAACAGCCATTTACTTCATTTTACCTCATAAAAACCGCTGGTTTTTATTACTGGCGAGCAGTTGCTATTTCTATATGGCCTTTGTGCCGGTTTACATTTTAATATTAGGGGCAACGATTGTGGTGGATTATTTTGCCGGCATCTATATTGAACAGTCGCAGGGGAAAAGAAGAAAAGCTTTTTTGATAGCCAGCCTGGTGGCAAATATCGGAACACTTGCCATATTCAAATACTACAACTTTATTAACGATAACCTTACATTGCTTTTACACGGTGTTCATATAAATAACCCTATTCCCTATCTGACCATTCTGTTGCCTATCGGTTTATCATTTCACACATTTCAGGCAATGAGTTACACTATAGAAGTGTATAGAGGTAACCAGCCTGCAGAACGCAACTTTGGTATTTACAGCCTGTATGTAATGTTTTATCCTCAATTGGTAGCCGGGCCTATTGAAAGGCCGCAAAATCTTTTGTACCAGTTTAAAACAAAGCATGAATTTGATTACCAGCGGATAGTGGATGGATTGAAATTAATGGCCTGGGGGGTATTTAAAAAGGTTGTGATAGCCGATCGGCTGGCTATGGTAGTGAATAATGTATATGATCACCCGCATGAGTATCATGGTCTTAGTCTGGTAATAGCGACTGTGTTTTTCTCATTCCAGATTTTTTGTGATTTTTCAGGTTATACAGACATCGCATTGGGATCGGCCAAAGTGATGGGCTTTACCCTGATGAAAAACTTTAACCGCCCTTATCACGCTAAAAGCATTAATGACTTCTGGAGCAGATGGCATATTTCTTTATCTACCTGGTTTAAAGATTACCTCTATATTCCTTTAGGGGGTAACCGGGTAAGTGTGCCCCGTTGGTATCTGAACCTGTTTATTGTATTCCTGATAAGTGGTTTATGGCATGGTGCCAGCTGGACCTACATCATATGGGGGGGATTGAATGGATTTTACCTGGTTTTTGCACTGGTTACCAGGAAATGGCGTAATAAAATGGTGGATGCATCCGGTATCAGAAAATGGCCGGTGGTGTATAGCATCCTCCAGGTGATTACCACTTTTGTGTTGGTGGCTACTGCCTGGGTGTTTTTCAGGGCGCATACCCTGGCAGATGCTGTATACATTATTGAAAGCGGTTACACCGAAACAGGGGCAGATGTGGTAAACCTGTTGCGTAGTGTGCCTATACATAATTTTCTGTATTTAAGAGATATTGCCGCCGGAGGGTTGGTGATTCTATTATTGGAAATGGCGCATTTAGTACAACGCAAAACCAGTGTGATTGGTTTTTTAAATACTCGTCCCAAATACATCAGATGGAGCGCGTATTATGTGTTTGTTTTTTTGTTGTTACTAGGTAGTGTATCCAGCGACGGTCAGTTTATCTATTTTCAATTTTAGATATGAGTAAGAAATATTGGGCATTTGGTTGCAGCGTTTTGGCAATGCTTATTCCGGTGGCTGCCTTATACATAGCTATTATGTATAAGGGGTATCCTCCCTTGCTTACAAATTCGGTAAGTTTTGATGCCAAAGTAGAATATGCACAGCAGCGAAACATTCGCCAGGCTAATGTAATGGCACTGGGGTCTTCTATGACGTTGAATAATATCAGCTCACGGGTGATGGTAGATAGTTTGGATACTTCTTACTTTAATTTCTCTTGCTGGGGCTTGCAAATGGCCGACACCCGCCTGATGGCTGTTAACTATGTGCCTAAATATAAGCCCAGGTATGTACTCATTTGTTCGTCGCTGCCCGATTTCAGCAAACCAGAAAATACAGCTACTTATAAAAACTATTTCAGTACCGACGACTATTGGCGGGAACATTGGAGTGGCATTTTCTACTTTAAAAACTATAACTCCTTATGGGAGATTATTGCGCGTAAAATGGGCAGGGAAGAGCAGGCCAGGAATGGGAACATCTATAACAGCCTGAGCTTTGACGATGGTGGTGGTGTGTTATTGGATGTGCCTAAAGACCGTATTTCTGAATCGCGCTGGAACGAACAGTTTACTTTCCCTAACAACTATACCAACAATCAGTACCAGGAGTTGGCATTATTAAGCAATTATCTGAAAAAGAACCAGGTGAAGCTGGTTTTTGTGCAGGCGCCTATTAAAGAATCTTTTATACTCAACTCTTCCTCTCAGGATGAGTTGAACAGGCACTTTAACAGGTGCAGGAATATAGTAGAGCAGAATGGAGGAGTATATATGAACTATCATGATCCGGCATTGTACACCAATGATTTGTTTGTAGATCAGTTTCACTTGTCTGAAACCGGTGCTACTATGTTTACCCGGCAGATAACCCATCAATTAAAAAACAACTTGCTTACGGCATTGTAATAATCTATTTTTTAGATGGCTGGCGATGTTGCCCTTCTTTATGGTTTAAGCCGGCTTCTACGCCTTTTAATAAGTAGGAAATGTTTTTAAGCCGGCCTTTAATAAGGCGGTTGGTAAGTTGTAAACCCGTCACAAAAAGATAAACCGGTAATTTGGAGCGGTAATGCTTTTTTGCAAAAATGAATTCACTTCTAAAGTGATGGAAGTCGGCAAAAGGGGTGGCGCTGCCTTTGGTAAGGCCATTGATGCTTACCCCATGTTTGTGCAAAATACTGGTGGTGGGGCACCAGGCTAAAGCAAACCCGGCCTTCTGCAGTCTTTGGGCAAAGTCCAGCTCTTCATAAAACAAAAAGTAATCTTCACATAGTAATCCCACCTCTGTTAATACGTCGGTATGGGTGAGCAGGCAGGCACCAGACAGGTAATCAATTTCCATGTCGGTCATTTCTTCTACCGTGCTAACAGGTTGCCCGGCCCCATGTTCACGTGGCAGGCCCAGCCAGGGATTGAATTTTCCATACATGGTTTGTACCAGCTCAGGGTTATGATAATACCGTTGCAGGCAACCTACTAAACCTGTTTTTTGTGTTTTGTTTTTGGCAATGTAAAAGTTCACCAGCTCCTGTAACGTATTGGGCATGGCAATGGTGTCGTTATTCAGCAACCATATAAAATGTTTGGCAGAGTTAAGATAGCTATACCGTATGCCTATGTTGTTGCCATAGGCAAACCCTCCATTATGATCGCTCCAGATAAAACTTACGGTAGCATGTGGTTTCACATTTACATGAATAAACTGTCCTTCTTCATAAGAGAGATGGCTGTAATCTATACCATGTAAAGGGGCGGCTGAATTGCCCCAGTGCAATAGCTGTTCCCGGGAATCGTTGGTGGAATGGTTGTCCACTACCACAATATGATATACGCCTTTATATTCCTGTTTTAATAACGATTCCATACACTCAATAGTGTCTTGCCAGGCGTTATAGTTTAACAGTATAATATAACTATCTGCGGGATGCATTATCTGGTAAATATTTTTTGTAATTGAGAATTGAACTCCGCTTCCTGTTCCTTAATAATACTGCGGTAGGCATCAAAGTCGTGAACGGCGGTGTTATAAGAAGTATAGCAGTGTTGAATTTGCTGAATGATGTGCGGAATACTGCTGGCTTCATCTGCAAACTTATAATTACCCGATATGGGAATATCTGTTTCGTTAGCAGCTGCCCCCTTTTTACCGGTAATAACGCAACAGCCGGAAATAGCTGCTTCGCGTGGAAAACGGTCCTTGCCCGGATGTTGTCCAAAATCGATATATACTTTAGAGGTGCGGCAGGCATTAGCTACTTCGTCGGGTGTCATATCAATCAAAGGCAGCCAGTTAAGGTCGGGTGCCTGTTGAATAAGCTGTTGCGTAAACTGCAGCCCTTTTTTAGGATTATATAATACCCTGTTTTCTTTAACGGTCACTGGTGCAGTGGTGTTAGTGAAAAAAGAAGCATTCAGGTAATCTGAAAGTGGGGCGTGATTGGTAATGCCGTGTTTTTCCAGGTGTAATGCGGCATAATGGCTTTGTACCAGGTGCAGGTCTATCTTTAGTCTATCTGGCTTTTTAAGGTTATACCTTTTGGTGATGCCAGTCATTTTCATCAGGGTAGACCACCTGTCCACATCTGCTGTGTCGTAAAAAAAATCAACGCTTAACCACCAGATAGCCTTACGTATGCGCGGAAAACGGAAAAGGTATTCTGTTCTGGTTTCCGGTACCACCAGTATATGCTGCTCGTGATCTTCAATATGTGTAGCATATTCCTGCACATATTTTTTAAAGCGGGGATGTATAGGGTCAACACCTTTTTTTATGCGGTAATAAAACAACCGGGCTGTAACTCCCTGTTGATTAAGTTTATGGGCAAACTGGTGCAGTACTTCTGTGCCGCCTGTGGCGTGTGAAGCAGGACAAGGAACGTACACTATGGTTTTATCTGTGACTATAAGCGGTTTCACCAGGAAGAGAATTTATCGTTATGTGAAAATCAAAAAGAAGACCAATCAGGAATTACTGAATAATTTTTTAGTTTTTGTCAGTGCAGAAGCTATTACCTGGTGCATATCATAATACCGGTATTCAGCCAGCCTGCCGCCAAAAATCACTTTTTCTTCGGCATGGGCCAGTTGCTGGTATTGCTTCAGCAATTGCATATTCTTATCGTCGTTTACCGGGTAATAGGGTTCATCGCCTGGTTTCCATTCTTTTGAATATTCCCGTGTAATAACCGTTTTCGGCTGCTGACCAAATTCAAAATGCTTGTGCTCTATAATACGGGTATAAGGTACTTCGCGTTCGGTATAATTCACCACTGCATTACCCTGGTAATTGGGCGTGTTGTGAAGCTCGTGTTCAAAGCGAAGGCTGCGGTATTCCAGGTGGCCAAAACGGAAATCGTAAAATTCATCCAGCTGACCAGTAAACACAATATGGCTGGCCAGTAGATCCAGTTGCTGCCTGTTGGCAAAATAATCGGTTGCCAGCCTTACCTCAATGCCTTGTAATAGAGCTTCGGTCAGTTTGTTATATCCTCCAATGGGTATACCCTGGTATTTATCGTTAAAGTAGTTGTTGTCATAAGTGAAACGAACAGGCAGGCGTTTAATAATAAAAGCCGGAAGCTCCCTGGCATCACGTCCCCATTGCTTTTCGGTGTAACCTTTAATCAGTTTTTCGTACACGTCCCTGCCTACCAGTGATAAAGCCTGCTCTTCCAGGTTGGCTGGATGCTCAATATTCAGGTGGGCTATCTGTTCCTGGATTTTCTGCTGTGCTTCGGCAGGCGTTTTTACTTTCCACAACTGGTAAAAAGTATTCATGTTAAAGGGAAGGTTATATAGCTCGCCCTTGTAATTAGCCAGCGGGGAGTTGGTATAACGGTTAAACTCCACAAATGAGTTTACATAATCCCACAGTTCTTTATCGTTGGTGTGAAAAATATGTGCGCCGTATGCGTGCACATTAATACCGGCTTGCTCATCGCACCAGGTGTTTCCGCCGGTATGAGGGCGACGGTCTATTACCAGGCACTTTTTGTTATGTTTGGTGGCTTCATGTGCAAATACAGATCCGTACAGGCCGGCACCTACCACCAGGTAATCGAAATCAGGCATATTAGAATTTAAAACAGCCGAAACAACGGGCTTCCGGCTCAAAAGTAAAACAAATGCAGTGCTAAAACCGGGCCATCTTATTGCAAACACGCCCCTACGAAGAGGGAGGGGTGACTGTTTAACGATGCGGAGGGTGCGTTCACCGATTATCGGGTACTGTGGCGCTATATTTGCATATTTGAAAATAGTATATGTCAACAGCTGGTAAGTTAACTAAGAATTTCGGCGCCCTATCCATTATACAGGTGGCTAATTTCCTGATCCCTTTCCTGGTATTACCAGTAATTACACGAGTTATCGGAAAAGACAATTTTGGGTTATTTAACTTTCTCACCGCAGTGATCACCTATTTTGTAATCCTTATCAACTATGGTTTTGATTACACGGCCACCCGAACCATTGCACGCAATAAAGACAACGAAACGGTGGTAAATGAAGTGTTTTCGGGTGTGTTTTTTGCCCGCTTATGGTTGTTACTGGTTTCCACGGTATTATTTATAGTGCTGCTTTTTACCATGCCGCAAATGCGTGACGAGGCTTTTGTAAGCATTTTATGCTTTGTTACCTGCATTGCTAACGTATTTATGCCCAACTGGTTGTTCCAGGGTATGGAACAGTTGCAAAAAGCAGCGATATGGAATGTGGTGATTAAGCTGGTTTGTTTTACTGCCATGGTCATTTTTATAAGAGAAAAACGGGATTACTGGGTATACGCCTTGTTTTCCAGCTTAAGCCAGTTGCTGGCTGGTGTAGCGTTGTTTATATATGCTTTCAGGCGCTTTCATATCCGGTTGTTATGGGTGCCCCTGAAAAAAGTGCTTCAGTTGTTGCACAACGACAGGGCAGTGTTTATTTCTACTTTGATGATTAACCTGTATACCAACAGCAATATTGTAATACTGGGGTTAATGAAGTCGAAAAGTGAAGTAGGTGTTTTTGCGGCATCAGCCAAAATAGTGTCTATTACTCAAATGGTGATGTTAATGCCTTTAAGCCAAACGTTGTTTCCGCACATTGGTCGCTCATTTGCGATAGCCAGAGAAAATGGCGTTACAGAAGTGAAAAAGATATTTCCGCTGGTAACAACACTGGCATTAGGTATTTCAATAGCCTTGTTTATGGGCGCTCCGGTATTGCCCTTGTTTTTTGGAGAGGAATTTGAACAGTCTATACCCGTGTTGAGAATAATGGCAATAGCACCTTTTATAGTAAGCATTAGTAATTTATTAGGCACCCAGGTGTTACTGAATTTAAAAATGGACAAAGCCTTTTTGCTTATGTCTATAGCGGGTTCGGTGATCTGTGTTGGATTAAATATGTTGTTTACACCTGTATGGTCGTATTATGGTACAGCACTTGCATGGGTGTTGACGGAAGTGCTTATTACAACAGGTATGGCAATGATCATTTATCGCCAGGGACTTCGGTTACTGGATAAGCAATACTGGAATGTAAACTGGTTGCTGGCTGCTGTAGGAAAGCTAAAGCGATAACAGTTTTTATTGATTCATTAAACAGGCTAACAATGGCAATTAGTAAAATAGCCATAGTGGTGGTAACTTATAACAGGGAAATGTTGCTGCGGCGTTGCATAGAGGCTTTGCGCAGGCAGCATTATGCATGGGATAAGTTATTTGTAATCAACAACGGAAGCACAGATGGCACCAAAGCCTGGCTGGATAGTCAGGATGACATGGAGGTGATTCATCAAATGAATACAGGCGGCGCAGGTGGGTTTTATTCAGGTATCAAATATGCTGTTGAAAAAAACTACGATTACATCTGGGTAATGGATGATGATGTGATGGCTTCGGAAGATGCATTGGAGCAAATGATGCTTGCGGCTGAACTGGTGCCCGATTTTTCATTTTTATGCAGTAAGGTAAATAGTACAGATGGCATTATTATGAATGTGCCTAACATAGATAATACCCGGTCTAAATACAATTATCCTTTATGGGGCGAGTATGCCGAGCATGGTTTAATAAGGGTGAGCAGCAGCACTTTTGTATCGGTATTAATCAATGCCCGGCATGTGCAAAAGGCGGGCCTGCCTATACGTGATTTTTTTATATGGGGTGATGACATTGATTTTACCAACCGTTTATCCAGGCAGGCACCGGGATATATGGTGGGTAAAAGCAAAGTAGTGCATCTGAGGTCCAACCCTTCTTTCCCCAGCCTGGTTACAGAAGTAGATAAACAGCGCATTGCCATGCATTTTTATAACATTCGGAATAACATATACATAGGCCGCAAACACAAACGCAGGGTGGAGTTAATGATGGATACGCTGCACTATGGAAAAATAGCTATAGCCAGCGCTTTTACCAGGAATGGCTGGTACAAATTAGGGGTTTATATGAAAGGTTTTTGGGCAGGCTTGTTCTTTAACCCAACCATCGTATATCCCAACCAGAAACTATGACGGTTTTATTTATTAATACCCTATACCATCCCAATCACTTAGGCGGGGCAGAAGTATCGGTGCAGCTATTGTGCGAAGCTTTATACCGGCATGGCCATAGTGTATATGTATTATCCCTTGATGCTCAAAAAAGGGTAAGCCGTTTACATGGAGTGATTACCATTTATTTAGGTACTAAAAACCTGTATACAGTTACAGAACGAAAACATAAGCCATGGCAGCAAGTCTTATGGCACTGTATCGATACCTTTAATGTAGCCTATTATTTTCGCCTGAAGCGCCTGGTGAAGCGCATAAGACCAGATATCATTAATACCAACAATTTACAGGGCTTCTCATTATTTAGCTGGAAGGCATTGCGTAAGCCAGGCGTGCCTTTAATTCATACATTACGGGACTATTACATTCTGTGTCATCGTACTACCTTATATAAAAATGGCTGCCAGTGTGGGCAGCTATGTTTGAGCTGCCGCAGTGCATTTGCCGTAAAAAAGATGCTTTGCCAGCAGCCAGACGCGTTCGTTGGTATTAGTCGCCATATTATTAACAGGCATCAGCAATATGGAGTAGCGGTGAATAAACCGGTGTGGGTGTTGCCTAATATTGCCCCTGCGCCCTTGCATGGACGGCAGGTGGAGCCTGTGAACAGGGAGAATATCCGTATTGGATTTATTGGCCGTATTACTCCAGAAAAAGGAGTACCGTTTTTACTGGAAGAAATGAGTCAGTTAAAGCAGGCGAATTATACATTAATATTGGCCGGGGCTTATGATAAACCGTATAAAGACATGTTACGGTTGCGGTTTCCTGTAAAAGGGAAGTTGCAATTTGTGGGGGCTGTAGAGGCGGCATCCTTCTATAAATCAGTTGATATAGTAGTAGTGCCGGCTGCCTGGGAAGAGCCCTTTGGGCGGGTAGTGATTGAAGCAATGGGCTATAATAAACCTGTATGTGTAGCTGCCAGGGGAGGGCTGGTTGATTTGTACGAGCCTGATTGCATGTGGCAATTTCAAATGCGTAGCGGAAGTCTTACAGCCATTATAGCTGAAATACTGGCGCATCCTGAAATAATTGAGTTGAAAGCCCTTGCCTGCCATCGTTTTTTATATCAATACAACGCCGATTATATTGCCGATGAGTTTATTACACAAGCGCTGCAGCTGAATAAAAGGAAAGGAAATGGATAACGTTTATGTGAATGGCAAGTTTTTAACGCAAAAAATAAGTGGCGTGCAGCGGTATGCTTCCGAATTGTTACGCAATTATTATACGTTAAACAAAGAAGTTAAACTGGTAACACCACATAATGGCTTGCATAATGATGTATACCAGTTACCCTGCGAAAGGCTGGAGGTAGGTAATAAAGCAGGCCTGAAATGGGAACAGTGGCAGCTGCCGCGTTTTGCTAAACAGCAAGGTGAGCCATTACTGCTTAATTTGTGTAATGTAGCACCGGTGGCTTACCACAATAAAATAACCTGTATTCATGATATCGCTTTTGTGCGTTATCCGCAATTTTTTTCAAAGACTTTTCACTACTACTATAAAATGCTGATGCCACTGATTATTCGAAGCAGCAGGCATATTATTACGGTAAGTGATTTTTCCAAACAGGAGCTGATGCAGTATTACCGCTTATCCGATAACCAGGTGAGTGTTGTGCCCAATGCAGGCTTTCCCTTGCTGCCTGCTACAGATGCAACACCTATGGTACGGCATCCTTACTTCCTGTTTGTAGGTTCAGCCGATCCCCGTAAAAATCTCTTACTGTTATTGCAGGCGTACGATGCAGCGCAACTTACTCAAACCCACCTGGTAGTGGCAGGGGCGGGCTATAAATCGTTTAACACGGCGCTTTTACAGCAGCTGGAAAAATATAAGGCGCATCCGACAATACATTTTACAGGTGCCGTAAGTAATGAACAGCTGGCCGGACTATACCAGCATGCTAAAGCGGTGATTATCCCATCGGTATATGAAGGCTTTGGTTTACCGGTAGCAGAAGGGCTTTCCGCGGGTTGTGAAGTCATTGCTAATGATATCCCTATTTTTAGGGAGGTGGCCCGAGAGCACGCTTTTTATTTTAACAATAAGGAAACCTTAACAGGCTTGTTGTTGCTGTTAGACAAGCGGGATAAGCGTTTCAACGAAGAGGGACTGGAATATATTTTAACAAAATATAGCTGGGCACAATCGGCCCGATCGCTGGAACAGGCCATAGCACAATATAGATAACTATTTAGGCATATGTTTTGCTTAAAGTTGTCAAAAGCATTCGTATGAAGGTAGCTATTGTACACGACGAGCTGGTGAGAAAAGGAGGGGCGGAACAAGTGGTGTTAAGTATGCATAAGGCATTTCCGAATGCTCCCATCTATACACTGTGCTACAACAGTGAACGAACTTACCCTGAATTCAAAAAAGCCAACATTGTCACTTCCTGATTTCAGAAAATAGGTAAAAACGAAAAGCTGGTTAAATTATTGTTCTTTCCGTTTGCTATGTTAGCCATGCGTTCTATTCGTTTATCCGGTTATGATGTGGTATTGATTTCAACTACACACTGTGCTAAATATATAAGGGTGGATAAAGGCACTACGGTGATCAGTTATTGTCATACTCCTTTACGGGTGGCCTGGCGTCCCTGGAGCTACGAGAATATCATGAAAAAGAACTGGCTGATCAGAAAATTGTTTTTAATGGCCGCCACTGTATTACGTCACGTAGATAAACTGGCCTCCCGCAGAACTGATTTTTATCTGGCCAACTCTAATGGCATGAAAGAAGCGATTGAAGATGCGTACAAGCCCAGAAATGAGGTGACTATCATTAATCCTTCGGTGAAACTCCATAATTTTTATGTTTCTGATAAAGTAAAAGATTATTACCTGGTGGTTTCGCGTCTGGAGCCTTACAAAAAAGTAGACCTGGTAATAGATGTATTTAACACGTTGCCGGATAAAAAACTGGTAGTGGTTGGGAAAGGCTCTATGGAGCTGGAACTGAAAAAGAGAGCGAAAGAGAATGTAGTATTTTTAAATGGGTTAGATGCGGAAAGCCTGGCCAGGACTTATGCAGAAGCGCAGGCTTTAATTTTTCCGCAACAGGAAGATTATGGTATTACCCCTTTGGAAGCGGCTGCATCAGGAAGGCCGGTGATTGCTTATGGAAAAGGTGGTATCCTGGATACTATGATACCGTATACCTATAACAGTGCAAAAAGTACGGCACTCTTTTTTAAAGAACAAAGTGCACAGGCATTGGACACTGCCATCAAAGCCTTTGATCAGCTAAACTTTGATCCGCAGTTTATCAGGCAGTATGTACAACATTTTTCTGAAAACAGGTTTATTCGTAAATTGGAAAAGTTTGTGGAAGAGGTTTTGCCGGGTTTTTATCCATTAAAAGAATCATTCTCAACAACAACCCATACCCATACGCCTTATGATGTCATTGAAGCGCGGTCTTGACGGTTACTTGCATGTTTTGTTACTTATTGCGGGTTTTACTTCTGTGGTATTAATGCCTTCGGTATCCTTTTCGGTACCTTCTTATCTGCTCATATTCCTGGGCCTTCCTTTTTTTTTCCTGTACAGTATCCGGAAAGGCAATTTTCTACACAAAGAGTTAATAGCTATTGCGGCTATTTTTTTGTTGATAAATGTGTTGGCGCAGTTGTATGTATATTATTCGCACCTGCAATTGCCTGTTTCCTTAAATTTTACAGATGACAGTGAAGGGCAGAAGAGTTTGCTGCGAAGGAGTATGTTTACTCAGTCGCTATACCTCTTTGCCGGTTTTTTAATATACCTGTATGTAAAACATATGGGTACGAGGAAGCATATTCATACGTTTTACTGGAGCTTACGCATATTGGTGGCTTATGGTTTTTTAGAAATATTGATATTTCAAATTACAGGCACTAATGGCGATTTTTTAAGTAACAGACAGTTTGCACATACTTCAGGTAGTTTGTTCCAGGTAATGCAGGTAGGGGGCTGGGTTACACAGCGTTTAAAAAGTTTAACAGGTGAGCCTTCTATGTTTGCCTTAACGGTAGTGCCTTTTTGGATATTAGCAGTGGGTTTAAAACGCAGGATTGATTTTGTTTTATTTGGTATTGCGTTGGTGTTGAGTTTTTCTACTTCTGTTTGGTTAGGAATGGGGGTGTTGGCTATTGCATTTGTAGCTCATGAAAAGCGGATGCAACGTTATCTGCTATGGATGGTGCCTATGGGGTTAATGGTTATAGTGGTTGCTTATTACACCAGCACTGGTTTTCATCAGTTTTTAAATGACACGCTTATCCATAAATTAACAGGGGGTAATACTTCGGGACAGGAGCGTTCTTTATTTTTTAAAAATCAAGTGGCTTTTTGGTGGAATGATCTGGGTTTTATTGGAAAGCTTACAGGTATAGGTTTTGGATATGTACGTTCCACTGATTTCTTTTCTACTCTGCTGGTAAACAATGGTATTATTGGAGTAGTATTGTTTACCTGGTTTTTCTTCAAGCATTCCTTTGTTCGTTTAAAGGGCAATAAAGATGAACGTTATTACTATCGCACCGCACTCATTGCTACTTATTTGATAATGATGGTATCGGTGCCTGAGTTTGCTTATTTATCTATCTGGATATTGCTGGCTTATCCTGATGCAGTAAGAAGGGAGTATCTCTAATAGGCCATAGTTTCTCCCTTAAATGCATTAAACACGGTGTGGAAAATGATTTTAACATCCAGCCATATCGACCAGTTTTCCATGTACCAGATATCGTGTTCTACTCTTCTTTCCATCAAGTCGTTGGTTTCAGTGCCACCACGCAAGCCTTTGATTTGAGCCCAGCCTGTAATGCCGGGTTTTACAAAGTGGCGTACCATAAACTTACCAATGATGGCGCTATATTGTTCGGTGTGCATTAACATATGCGGGCGGGGACCAACTACACTCATTTCTCCCATTAACACATTGAAAAACTGGGGCAGCTCATCCAGGCTGGTTTTACGCATGATATTGCCAATCCAGGTTACACGTGCATCGTTTTTAGTGGCCTGTTGGCTGTCGCTTTGCTTATTTACCTGCATGGTGCGAAATTTATAACACCAGAAGGGTTTGTTATCCTGCCCGCTGCGTAATTGTTTGAAAACAACAGGCCCGGGAGAAGACAGCTTAATCAGTACGGCAAGTATAGGATACAGCCAGCTTACAACCAGCACTAATGCCAGCAGGCTGAAAACAATATCAAATGCACGCTTGAATAATTGATTGCGTGTGTCTTCCAATGGTTCATCGCGTAGCGAAATAACCGGGAAGTGGTTCATGTAATTAATATGGTAACTGCTACGCAGCATATTGGTAAAGTCGGGAACGAATTTGATGCGTAGAAAATGCTTATCAGCAATGGTCATTAATTCCTGTACGTTTTTGTTGTCATCAGGTAAAACAGTAGAATAAATTTCTTTTATGTTGTTGTTGATAGCGTAATCAAATATATCTTTTACGCTGCCTTTGATGTTGGCGGGCTGTAGGTTTGAAGGCATGTCGCCTGGTGCAGCTTGCAGCGACTGTTGCCTAACCATTTCATCATCAAAAAAACCACTGAATTCGAAAGTGGTTTTTTGACCGGAAAAGTATTCTGCGAGCTTGCGGCCGGTATCGTTAAAGCCAATGATTGCAATTTTTTTACGGGTACGGGTATTTCTTACAAAGGCCCTTATAATGGTACGTAACAGTAGCCGGGTGCAGCAGATAACTGTTACAAATTGTATCATGAAGTACAGTGCAAAGCCAAGGCTGATGTCATCTTGTTTTACAATAACCAGGTAAAATCCGAAAAAAAGAGCAAATACCAACAAACTGTTAATAGTAGTATTTTTGAGGTGAGAATACCGGCCCGATGCCCGGTGATTATACATCTTAAGCAGGGCGGTTAATGCCAGCCAGATCAGGTTGACAATATAGATAAGGTTGATTCTGGTGCCTGGTAGCATTAAACGGTAGGAATCAAATATTTCAAAAGCTATCAGCAATGTACCGTTTAATAAAAGAAAATCGAACAGTAACAATGATACCCGTACTATATAATCAAATCTCGAACTCATAATACCATATTTACTTATTCGAAAAAGGCAACAACTATGCCGAGAAAGTTGGTATAATTATGGCACCGGAGTAATTGATTAAAAAAGGAGGAATAGATGGGAGTAATTGGACGTATTTCGACTTATTATTTATTTGCATCAAGTGTTTTTGCCGTTTCTATAGCAAAAGCGCAGGTAAAGCCGCATATGCTAACAGTGGCTAGCATAGAGGAAATGCAGGCTGTTGCAGATTCTACGGTAGGGATATTTATTACCGATAAAGACCGGGGCGGCTTTTTCAGATATAGTACTACAGATAAGTATAACAACGGTACTGAATTTAACGCTGCCGGAATAGGTGCAGGTGTATGGCAGCGTATTTATCCCAACCAGGATGGCTTGAATGTAAAATGGTTTGGGGCAAAAGGAGATGGGGTAACCAATGATGCCACTGCATTACAAGCAGGTATTCAGGCGGCAGCTACGGCAAGAGTGCCATTGGTTTTTCCCGCAGGTATTTACTATTTAACTGAGAACACAGTAATATCGCTGCCTTCTTCTGCACATTTGAAAGGAGCAGGTAAGAAGGCTACGGTTATTCAAACTTCCCGTGGATTTAGCCACGATTTTCCGGCACTGGTAAATGTAACAGGGGATAATGTTACTATACAGGATATGGGCTTTAACGGTGGCCGCCCACGGGGTGATAAAGACATGTCTATGGCAGTGGCTGGCAGATATGCACTGATGAATATCACCTTTGACGCTAAACCTGCAAAAGATATACTCATTGAACGTTGCTCTTTTGCCGACGCCTTTGGCAGGGGCATTTTATATAAGGCTTCGCAGGTGGTGATACGGGATTGTGATTTTAAACGCATCGGGCGTTATAATATCGACTTTGCGGCCGTAGATGGTGCTATCACCAATTTTGGACGGCTAGAGTGTTCTGATGTATTAATTGAGCGGAATCATTTTGAATATGTTGGTACACACTGTATCTCTTCCTATAAAGTAGAAGGATTAAAAATAAGAGATAATTACCTTGATCATATTTCCGGAATAGGTATGGCTAATCAGCAATGCAGCGATGTAGACGTGAGCGGGAATAACCTGAATCATACCGGCGACAATGGTATGGATTTCCAGCGATGTGAAAGAATTGTTATCAATAACAACTCGTTTAACAATGCTGGTGATAAAAATGCTGGTAATGCAGGTTCTGCAGCAGCCATTTTTGTGGGAGATGACTATGGGTTGGCTGCATCCAGCAGCACAATTATCAGCAATAATTTTGTTACAGGAACCTATACGCCCAGAAGTAAAACAACTTCGGGCAGCTTTCAGAACTGTGGCTTTTATATTATCGACGCTAACCATGTAAAGGTTACCAACAATATCATCCGGTATATAGGCGCGTTGCCGGCCGATAAAGATGCGCCGGTGGTGTTAGAAGATGGTAACGGTATTATGGTGGTGAATACACAAAAGGGCGCGGGTACAGATATTGTGATTGAGGGCAATACGCTGAGTAATATGAAATGCAATGGCATTTATGTAAATGGCCAATCACGTGAGTTAAAAATTAAGAATAATTACATAGATAAGTTTGGTTTACATGGGTTGTTGATGTGCGCCATTGGAACCAACCTGTTTAGCCAGGTAGAAGGCAATACGATTGTAGATGGCACCAATTTTTATAACAGGGCGGTTGCCGCTGATATTTATGTGGAAGCCCAGAATGCCTGGATCACCAACTTTAACATTTCACGTAACCAATTGCGAAATGATAGCAGGGGATCGTACAGTTCGCGTAATGATACTGTATTTACCACGCATGGTATTTACTTCAGTGCCAAAGGGTTTGGCAAGTTTAATAACCTGCTGGTAACTGACAATCAGGTGAATGGACACCTGGTGGATGAGATCGGTTTTTCGGATAATATCTCCGAATACAGTGTTACCAATGAGAATTATTTTCCTTTAGTAAGTTTTAAAAATAATTTTTCAGGCAGCACAGACGACCAGCCCGATATCATTATTCCCGGGTTGAATCAACGTAATAAGCCTAAAGTAATAACAGAAAGTTATGGCCAGCAGCCGCCGGTGTACGGAAATTACTCTGCAGGATCGGTAATTCGCAACATTTCACCCCAAAATGATGTTTACGGTTGGGTAGCGGCCAATTCGGGATTTGCAGCTGGCAGCCGATGGAAGGGGGGAATAGGTTATGCGGCAGGGCAAACCGTATATATTAACGAAGACGTATACAGGTGCACGGTGGCGGGTGTTTCGGGTAAAGACGGTCCGGTAAAAAAAGAAGAAGGCCTGATTGCAGACGGAGGTATCAAATGGGAGTATATGGGCAACCGGGTGTACTTTAAAAAGGTGTTATTGAGGGATTTAAGATAAGTTTTGTAACTTATCTTCTATTTTTAGCCATAAAATCAAAATCATAAAATATGGACGGTAAGAATTACAAAATATTATTGTGCGAAGATGATCAGAACCTGGGGATGGTATTGAAGAATTATCTGGAATTAAATGATTATGATGTAACGCTTGAAAGAGATGGCAGACTGGGTTTGGCAGCTTTTCAACGTGAAAAATTTGATATTTGTTTGCTGGACGTAATGATGCCTAATATGGATGGTTTTACCTTGGCAGAAGAAATCAGGGATATTGATCCGGAAGTACCTTTGTTCTTTTTAAGTGCTAAAACTATGAAAGAGGACATTATTCAGGGCTATAAGCTGGGTGCTGATGATTATATTACCAAGCCTTTTGATAGTGAAGTATTATTGCTGAAAATAAAAGCTATTTTAAAGCGTAATGAAGAAAGTGTTAAAGAAAATGAGAATATAGAGTTTGATCTGGGACGTTATCATTTTAATCCCAAACTGCGTGAGCTTATTTTCGATGGTAAAACCCAAACATTATCTCCCAAAGAGAATGAGCTACTGAAAATGCTGGCTGAGCATAAGAATGATTTGCTGCCACGCGAAAGAGCATTGAAAAAAATATGGGGTAGTGATACTTACTTCAACGGTCGTAGTATGGATGTGTACATTGCCAAACTGCGCAAATACCTGAAAGAAGATAATAATATTGAAATTGTAAACATTCACGGCAACGGCTTCAGGCTGGTAGCGCCTTAGTAGTTGTTGCAATTACTTAAGTTAAGAAGGGCATTGGTTGTATAATCAATGCCCTTCTTGCTGCACAAACATTTTATGAAATAGGTAAACCAAAGCGTCTGGCTCCCTCACGTATGAACTTATCCGCTTCATCACTGCCCTCTGAACAAATCTGATCAATAGGTTTATGAAAGCGTTTGGTGAGCGGGTTTATATTGTCTACTGTAACTACATTTCCCATTCCATCTGATATGGTACGTGTATCTGGTTGTATTATACATGAATCATCTCCAAACGTGCTTAACTCTGCACGACTGGTAACATAAGAACCACCTATACCACCATGAGAGGTGTAAAAGAAACGTTCTTCGTGATAATCAGATTTGTATTGTGTAGAGGTATTGCTGAACATGCCCCTGGAACCTACATCAGGATGACGGCGCGCATGAAATACATATTTTACATTCTCTACTACTGCTCCATCCAGGCAGGGCTGCCTGTCTACTGCATCGTATAACGCCAGAAAATACACTTTAATAACAGGGCTTAACATACGCGCCAGGTTGGTGGCCACCAGGCCACCACGGGAATGTCCGGCCAGTACAATTTGTACCTGGTTGGGGGTAAACGGCTGATGAGCCAGCATTTGTGCATTCACCTGCACTGGCAGGCGCATATTGGAAGTGGATAGATAGCTATATCCATCCATAGTTTGAAAAGAGGTTTGCTGGGAAGATTGCATACAGCTGTTTACATCAAACATATCCAGCGGATGAATATTGCCGTTTTTGATCTGAGGAAAAAGTGTAGTCAGGCGATGCATAATAAAATCAAGCGCCTTTTGTAAAATAGCTTCCGATTCCCGCCCCCATACCGAATCGGAAGGGCCATCAAAAAACTGTTTATCAATGCCGCGGGCGCCATAATGAAAATCGCGCACAAACTGGTAAATATGGCTATTGCTACCATCGGCATGCCGCCAGCTGGAAGAGCCTGTGCCATCTATTCCTACTACAATATACTTTACGTTTGCAGGTGTGCCCATAGTGGTATGTTTTCAATGAAAGTAGCAGCGTGGGGTATGATTTATATGCAAAATTTACACCAATGAGTATTTCAATACATTAAAATTTACAATAGCAAAAAAAGGCACCATTTTTGTTTTTATTTTAACCTTCGCGTTGCCGAATCAAGACAATCCCTTTTGAACCTGGCTCGCTGTTTACCTTAAGTAATTGAGTTTTATTGATTATTAAACACCAGGTATGCAGTTTGAATATTACACCCTACCTATGGAGCTGGGAAAAGTGATAAAGAAACAGGAGTTGCCAAGATGCTCGCTGCAGCAATCTATAGCACACCATTTACATTTGATATTAACCACTTCGTTTGGAGAATTATTGAGCGATCCGGATTTTGGCAATGGATTGTGGGAAGAAGATTTTGACAATGTCACTTACCGGGGAAGGCAAAAAGAGTTAATTATTCAATCATTAATGCGGGCTATTCAGCGATACGAAAAGCGTTTGGAAAAAGTGCGTGTGCAATTGACTGTGAGCCAGGAAGAAGTGTCAGATTTGTCTGCTGAATCCCGTGTAAAACGAAAGCTGGATATTGTTATTGCCGCTATACTAAAAGCTACCAACGAACCCATTACTTACCGTGATAGTTTTTTTATAAGTCCACTTGCCTATAATTAATCACTAACCTGCCATTTAACCGTACCAACCCGGAACTGGTGATAGATAAATACCTATGCACGAAAATAGTGAACATATCAGAAACCGTATGTTACAGGCGGCTGCCAAAATATGGGGGTATCCGGAAACGGATGCTGCGTCCGATTTTGATCCGCTGGTGTCATTATTGTTATCGGTCAATGCCGCTGAACTGGAGCGTTTATCCAACGAAATTCAACATAGTCGCATACGGATAATGGAGAGGATGGTGCAGCTGATGGCCCCGGATGTGTTAACCGGTCCTTTGCCAGCATCTGCTGTTTTGTATGCATTAAGTACCGATAACCAAACCATGTTGGGGGCGCATGAACAGTTTTTTTATAGCAGGCGTGTAGCTGCTGCTTCGGAAAGTGAACCTGTCAGAAATAAAGACCTGTATTTTACACCGGCAGGTAATTTTTTCCTGAATAAATGTGCCGTGCACTATATGGCAACGGGCAATAAGCTATTCCGGTATACAGACACTTTAACCAAAGAGCTGGTGGCTTATACACAAGGGCAAGCGGCTTTGGCGCCTAACGTTTTATGGCTGGCCATAGATCAATGCGACATCAGCCTGCACAATACCCAGTTTTATTTTCAAATAAGGAATGAAGTAAATAAGCCTGTTTTTTACAATCAGCTACCGCAAGGAAAATGGTACATCAATGGCCAGTCTGTGCAGGTGAAAAAAGGGTACAATTCCCGGGAAGAGGATGCGCTGTATAACCAGGTAGAACAATTGTTACAACAAGGTGGTATTGCTGCTAAAGTACTGCAACAGGTAAGAAAATTGTTTGCGCATTGTTTTATTACCCTTACCGATGCAGATAACATCTCTGCGCATAGCGCGGCTATTATGCCCGAAGCTATTAGTAAGGTTTTTGCGCCGCATCAGTTGCAGGCTCTATTGGCCCGTTCTGTAAGATGGGTGCAGGTTGTGTTTCCGGAAAATATCACCAGCGAAATGCTGGAAGATGTAAACTGTTTTACCAACTGCATTCCTATAGTAAACCGCCGCTTGCATGATGTTACCTACCGATTACAGGAAATGGCCAATGTATTACCACTCACCACGGATGATCAGTTTTTTGATGTGGCCAGTGTTACGGATGACAATGGAAGTCAACTGCATTTGCGGAATCCCTCGAAAGAAGCGGGAGAAGATATAGATATATTGTTTAGAAGTGGCGGGGCTGGCCGGTTTGATGAACGGGATGCCACTGCTGTTATTCAAAACCTTATCCAGTTGTTGCGGGATGAAAGCGCCGCTTTTTCGCGATTAGGGAGGGATTTAATTGCAGAGGAAACCAGGCAATTGCAACAGGTGATTACCAAACTGGAGCAATTGCTGGCGCAAAAGCAACCGCAGGCAGAGAGAGTACCTTATCTGATTATACGTAAAGGCAAGCACGCCGATGTACGCCATTTGTTTGTAAAATACTGGAGCACCAATGGGGCAATGGGTAATGATATCAAGGCCGGCACTCCATTACTGCCCTATAAAACAGGAGCAGTAAACCATGCCGTTACCTGCCTGCTTACTAATACGCATGGTGGCCGTGACAGGTTAACACAGGCTGATAGTGTGGTTGCTTATAAACAGGCTGTTTTATCTAAAGACAGGGTGATGAGCCAGGAAGATATCCGGCTGTTTGTGCTGGGATATTTTGGTAATCGCGTAAAACGCATAGAAGTAGAGAAGGGAGTAATGGTAGCAGTAGATACCAGTAAAGGATTTGTAAAAACGATTGATGTAAAAGTGGTGCTGGAGAAAAAAGCTTACCTCGATGCCATGGAAAAAAATGAAGTGAATTACTGGAAAGAACACCTCGCGCTTCAGTTGGCGGATAGGTCTATGGCCTTTATGCCTTTTAGAATATTTATAGAGGATGCTGCTTAATAAACACCTTATGGAAACAAAAGACCGTTTACAACAACTACTCGCACAACTGCAGCAAAGCAATGTCGATATAAAAGCGGAAATAGTGCTTTGGCAGGCAATAACAGCAGGTGTACAACGTGGCGAACTGGTGGTGAAAAATAGTCGTTTTTTTGAACGGGAATATGCACGGGATATAGCGAGCTGCAATATAGTGGAGGATGACTGGTATCGTTGTTATATGGAGGTGCAGCTAACCAGGCCGGGGTTTTATGATATGTTGCCGGAAAGCCTGTTTTTTCAGCCAGGCACCAACGACTTTCATCGCCGGATGGGAGCGGCTGAAATGGCGGCACAATACCAGCAACATAAACAGAAAGAAAGGGAACTGCGCCTGTTTTTTCAGCCATTTGAAAACGAAGTATTTCATCAGCAACTGATGTTGGAAAAAGAAGAAGTGGCGCTGCTGGATGCTTTAAACAATAAGGCCTTAAACAGGTTTCTGGTACATTTCTGGAACCTGCCTGTTCAGTTACCTATAGCACTGGCGGCATCATTTATTCTGTTAATGCCTTATGCACATCATATTAACGGCAATATTGCTTTCATGCAACAGTGTCTGGAATTATTATTAAACGAACGGGTAGCCGTAGTGGTGAAAAATGCCCGCGAAACCCAGGCCGCTGCTAACCTGCAGGCGGGGCTGGGGCAGCAAAATCTGGGAGATAGCATGATATGTGGGAACTCATTTTACGAAGATTACCCGGTGTTACAATATACTATTGGTCCGCTGCAACATTCACCGGTAACGGGCTATGTGAAAGGCGGATTGCAATACCTGCTTCTGGAAACATTCAATCGTTTTTTTGCACCGGTGGAAGCGGATATCATCATTGACGTAGAAGTGGAAAGAGAAGCAGCAGTGATGCGGTTTACAGAAGAAGAGCAGCCGGTTCTTGGTTATTCTTCTGTATTGTAATAATATATGATAAAGAATAAATAATGAAAATGGAAAAATGGTTTTCGCCTGATATGAGCCCTTCGTTTTTATTAGTAGGTATTGGTGTGTTAAGCATCAGTACTGTGTTTGGGCTTGTGGTATCTAAAATACGCGGAAGCTTTAAACCGTTTGGAAAAGCTTCTTTGATCTATTTGCTGGCATATGGTGCAGCCTTTGCTTTACTGGGGTTTTGTATTGCTTTGCCATTGAAAACGTATTTGCAACATTATGTGTTTATACAAGTGTTGTTTGCTGGCTTAGGAGTAATGCACTTGTTTACGCAGTACCGGTTTTTGAAATGGTCTGGCGAAGGGGCATTCTGGGCTGAGTTGTTGTTTACGATAGTATTAACGATGTTGGGCTATTTGTGTTTTGTAATGGTATACCGCATTGTAAACCGCGAGGGCATTGAGTTAATAATGGGTACCGTTTCCTGTGCTTTTATATTGCCCTTTTTTGTTTTTTATACCTATCGAAAGGCGGTGCAAATTCCTCCGAAAATATTTATACAATGGTTTTATCCGGTTCATAAGCACATACAGGATCCGGATGAAAGCAAGCTGAAAAACCTGCTGATTATCAGTTTTGAGTTTTTGAAAAAAGAGAACGATCGCTACTCTACTAATTTCAGAGCCAAAGCTCCTTCTGACATGGAGTTTGGACAGTTGTTTTATTATTTCATCAACGATTACAACGAGCGCCACCCGGGCGGCACTATTCATTATACCAATACCACCGGTGAACCTACCGGTTGGATCTTTTTTAAAAAGCCTAAATGGTACACTATTGTTACACAGTACATTGATACCGATAAGAGCATTTTTTTAAATAATATCAGGGAGAATGATGTGATTATTTGCAGCCGTATTTCCTGACGCTAAACCAAAAAACTATGAGTACACACAAAGAATTTCTCCCTGTAAACTGGGTAGACGGTATGAAGATTAATAAAAATCATTTTATTAGTCAACAACATGCCAGCACCTATCAGCAGGCTATTAGTAGCAGCTGTTTATTAAACAATCATAATTACGGGTTACTGCCTGCTACCAATATAAACCAGGCCCGGGCAGGTGTTTGGCTCAATGCCGATAATCAGCAACATGTGCAGGTGCGTGTAATGGAATGCCGGGCGGTAACAAGAGGTGGCTATCCTATTGCGTTTCACAACGATACAGCCTTGGATAATAGTAGTTTGAGTGCGCGTATCCCGGGGTTGAGTGTGCCATTTTCTGATCTGGCGGGCAAGCAAAATGCTTATTACATTGTACTAAGCATAAATCCATACGAGCGGGTGCCGTCAGGTGCGGCTAATCCCGAAGAGGTGCCGGCACGTTTGCCTTATACCACACCGGCTTATTCCGTGATGCTATTGCCGGTAGCAGAAACCAACATGCATAGCCTGGGTAGCTTTCAATTGCCGGTAGGTAAAGTGCATACGATGGAGCAACGGGTAATGCTGGATGAATCTTACATACCGCCTTGTGTAGCCGTTAACAGCCACGTGGTGCTACTGGAAGCGCATGCCAGCCTGGAGCAGTTTTATGGCAGGATGGAATTAAATGCGGTACAGATAATACAAAAGATTTTACAAAAGAAGCAGCAGAACGATTTGTCAGAACCTGTACAACGTATGTGTGAGAACATGTTGGTGTATATAGCAAATGTGTATACACAGCTAAAACTGGAAGGCTTGTATGCACCACCGGTAACTCTGGTGAGTGGGGCGGCCGGGTTTGCCAGGATTGTAAAGAATACTTTAGACTTATATACGGGCACTATTCGTGAAGAACTACTGAATTATTTTGCTGAATGGTGTGGTATTAAGCAAACCGACCTGGAAGACAGTGTTACTGCTTTATGTAACTATCAATACGATCATCTGGATATTTATGCGGGTGTAGATAAAGTATTAACCTTCTCTGCTGTTGCGCTGAAATTATTTAACACGTTAGCAGCACTGGATTATATAGGTAAAAAGAAAGAAGCGGGCATTTTTGTGAAAGAACAAGTGATTGTGCCGGAAGAAGAGGTACAGATGAAAAAACGCAGAAGTTTTCTTGCCGACTAATATTCACTCACTACTAAACTGAAAATACCTATGTCACAAGTCATGAATGCACAGGAAAGACGCCAGGCCTTTTGGAAGTTTCTTTTCTTTTTTGTGCTGTCCACCGCACTGATAGTGGGCGTTGTTTATTTTGATATGCGTATCCCTTCCAAAGACAATGAAATGTTGCGCGAACAGGTAGCACATTATAAAATTCAGGCTACTGCGCAGGAGAAGTTTGTAAAAAGTATGGATGAGGCCCGTGGTTTAATTGACTCATTGAATAAGCCGGGTGCCAATATGGTATACCTGAATCAGCAGGTGGCAGCCAAAATAAGAGAACTTTCTGAGTTGCAATATAAAGACAGCAGTATATACAGCCGGCTGAATAAAACGGTGCTGGATGTGTATTTACGTTACCAGGAAAGCACGAATAAAGTAGTGAGCATGGGTGATGTGCCACGGCAGCTGGAAGAGTATAAAATGAAATATGAGCAGGCACAGCGAGATCTGGACAATGCCAGGCGCGATCTGGATGTGATCAGGAGAAGCACGAACGGGTATTAATTTCAAAACAGATTATTTATGCGCAGTACTGTTTTTATTCACTTTTACCCGGCCTGCTGCAACGTATCGTTTTTTCCAGTAGGGATCGTTAAGGCTGGCAATGCTTACGCCCCGGGAAACAGAAGCATTGATAAACATATGATTACTCAGATAAAGGCCCACGTGCGAAACTACTTTTCCTTCTGTTGTACGGAAAAACACCAGGTCGCCTTCGCTAAGATAATGGCGGCCTGCAAACGGCTCTACACTGCGGGTAAAAAACTGTTGAATAGACGTGCGGGGAATGTCAATACGGTACACGTCGCTCAACAATCTTTGTATGAAGGCCGAACAGTCAATGCCACGTTCGTCTGTGCCTCCCCAGAGGTATGGTGTATTGAGCCATTTATCAATAAATCGGTAAAGCGGAAGGTTGAGTATGCTGTCGGTAGAAGTGTTCAGATAATTAGCAAACTTCTGTCTCAGCAGTTCGTTACGCATCATGGCAGAGTCAGTGGCGTTGCGGGGTATAGCAACAGTGTCGCCTTTCAGGATAATGGTTTCATAGCTTCTGGTGGTTTTCCTGGATCCGCCGCATGCTGCCATCAACATTACAAGTAGGAGTAAGGGAATAGTCTGTTTCATACAACGGTAAACAGCGAATTATATACCAATGTTAAACCTTAAGGATTTCGTTATGGAAAAAAAACAAACACTGGCTATTCGACTGGACGAGAATGTAATTCTGGTGATGCTGGTGGCTGCTGTACTGGCAGCAATCGTAATGATGATAAGATATAAGAACTATGCTCCCTGTATGCCTTTTAATCTCACTTCCCGTGCTGGAAATTATTATACGGGTGAGGTGGTTCGCTTTGAAACCAATGCAAAGAAATTCAGGCAGTTGCAGTGGAGCTTTGGAGATAATCAAAGCAATGAAACGGCTGTAGGGTCGGCTGTGCATGCTTATGATCAGCCAGGAGAATATACAGTGTCGTTAACTGTAAACGGGGAGTGTACAGAATATAAAACTATTTATATAACAAGGGCTCCACGAGTGGTAGACTCGGTACTGTTACCCAAATTTGTATTTCCCCAATCGGCCGAGGTGGGTAAGCCTGTAAATTTTGAAGATACTACACATGGGGCAAGCACCTGGGAATGGCGTTTTGGTGAAACGGCTGGTATTGATGCCACTGCACGTAATCCGGATTATGTGTACCGGACTCCCGGGTTAAAAACTATTTCACTGGTAATTAATAACAACCCTTTGCAGCTGGCCGTGGGTAAAGTGTATGTTAACCCTGCGCCACCACCACCGGTAAAGAAACCTGCCGGAGGGGGCGCTGCTCCTGTAATTGTGATTCAGGATAAACCCACTTATGCACCTATAAGTGAGCAGTTGCCAGCTGCGCCAAAAGAAGAGGAAGTGAAGAAAGCGCCTGATATTGACCGGGCAGGTTTTGAAGCTATGTTACGCGCTGTTGCTAATAATTATAAAAATGCGGAAAGCTTTAATGGCTACCTGTGCAATAATCTGAATATCCAGGTAAGTCTGAATGGAACAGAGGTTACTTTTTCTGAACTGTGCAACAAGTTAGCTTCTTTAAAAAGTGAAAAGAAGATTAAGCGATTGAATGTGCAGATGGTAAAGAATGAAAAAACAAACTGTATAGTAGCCTTAGTGGTGGACATGAAATTACGTGGTAATCTTTTTGAAAAAATATTCTAACATGATAGCAAATACGGTGAATGATATAGCGCTGGATGCAAATGTGGAAAAGGCCATTGATATTGCACAAGCCATTGCTAAAGAAAACAGGCACGGTAGTTTTTCTGCCGCGCATCTGTTAAAGGGGCTTTTACATAAAGAGGTTTTGCTGGAGCCGTTTTTATTGTCTGTTGATGCAGATGTATACTATCTGGCAGATTGGGCAGAAGTACGTATAGAAGAGTATCCTAAAAGCGGCCATTTTAACGGAACCATCATTGCTGCGGAAGATATAGCAGTGTTGCTGGATGAGGCGGATAATATTCGTTTAATGCTGAATAAAGACCATCTGGAGCCTTTGCATGTGTTAATAGCATTGAGCACTCCGGGGGTAAGTTTTTCTTATGAGCAGCTAAAAACTTTTCCGTTGCAACGTGCGGTTTTAATGGAACGGGCGGGTGCACTGAATAGTAAGCAACAGTTGCTACAGCCTGCCCAGGCTACAGTGGCTAAAAATGGAACTGAGGTGCAGGCTATTACCAGGTATTGTATAGACAAAACGTTATTGGCAGCAGAAGGCAAGCTGGACCCTATCGTTGGGCGTGAACAGGAGGTGAGGATGATGGCTGAAATTTTAAGCCGGAGGTCAAAGCCTAATGTGTTATTGATTGGCGAACCTGGTGTGGGCAAGTCTGCTTTGGTAGATGGTTTTACATTGGCTATAAAATCAGGAGAAGTGCCGCAGTTTTTGCAACAGGCCAAAGTGTTTGAGCTGGATAATGGAGCATTGGCGGCCGGAGCTAGTTATAAAGGAGAGATAGAAGAGCGTTTAAAGCAAATTGTGAAAGAGATAAAGCAGTTTGAAAAAGCAATTTTATTTATTGACGAAATGCATGTGTTAATGGACAGGCAAGGTGCTTTTGCGGGAGCGGCTAATTTGCTAAAGCCTGAACTGGCCCGTGGTGCTGTAACTATTATTGGCGCTACTACCCTGGACGAGTATCGGAAATATATAGAAAAAGATGAAGCCTTTGCCCGTCGTTTTGAATTGCTGGAAGTGGAAGAGCCTGACGCAGCAACTGCATACAGAATGGTGAAAACCGTACTGCCTTTATATGAAGAACATCATGGTATCACGGTGCCGGATGAAACGGTAAAAGAATCTGTAAGACTAGCTAAAAGATATATAAAAGATCGTAAACTACCGGATGCTGCTATTGATTTAATAGATCGTTCTATGGCTGCGCTGAAGCTGTTATCTGATACAGGTAGTACATTTTTACAACATTTTAAAAATGCCTACGAAACTGTATCACAGGAAGAAGCGGAAATGGATGCTTACCTGTGGCATTACCGACAGTTGAAAAGCAGTACCAGCGCTATAGTATGGAGTTTGCTGGAAGAAGATTTTCAGCCAGAAGAAGTAAAAGAGTTAGATGAGTGGAAAAGGTTGCTGTCGGGCATATATGATAAGCTGGCTGCAATTGTAGCTACCAACAGAACATCGCTGGATAAACATGATGTGGCTTCCATTGTGGCGGATAAAACGGGTATTCCCCTGGGAAAAGTGCAGGCCCAGGAGAAAGAGCGGTTGCTGAACATGCAGGCCATTATAAAAGAGCGGGTGGTTGGTCAGGACCATGCTGTGCAGGTGATTAGTGAAGCGGTGCTGGAGTCCAGGTCGGGTTTAGGGAAGGCAGGACAGCCTATAGGATCTTTCTTTTTTCTCGGCCCTACGGGAACGGGTAAAACAGAGCTGGCTAAAGCTTTAGCAGAATTCTTATTTCAGGATGCTTCCAGCATTATCAGGTTTGATATGTCGGAGTTTAAAGAAGAGCATGCCGCAGCCTTATTGTATGGAGCTCCTCCGGGTTATGTAGGATATGAAGAAGGAGGCTTGCTGGTGAATAAAATCAGGCAACAACCTTATGCGGTGGTGTTGTTTGATGAGATTGAAAAGGCCCATCCATCTGTATTTGATCTTTTCCTGCAATTAATGGATGAGGGCAAACTGCATGATAAGTTGGGTAAAGAAGGCGATTTTTCTAATGCATTGGTGCTATTCACTTCCAATATTGGCAGCCAATACGTAGTAGATAGTTTTAATGAAGGGAGGGTGCCGGACAATGCAAGCCTTATGAATATTATGAGCAAACATTTCAGGCCTGAGTTTTTAGGAAGGCTTACGGAGATTGTGCCTTTTGCACCCATGAAGCAGGCTGTGGTAAATCGAATATTAGATATTCAGTTAAAAGATGTTCATTTGGCTTTGGAAAAACAGCATATTAAGTTAGTGTTAAGGCCTGCGGCACATAACCAGCTGGCAGTCATGGGGTATACTCCTGAATACGGCGCACGGCCATTGGGAGGAGTGATCAGATCGCAGATTCGCCGCCCATTGTCTAAGAAGATCATTAGCAATGAGTTATTGGCCGGACGCCTTGCTATACTGGATTATAGCGAAAGAGAAGGGTTTCGCTGGGAGATAAAGAATGAATTGTAAATGGATATAAATTTTAATGTTATTTCGATTGCTGTGGCATAGTTTCTGTTCTTAATAGGGAACCTGCATTGCTAACTTTACTATGCTCACCCAACCGCTAAACCTTCATTAATAAGATTGTAAAATTATTATGTATGCCTATAGAACCGTATGGAATAGGTGGCACTGAAGTTAAAACAGATGCCTTTGAAGCGTTTGCGGATATACCGCAAAATAGGGTGTTGCTAGCCGAAAAACTCACCGACGACCCGCCTGTGAAACCCGAAATAGTAGAAGGTATAACAGATGTGGAAGGTGTGTTTCGCCGTTATGCGCCTAACGTTCAGATGGAGTTTGAAACCGAAGAAGGTGCCTTGAAAAAAGAAACCTTGCGTTTTCACGGGTTGGAAGACTTTGGAATGAAAGGTATCACCGCGCAAAGCCCTTACCTGAAAGAGCTGGATATGAAAAATCAGCAGTATCAGAAAATTGTAAAGCAGCTGAAAACCAATAAGCTGTTAAAGCAGGCTCTTGCCGATAAAGAAACGAAAAAGAACCTTCTTGCTTCTTTGCACCTGTTAATACAAGAGCTGGATACAGCCAGATAACAACAAACTAAAAACACCTACTATTAAAAAACTTTACTCTTATGGCTACAGAACAAGTGAAAGCAGCCGAAGCAGTTCAGCAGGAAGCTTCAACCTATAAAACCATTGTAGAAAGTGGCGAGTCGCTCGACGCGCATTTACAAGGCCTGGCAAGGCTGGGTGGTTTTGATTTACTGGAATCTGCCATTGATGGTATCCAGAATATTAATCCGGACAGAAAAGCACGCAAAAAAATATTCCTGGAAGAGAATTCCAAAAAAGAAGAACGGGAAGCGCTGAAAAAAACATTACAATGGTGGGCAGATGTGTTGAGCGGTGCAGATGATGTTTCTGAAATTATCAATACCTGTAATGCCCGTTCCGAGCAGGCAGAGAAAGTACTGAAAGTGAATTTGAAAAACGCACTGAAGCGAACAGAAGATCTGGAACGCAGCTATCGTTCAGTGGCTTTGTTTTTCAAGAACACCGAAAGCCTGAAAGTGAAAAATGTATCTATTGTAAACGTGGAGCCGGAGCAGTTGAAAGATCTGGATAACACCCGTTTTATAGATGCGGTGAATAATGAGCTCACCAACAATTACGACCGTTTGGATTTACGGAACAACTATAGCATTTTAATATTACCTGGTTACCTCGGGGGCAATAAGGTATTGGAAAAGTGGGCAAAGATTGCACACGAAAACAAGGTAATGCTGGTGACGGATTTTGAAAACCTGGATTCGCCTGATGATGTAATGGAGTTGTTTGAAGCAGCTAACCTTACCGGAGGGGACCCCTACCGCTCCAATGTAGTGATGACTTGTAACTGGCTGGTTGGTCGTGGTAAGTTTGATGCAGTAGGTGAAGAAGATCATTTATATGTTCCACCTGCAGCAGCATTGGGGGGTAAAATCTATTATACATTAATGTCGCAGGTAACTGCTGGTAAAAAGTTTGGTGGTATTAATGAAGTGGACGGGGTGAAGTTTGATTTGAAGAAAAGCGAGATTGCCAGCCTGGAAAAATTAGGCTTGATACCCATGGTGAAAGAGTATGGAAAAGTAATGGCTTTTTCTGCTAAAACACTGTTTAATGGCGATAACCTGGGATTGCAAACCTACTCCGTGGTAAGGGTATTTGATTACGTAACGAAGGTGATGATGGACTTCTTAAACAGACGTGCCTTTGAAAACTTTACAGCCAATACACGTAAAGAATTAAACGGGCAGATTGTGAAGTTCCTGGATGGCATTACCGGCCCTAGTAAACTGATTGAAAACTTTAGTATAAAAAGATTTGAGCAGGATCCTAACCAAAAAGACAGGATATACCTGGACATACATCTGAAACCATATTTTCCTGCTAAAACTTTCATGATAAAACTGGAAGGGCAAAAAGGAGAAGAAACGGATAAAACAGAATGGATGTCGTCCTATGAACAAGATGGCAAATAGCCACGCACCATAACACCACATTCCCACTAACCTTTTTAAAGCCTGTAGCACCCTTCCTGCATTCATATTTTCTACAGTATGCATTCGCCATGAGGTGAATGTACAGGGCATCGTTTTTATTTATAATTGGTCTGATACCATTTTTTTTAAACCAAAAATGTACAACTATGTCATTTTCATTGCAACTGAAAGTGGGTGGTAAAACAGTGAATGTACTGAACTGCCACTACCAGCTGAAGCAGGAAACGGATGCAACGGGTCGTCCATCCTCTATTACCCGTGGAGGCAAAATCACGCTTACTGTTGAGTCAACAGGAGACACTACATTCTTTGAGTGGATGTGTAACAACTTTGAAAGAAAGGATGGCTCTATCGTGTTTGTGAAGCGTGATGATAAAGCCACTTTGAAAGAGCTGACATTTAAAGAGGCTTACCTGGTGGAATACAAAGAAAATTATGATTCCAGCGATCAGAATCCGGTAACAGAAACATTCACACTGAGCTCACGTGAAATAGCGCTGGGTACAGGTTCTCATGTAAATGAGTGGGTGAAAAACTAAATACATCATATCAGGATATGTATCGTAATAGTGGGCGGTGACAAGCCGCCTGCTATTTTATCATTATATGCCGGAATTCATCTCGCAAAACTTCTAAAAAACAGTATATGTCTTTCATTGCTAAAATGGATCTGGATGGCGAAAGCTCCAATATACTTTATTGCAGTTTTCGCTTTACACAGGTAACAGATGCAACGGGAAGGCCCTCTTCGGTACCCAAAGGGGGCGCTGTTACATTAACGGTAGAAAGTGCTGGTACATCCGATTTATTTGATTGGATGATCAGTCCCGATCAAACACGTAGTGGGGTGATCACTTTTTACCGGCGTGATACCATGAGTAAATTAAAAACGCTTGAGTTTACAGATGCGCATTGTATAGATTATCAGGAAGTATACCAGCACGATGGAGATTTTCCCATGCAGGTGAAAATGATATTAAGTGCAAAAGAGCTGAAACTGAACGACTCTACCTTTACAAATAATTGGCCGCAATAGTGCTAACCCATTATGCTGCTGTTAACCATAAGTGATAAATATTTTTTATGGCTCAGTTAGTTACAACCCGGATTAGTATTGATGGAAATGCCGTAGCGCAGATTTCGTCTTTTCAATTAAACCAGGGAATATTTGGACACCATACCTTTCGCCTGGTATGTCCTGCCGAATCTATAGATGGTACGTCAGGTGGCGTATTTCAAAGTTCTAAAAATTTAATGGGAGCCACTATTGCCGTTCAGGTAATGAGTGGTGCGCCAGGTGGCGGACAGCTGCAATTTGTAGGACTGATAACACAGGTAGAAACCGCCCGGTTTAGCGGTTATCTGGGCGATGTAGTAATAACAGGATATAGTCCTACTATTATTATGGATAGCGGCCCGCACTGCAAAAGCTGGGAGAAAAAAGCAGTTAAAAATATTGCACAGGATGTGCTGAAATTCTTTCCTCAAAACCTGCTACAGCCTAAGATAGCCCCTTTATATCCCGAAACATTATCCTATACGGTTCAATACAAAGAAACTGCCTGGCAGTTTTTGAGTCGTTTATGTGCTACTTATGGTGAGTGGCTGTATTACGATGGCCAAAAGCTGATAATAGGTGCACCTGCAGGTGATAAGTCCAGTGAGCTGGTATATGGAAGTGATTTAAGTCGCTTTAACATGGCATTGCAGGTAAGACCATCTAATATGCAGATGATGGCGTATGATTATATGAATCATAAAGTATACACCAGCACCCCGGAAGGGATAGAAAGCAAAGCAGGTTTGAACGATTTAGGTAAGCATGCTTTACAGGTAAGTAATGCAGTATATGCTTCGCAACCCAAAATATGGAATAATCATTTTCTTACGAATAAAAAGCAGCTGGATGATGTGGTAGCTATACGCAGCGCCATGCAAAGCAGCAACCATGTGCGGTTTAACGGCAGCAGCGATCACCCGGGGGTGTCGGTTGGTGGTAAAATAACTGTACGTGGTCAAAACGTATTTGACTTGTCTTCTGAAAGTTATGGCGATTACACGGTGATTGGTGTAAATCATTTTTTTGATGGGCAAGGCAACTATACCAACGATTTCGTAGCAATACCTGCCAGCGTAAAGCTGCCCCCCGCAGGTATTTACGGAGAGCCGGTAAGTGAAACGCAAAGCGCTATTATTACAGACAACTACGATCCTAAAGGGTTAGGCAGGGTACGTGTGAAATTTCATTGGATGAATGGTAGCGAAAAAACGCCATGGATAAGAGTAACCAGTCCGCATGGGGGAGGTGGTAAGGGCATGTTCTTTATTCCGGAAGTGGGTGAAGAAGTGATTGTAGGATTTGAAGGAGATAGTGCGGTAAAGCCTTATATCATAGGAACGGTTTACCATGGCCAGGCTAACAATACATTTAGTAATGGTGGCAATGACGTAAAAGCATTGCAAACCCGTAGTGGTAATAAGATAGTGATGAATGATGCAGCAGGTAGTGTATTTGTGGAAGATAAAGATGGTAATAGTATGTTGATAGATGGCGCAGGTAAAATAGACGTGCTGTCAAAAGAAGAGATTTCCATGACCTGTGGAGAATCGAAAATAGTAATGAAAAAGGATGGCACCATTACTATCACCGGAAAAACCATCACATCTACAGCTTCGGACGAAGGGAAAATTGTAAGTGGCGGTGCTTCTGTAACACTTACTTCCAGCGGAGCCAAGGCTAATTTATCAGGAACAGACAGCACCGTAAATGGTAACAAGTCTGTTGTGGTAAATGGCAATACTTCTGCAACGCTATCCAGCAGTAAGGTTTCTGTGAATGGTAGCGCTGATGTAGGTATCACCGGTGGGTTGGTAAAAATTAATTCATGATGTTCCTAAATTTTACACATGGCTGCTTCTACTTCAATAGCCCAGGAGTTTTATAAAGTAAGAAACGAATGGGCTAAAGCGGATAAAATACATAGCTGGAAACTGGCTATATGGTTGGCTGAATTTTCGGATGTGGATATCATGGATAAGTTTATGGAAACCGAAAGGCTGCCCATTGGCATTTTTGATGATATTTTCTTTCGTTTTGATACTGAATACAAGGGAGATAAACCGGCATTCGAACAGGCTTTATGGGAAGAGTATAAAGAATGGTTTATAAAGCCTGCCGATGAACGATACGACATGTACCAGGCATTGAAAAATGATGGCGTATTGTTACGTGATTATACACCCGATACAACGCTTACTCCTACTTTCCAGAACCTGATGAAAGAGTTGGTGCGTTTTAGAAGCTGTTTGGATGGGATGGATAAGAATACTCATTTCTGCTTATACTTTCCTCCTGGCAGGCCTGATACAGCTGCACTTTCGGGTTGGTTTACCCAAGTGTTGAAACAAGGTGTGCCTAACGAAATTCGTTTAGCCACTATCGACTTTGCACAAAAGCGCAAGGTGGTTATTACCAGCAGTGAGGTACTGCCATTGGTAATGATGCTAAATCCTGTATTAGATATGCCGGCCGCTATTGATAACGAAATGAGTAAAGGTGGTGGCAGCTATGATACTGTAAGTATAGATGCACAATATCGCAACCAGATAAGAGTGGTAATGAATGCCACCCTGAAAAAGGAAGAAGCGTTACTGAATAAAGAAGTGGATAGATTACTGACATTAAGTCGGCAAATGAAAACCTCCTCTACTGCCACAGCCACTTTGTTGGTAGCTGCGCAGGCGTATTTTACTATAGGCAGCAATGCGCTTTGTAACATGTATGCGGAAGATGCTATTAAGCAGTCGGCTGTATTAATGGAGCAAGGAGATGTCAGCGGCTATCCTACCTGGAAAGCTTGTATGATGCTGAAAGGTGCCTTGCTGATGGGAAAGCGTAACAGGAAAGCTTCACTGGAAATATATGAAGAGCTGGCTCTGGTGGCCACCGGGCAGGGAGATGCCTTTTTTATAATGGAAGGCTATCGCTTGTGTGGGCACTTGTGGTATGAAATGCGTATGTATCAAAAATCATTTGAAGTATTGTTACTTTCTATAACGGCGGGCAGCTACCTGGAGTTGGAAGTTCGCCGCCAGTCTACTTTTTTACAAGCTGCTTACCTGGCCCTTTTCGTGGGAAAAAAAATAAAAACGGAACAAGAATTACAACCCGTAAAAGAGCAGCTGGAAAGTTGGCTGGGTGAAGACTGGGCGAAATTGCTGCAGCAGGAAGGTGTGGTGAAAGCCAAAACGAAACCGAAGAGAAAACTGTTTGCATAACAGGTCCCTATAAAAAGGCCGGATGGATATAGGGCTGCTTTGCAAAAAGTCATGGACGCCGGTGTTTCTTTTGCGAATGCTATTTTCTATTACACGGATATAGAATTGTTAATCAATGATTTTGAGAAAAAATATCACGGTTTAACTGGTATGGATGTGTTTGATTGTCCTTTTATATAGTGTTGGGGTGGTGGTTACATGATAGCTGTAATTACAACAAATTACAAGTAAGACTGTTATTCTTAACAGTGGGTATTGAAAATAAGCTGGCTATGAAAGAGTATAAACAAGTGTTAGATACACATGCCGGTATGTGGGCCTTATGGAATCCAGCTATACGTAAAGACGTGCAAATTGATAAGAAAAATGCTCCTGCACAATTGGCTTTAACACAATGGATAAAACAGCAGCTGCTGGTTCCTGTTAACATAGAAAATAGTGGGTCGCTGGAATTTTGGGTACGTGTAGGCCGGGAAGCAAAATTGACTGACCGGGAGAGAAGGTATGTGGTAGTGTCATCAGCTCATTATGGAATTGTTTCAGATGGAAGACTCTGTTTAAGTGGGATTGAGTATGTCAGAGACAGAATAGATGCAGGGCATGTTTGTATAATAGATACCAATCATGCCAGGCATGTGGTAACCTTATTTATTATTGATTGGAAAGCCGAACCGGGTATGTTGAACAGCGATGGTGTGCCTTCGAGGTTAGCCCTCCCTGATTTTATTGTGCTGATTTCGCAGGCTCAGGCCGAGAAGAAATACCGTTTAAGCTTAAATACTTTTGGTTAATAAGTATTATACTTTAATACGGCCTGCCGATTTGTTTATTCTTTGTATTGCATTACTTATGTGTATCTGGTTTCACACAGGTACACTCTTTTTTTGAGATCAAATGTCTTTAAAACAGGCCTTGTTGAGGGCCACTATTGCGAAAAGGCTTTTTGTCCAGGTGGTTATAAGCTTTTAAAGTCACTTCCCTCCCCCGAGGCGTACGTTGTATAAACCCTTCCTGGATTAAAAACGGTTCATATACTTCCTCCAGCGTTCCGGCCTCTTCTCCTACAGCTGTGGCTATAGTGGTAATACCTACTGGCCCTCCCTTGAACTTTTCAATAATTACATTCAAAATGCGGTTGTCCATCTCGTCCAGGCCGTGCTCATCTACATTTAAGGCTTTCAAAGCACGTTGGGTGATCTCTAAATCAATTTTTCCATCGTTCAGTACCTGTGCAAAGTCGCGAACCCTGCGTAGTAATCCGTTGGCAATACGTGGGGTGCCCCTGCTTCTACGGGCAATTTCAGAAGCGGCTTCTTTGGAAATAAACGTGTCCAGGATAGCGGCACTTCTTTCTATAATTTTTTTCAGGGTATCTGCATTATAATATTCCAACCTGCTTTTTATGCCAAAGCGGGAAAGCAGGGGGGCTGTTAATAAACCGCTACGTGTAGTGGCGCCCACCAACGTAAATGGATTCAGGTTAATTTGAATACTCCTGGCATTAGGGCCACTATCAATCATAATGTCAATCCTGAAATCTTCCATAGCGGCGTAGAGGTATTCTTCCACCACAGTGCTCAAACGGTGAATTTCGTCTATAAATAACACATCATTAGGCTCAAGACTGGTTAAAAGTCCGGCCAGGTCTGCTGGTTTTTCAATAACAGGTCCGGAGGTTTCTTTGATATTCACTCCCATTTCATTGGCAACAATGCGGCTAAGGGTTGTTTTACCCAAGCCGGGAGGGCCATGAAATAATACATGATCTAAGGCTTCTCCGCGAAGTTTTGCCGCTTTTATGAAAATAACCAGGTTTTCGATAATCTGAGGTTGCCCCGAAAAATCTTCAATTTCCTGGGGGCGTATATTATTCTCAAACTCCTTTTCTGCAGCACTTTGAGCCCCTTTCTCGTTCTGTAAATTGGGATTGGACATGACGTAAAGTTAGCAGGAAAAGCGGGACATAAAAAAAGAGGCTTACTCCTATATATAATAGTAATAAGCCTCTTTGAATGCGGTGGTTTACAGTTAATGGTTGCGGGGGGATTTGTTTTTTGCTCAGGCCTGTATTTACTATGTTCAGCTTTTAAAAACTGCATAGAAAAGTACAATCGTCATTACAACAAAAACAAAATCCTGTTTGGTAAATGTTAGTGTAAACATACAGGGTGATTTTGTTTGTTCCCAAATATATAAAATGGAGTTAATTCATCAGTTTAAAATCTCATTAAACCTGTTTGGTATTTAAACTGTTAGATTATCTTCTGATTGTTTTCGAAACCATTATTTTTACGCGAAATCTAAAGTATGGAACAAGTAGTAAACACCATTCAGGAGGTGTTCACTTCATTTAATAGGCAGTCGATACGGCGCATTGAAAAATTGCCGCAGTCAGGTAGCGACCGTATCTACTTTCGAATTTATACAGAGAGTGAGTCTTTCATTGCTACTTATAACCTGAATATCAGGGAAAACGAAACTTTTATACAGTTTAGTCAGCATTTTGTACAGGCTGGCTTGCCGGTTCCGGCAATTTATGCCTGGAATGAAGAGAAAACCATATATATACAACAGGATCTGGGTGTAAACTCGCTATTAGACAAGTTGGAGCAGCACGGGCATGGCGATTATGCATACAAGCTATTTCAGAAAAGTCTGAGTCAATTAGCCAGATTTCAGATTTTAGGACACAAGGGACTGGATTATTCTCTTTGCCTGACTGCCAAGGAATTTGGTAAACAGGCAATATTGAGCGATCTCTTATATTGTAAATACTATTTCCTGGATACTTTAAAGCTTCCCTACGATAAGCAGGGAATGTTGGATGATTTTGATGCCTTAAGCACCTATCTGACAAAAACGGAGTATAAGTATTTTATGTTCCGTGATTTTCAAAGCAGGAACATTATTGTGAACAAGGACGAAGTCTTCTTTATAGACTATCAGGGAGGTATGCAAGGGGCGCTACAATATGATGTTGCTTCTTTATTGTGGCAGGCTAAAGCAGAGCTGTCTGATGAATGGAAGAGTTATTTGCTGGACTTTTATATGGATGAAATAGACAACCTGCTGGAAAAGCCAATTGACAGGGATTTGTTTGTAAGCCAGTATAATGGTTATGTGCTTATTCGTTTATTGCAGGTATTGGGGGCATATGGATTCAGAGGCCTTTTTGAACGCAAAGCACACTTTTTGGCTAGTATACCATTGGCTTTGCGCAACTTAAAGTGGTTTGTTGAAAATAAGCGTATTGGTATTTCCTTACCGGAATTTGACAAAGTGCTGCGGATTATTGTACAGGATGAAATGATTAACCGTTTTGAGCCGGCGACAGCTACTGAAAGTACACCTTTAGTAGTGAAAGTGAACAGCTTTTCTTACCGAAAAGGAATTCCGGTCGATGTCAGTGATAATGGGGGGGGATTTGTGTTTGACTGCAGAGGGATCTTAAATCCTGGCCGTTATACAGAATACAAACCCCTATCCGGTATGGACAAAGCTGTACAGGATTTCCTGGAGCAACGTACCCGGATGAATGAGTTTTTAAATAGTGTAAAGGACATCATTGATATTAGTGTTGAAGACTACATCAGCAGGGGCTTTGAGAGTCTGATGATTAATTTTGGATGTACCGGCGGACAACATAGAAGTGTATATGCAGCTGAGCAGGTTGCCCGTCATTTACGTAACAAGTATAAAGTGAAAACGGTATTGCAACATACCAACTGCGAAAACTGGGTGAAAACGTTATGAAAGCAATGATTTTTGCAGCTGGCTTAGGCACCCGCCTTAAGCCCTGGACAGATAAACATCCCAAAGCTCTGGCATTGGTGAATGGAAAGTCCTTGTTACAGAGGAATATTGAATATTTGCAACAGTATGGAATAAAGGATGTAATTGTAAATGTTCATCATTTTGCTGATCAGATTATAAGTGCAGTTGAGGCTAATAATGGCTGGGGAAGTAGCATTACGATCTCTGATGAAACAGATGCGGTTCTTGAAACCGGGGGCGGTTTAAAAAAAGCTGCCTGGTATTTTAGTAATGAAGAGGCCAGCTTTGTTGTATTAAATGCGGATATTCTTACAGACATGGATATTGATGCCATGTTAAAACAGCATAATAAAACAAATGGACTTGCCACTTTAGCTACCAGCAGCCGTAGCACCAGTCGTTACTTTCTTTTTAATGAGCAGCAACAGTTATGTGGTTGGGAAAATGTGCAGACGGGAGAGCGAAAGATAACAAGGAATGACACTACTTTATGTCAACTCGCATTTAGCGGAATACACATTATGCATCCCCGTTTATTGTCAATGATTCAACAAACGGGAAAGTTTTCTATGGTTGAGGTGTATTTGTCTCTTGCTGAAAAAAATGCTATTTACTCCTTTAACCACTCTGGAAGTAAATTTATTGATGTTGGTAAACCTGAAAGTATTATAAAGGCAGAAGCTATCTTTCCTTGCTAAGGATATACGCTATCTGCCACTATTCTTCTTCTACCATGGCAGGTTCTTCATCTTTTAAGTATAAAGGAACCAGTTTAATTGCATGAGTGGACTGTTGTTCTTTTTCTATCAGGCCCGAATTGTAAGTTTTAACCACTCTCATACGGGTGCGTCTTGGTTTCACCACCTTCAATAACACAATACCAGTAAAGAAAAATGCTATAAGACTTGCTATGATCAATGTTGAACCATAGCGTTGTAGGGTAAAACAAAAGATGATAGGAAGAATACTGGCTATGGCAATAGAAAATGTAATGGCTTTATGCCCCATTCCACGCTCTAATAATATATGATGCAGGTGATTTCTGTCCGGGCTAAATGGAGAGCGGCGGTTTATTATGCGGATTGCAAACACCCTTAATGTATCCATTAAAGGTAGGAGCAGTATACCAAAACCTATTGCCGGTGACGCAGTTGTTGGGAATGCCTTTGCGCTTGGTGCTGCTTCAATAAAGTGAATAACAAGTATTACGTTAACAACGCCCAGTAACATGCTGCCGGTATCACCCATGAAAATTTTAGCTGGATTGTAGTTGTAGATCAAAAAGGCAATGATGCTTCCCGCCATTGTAAATCCCAGGATGGCATGAGCCATGTCCTGGGCCAGGTAAAAGTAGACGCCAAATACTGTGCAGGTTACTAATCCCAGGCTGCCTGCCAATCCATCAATACCGTCTATGAGATTAAAGGCATTAATTACAACTATAATAGTGAAAAACGTGAGTAGATAGCTTGCTGTAATATCCAATTGCCCTAAACCCAGAAAGCCGTGCATGCTTGTTATCAGCAAATTGCCTTTAAAGCATAATATCGCCGCAACAAATACCTGACCTATAAATTTTTTTATGGGAGAAAGAATAACAATATCGTCTTTCAGACCCAGAAAGAAGATGATTAAAAATGCTACCAGATAATACTGAAAAGCACGATTTTCAGTGATTGTTACTGTTAATAACATACCAATCATCAATCCGGCAAACATAGCTAAACCGCCCAAAGATGGAATAGGTGTTTTGTGTATTTTTCTTTCGTCGGGAACGTCAAACAGTTTCTTTGCTTCTGCAACCTGGATGGTTACAGGAATGGCATAAAATGTAACAATAAAAGCGATGACCCCTCCAATGATTAGCTGCTCCATGCAGTTGGCATTTAAATATGAACTAAAATTCCAATGGGGGGGAATAATTCGGTGTGCAAATTAATACCATTTGTATTATCAACCAAACATATATACCTAAAAATCAAATTCTCTCCTTTGGAGGTTTACGCGGAAACCAATTGTGTAGTAGAATACATTGGTTTTTTCTTGTTTTTGAATATTATAAGTACGATATGTGCTATTGAAATCCACAAACATGTTTTCGAAAATTTCATAAGATGCGTTAAAACCTAATGTTACACTATTAACCGGAGTGCCTGAGCCTATAAATAGTTGTTGGTCTCTTACCCTGCTTTCATAGTTTAAGAACAAATTGGACCCGAAATTATAACCAGCAGAATCCAGACCTTGCTTGTATGCAATGATTTTCCCTTGTAAGTACAACTTTGGAAGGGGCTGATATTTAGCCAGTAATATAAATTCTTTGAAATTTGCTCCAAGTGGATGTGCTAATGGTTGGTTGTAATGGGTGAAAGAGCCAGCACTATCATAATGGGTATATACAAAAGGACGAACAATGTTTGCTTCAGCCTGCAGGTCCAGGTTTTTAACTCCCAGCGCATCAATATATTTGACTCCTAACTGAAGTGCTTGTTTGTTCCTCCAGTCACCGCGCCCATAGTGAAGTATCTCATTCATAACCAATTCATTAATAAGAAGTTGGCCATAAAATTGCGTGCGTTTAGAAGCATTAATCTTAAAATCTAACCCTACACTGGCTTTGTCGGGGCTACCTTCATTACGTTCAATTTCCCGATAGAAGATAACAGGGTTAAGATAACTTAAGGCAAATCCATTACTGCGACCAAATGAGATGCTTTCAAATAAGCCGATGTTTATCCATTTAGCAGCCTGGAAACTCAGATGATGGGCGGCCATATATTTTTTAGGTCGTAAATTGTCTCCGTAAGCATAGGTGAAGGGTGCCGTTTGTTCAGCAAAAATATTCTGGTAATTAAACTTCCAGACACGTGTATTAATCTTAAAAAACAGGTAGCTGTTGCTGAAATCGCTTAAAAACAGGCTGCGGAAACCGTTTCCAATAAAAAGCTTGTCAAAGCCAAACACAAAATCAAAATGTTTACCGCTGTTAAAAGTAATACCTCCCCGGGCGTCAGTGTAATCGAAAGCCTTACTGCCAGTATGTTTATAATAACCTTGGCCAGGTACAGCCTGGTACTTTGCTTCAAAATCACGCACATAACCAGGATCAAGTTCCTGAGTTTCCTGTACAGAAGCATAAAAGCCTAATTTATTAGCAATAGTGCCTCTGAAACTAATACCTCTTGCGTTCACATATATACTGCCGGTGCCGTCATTCGCACTTCCATACTGGAGATTTAATAAAGGGTCAACACGTAAAGTGAAGTCTTTGCTGTTAACGGCATACATGTGACCAGGATCTTTATAAAAGGTCTTAAACACAGGTTTTTTGATGGGAAAAGAATCCAGATAGGCAGGTGCCCATTCTGAGTTGTCGAGTAAAAGCCTTTTTATGTTATACAGATCAACTTTGGATAAATCAATCGGAAGTGATGTGCCTGTTTGTATGATAGAGTCGAGTTCAGCAATCCGGGCAGTTACTTTTTGTCTGTTATAGGGTTTGGTAGTGGTATACCCCAATATAGAGTCATTCCGCAGCTTAATATCCAATCGATCTAGTAACTGGTATTGTTTTGTTCCCAGACTTATATAATCAGATTGCGAAAAAAGGGTACTGGCCATTGTTATGGCAACAGATAATAACAGTATTTTCTTTGTGCCTTGCATAAGGATTAATTCTTCAGCGGTTGCGAAGGTATTAAACCTTAATGTAAATCTTCTTTTTATCCAACAGGTATACAATCAGCCAATAAAAGGCGATCATGACAATAGCGTAAAGCAGTGAGCCATTTTTTAAGTTGGGAGAAACCGGCTTACATACATGTTCGTAAAACCATCCGAAAGGGGATAAATATACCGGATGTCCATTTTCGTTTATCCTGTCGGCAATGCGGATGAGATTAAGGATGCGTGGTAAAAAGCCGCTTAATACAAAAATGAACAATGGATTTTTGCCAAAGACATCAAAAAAACGAGTGGCAGCGCCTTTATAATTATTGAATTCTATTAGAAAAATAAGGGTGGTTAACGTAAATATAGCGAGCCCGGTTGTATATAATACATAACTGCTTGTCCATATCTTTTTGTTTAGCGGGAAGGCTGTACTCCAGCATAAACCAGCTAATGTAAGTAATACAGCTGTGATAAAAAGCCTGCTAAGCAACTCATAGCTTTTACCTTTTTGTTGAATATATTGTCCAACGAGGTAGCCAAAAATAACTTGAACAATGGCGGGCAGTGTACTGGTTAATCCTTCAGGGTCGAATGGAACCCCTTCGCCTTTATACATATGGTTGCTGCCTAAAAGCTGTAAATCAATGCGGGTGCCAAAATAGCCTTCCAGACTGTAGGGACTCCCTGAAGCGCTCAGCCAGAAACAGAGAAACCAATATGTCATGAGAAAAATTGCTCCTGTAACAAATGCCCCTCTTGTTTTTCCAAAATACACAATCAAACTGGCTAAAAAGTAACACAGGGCAATGCGTTGCAGTACACCCATAATCCGGATTTCATTCCAGGGTTTAACCACGAGTAGTCCTTCATTCCATTTTACAAAAGGGCTCCAGTTTAAGAAAAGACCTATAGCAAAGATCAATAAGGTACGTTTGATTACTTTTTTCAAAAAAATAGAAGTGCCAACCTGCTCAAAGCGGGGCATTACAAATGACATGGCATTTCCTACTGCAAAAAGGAAAAAAGGAAAAACCAGATCTGTGGGGGTACAACCATGCCAGGCAGCATGATCAAGAGGAGCATAAATATATGACCATGAACCAGGGTTATTAACAAGAATCATAAGAGCAACAGTGGCTCCGCGGAATACATCAAGAGAATAATAACGATTGTTCATGGGCAAAAACATTCTGTTTCATCTGCTTAGAAAGCCTTCTAAAAAAGATAACAAGATACCAAAATCCCTCTATATTTGCGACGATTTCATATCTGCTGCATTTGTCCCCCCTTTTGAATGAATAGTATCACTTCTTGAATGTAGCTATTTGGAGTCAAAAACCTTATCAGGCAATAATATTGCTGTGACTGAGGTAGCGAAGCTATTTCAGATAGTTCTTAGACAACACCATTATCCTATATTTTTGCTCTTTTAGTTGGAATATGATGAATATTAAACAATGTATACGCATCGCATTGCTATGTGCTTTTTTGTCAGGCGTAGGCTATGTAAATGCTCAGGATCTGTTAAAAAAGAATGATTTAAGCCAGGTAAAGGCAGATCAGCTGTCCGATGCTGAGATTGCTAAATTTTCTCAGCAACTGCAATCGTCAGGTTTAACCATTGAGCAGGCTGAGCAAATTGCTTTGGCAAAAGGGATGCCGGCTACTGAGATTAATAAACTAAAACAACGTTTGCAAACGCCAGGAACTACAAGTGGTTCTGTCAAAAGCACCAGTAATAATGGAAGTGCAGATCGTTCGGCTAATAGTAGTGAGTTTACTGCTAAAAAAGAGGATGGCAAACCTGTTGATACCCGCATTTTCGGTTCTGAGCTTTTCAGTAATGCAACCCTGAGTTTTGAACCAAATTTGAAAATTGCCACTCCTATGAATTATGAATTAGGAGTGGATGATCAGATTCAGATAGTAGTGTATGGAGTGCAGGAAACCAGCATGGATATTACCATTTCTCCTGAAGGAGTAGCCAATATCCCTAACGTTGGGCAGGTAAAATTATTAGGATTGACAATTGAAGCTGCTACCCAACGGATAAAACAGGCCATGAGTAGTACTGTTTATCCAACTTTACGTTCTGGCACTTCTAAATTGTCTGTTAGTTTATCAAGGATCAGAAGTATCAGAGTGACTATTATTGGTAGCAGCCGGCCGGGTAATTATACGCTATCTTCTTTGTCTACCGTTTTTAATGCCTTATATGCATGTGGTGGACCTGCGGACTTTGGGAGCTATCGCGAAATTGAATTAATCAGGAATAATAAAGTAGATCGCAAAGTTGATTTGTATCACTTCCTGATCAATGGTGATCAAAGTGACAATGTGCGTTTGAAAGACAATGACGTTATCAGAATTCCGGTGTATAAAAAAAGAGTTGAACTGAAAGGACAGGTAAAACGGCAAGGTATATTTGAATTGCTACCAGGGGAAACTTTTGACACATTATTACAATATGCCTCAGGTTTTACAGACACTGCATACAGAGCCTCAGTAAAAGTAACGCAGTTAACCAGCAGAGAAAAAAGTGTAAAAGATATTGAGGCCGCTGAATATGCATCCTATATTCCTCAAACCGGGGACCTATTTGTGGTAGCAAAGCTTTTAAGCCGGTTTGCTAACAGGGTAAACATTACGGGGGCCGTTTTTCGTCAAGGCTATTTTGAATTAACAGCTGGAATGAGTGTGGCTGATCTGATACGGAAAGCTGATGGCTTAAAGGAAGACGCATATGTAGCCCGCGCACAGCTGGTACGGCTTAAGGAAGACCTGACCAAAGAGTTATTGCCTTTTGATGTAAAGCTAGCACTTAATAATGATCCGGCACATAATCTGAAGTTAAAGCGTGAAGATGAAGTGATTGTCACTTCTGTTTTCGATTTAAGGGATGAATATAAAATTACTATTCAGGGAGAAATACGGGCACCTGGTGAGTACATGTTTATTGACAGTTTATCACTGAAAGACCTAGTGATTCTTGCTGGTGGCCTTACAGATGCAGCACAACCTAAGAGAGTTGAGGTTGCCCGTTTGTTAAAAAGAGACACTTTAACAGCCCAGGATGAGCGGGCCAGCGAAATATTCGAGATCATTACTGGAGACGACTTGTCTGCTGCTTCTCATAATATGCAGTTAAAGCCATTTGATGTAGTAACAATCAGAAGAAAACCGGGCTACATGTTGCTGCAATCCGTAAATGTAGGTGGGCAAGTGCAATATCCCGGACCTTATGTAATGTCTGCCAGGTCTGAAAAAGTGAGTGATCTCGTGCAACGTGCGGGAGGTTTTACTCCAGAAGCTTACCTTGCTGCATCGTACATAAAGAGATTTAACTCTGAGATGGATAAAGATATTAAGCGTGAAAAAGTAAATAAGATTCAGACTAATATGAAGGACACTACCAAGGCTGTTCTTACAGATATAGATAGAAGCTTTGACCAGATTCCTTTAAATATGGAGTACATTATGGCTCACCCGGGATCTACAGAAGACTTAGTGCTAAAGCCTGGAGATGAGTTAGTGGTGCCCAAATTTGATGCTCAGGTTCGTATTAGCGGAAGTGTATTAGTACCAACACAAATTCCTTTTGACAGAAGTTACAATGTAAGAGACTATCTGTCAGCTGCCGGAGGTACATCCGATTATGCGAGAAGAGGAAAAATTTATGTATTGTACCCCAATGGTAAAGCAGCAACTACCAAACATTTCTTAGGATTCAGGAACTTTCCCAAAGTAATGCCGGGTGCAGAAGTAGTGGTTCCTAAAAAGCGTGAAAAGAAAGGACTTTCTACTGGTGAAACCATTGGTATAGCCAGCGCACTTGCTTCATTGGCGGGCGTTGTTATTGCCGTTGTCAATTTGTCTAAGTAAAGAATTAAGTTTAATACAATAGGTATGTCTGAGAAGCCCGGCGAGATGTCTTTAAAAGAATTGTTTGGGAAAATAAATAGTATAAGAAAGTATTTGTTTTCCAAATGGCTGATAATTGGTGTTATTGGTTTTATGGGGGCGGTAATAGGATTTGTATATGCACTCAATAAAAAACCTTCCTATAAGGGAACTCTTACTTTTGTATTATCCGGAGGCTCAAAACAGTCAGGAGGTCTAGCTAGTCTTGCAGGCCAGTTTGGATTTGATGTAGGGGGAGGGGGAAGCAACGGGGCATTTGAAGGTGAAAATATACTTGAACTATTAAAATCAAAGCGAATCATTAAAGGTGCCTTGTTTTATACAGTGCCGGAACGAAAGAATGTGTTGCTGAATGTAATAGGAGAGGATGGTGGATTTTTTAATAGATGGAAGAATGTGCCGCGAATTAAAACGCTTGTGCCATTTTCACAAAAAGCAACTGACATTACGCCTATTCAGGATAGCCTTATTGGAGAGATGTGTGATTTCCTAAATAGAGATTTTCTTCTTATTTCCAAGGTAGATAAGAAACTAAGTTTTTATTCAGTTTCTACTACATCACCTTATGAAATAATATCTGTGTATCTGACAAAAAGTGTAGTGCAGGAAGCTGCAAAAATGTATATAGATACCAAAACAAAAACAGCAAAAGACAATCTGGAAATGCTACAGCATGAGGCCGACAGTCTTCGTGGCAGGTTGTCCGGGACTATTTATTCCACCGCATCCATAGCAGATCAGACTTTTAATTTAAATAGTGCATTACAGGTACAACGTGTTCCTATTCAACAAAACCAGATACAGGCTCAGGTGCTGAGTGCAGCTTATGTAGAAGTCGTTAAAAATCTTGAAGTGGCTAAAATTAGCTTGCAAAGAGAAATGCCGTTATATCAGATTATTGACGAACCTGGGCTACCCTTGACTAGAGTAAGAATGAGTAAAATGAAAATGGCATTGTCCCTGGGAATTGTATTTTCTATATTAGCTTCTGTTGTGCTGGTAGTGAGAAAAATATTGCAGTCTGTTATTGCTTAACCTGTTGAATGTTATAATATGTCTGCAATTAAAAAAAATATTGTTTACAATACTCTTTTATCCTTATCTCAGGTTTTATTCCCTTTAATTACCTTTCCGTACGCTTCCAGAATTTTAGGTCCTGGTGGAATTGGCCAGGTTAGCTTTATTGATAGCCTTACCCAATATTTTATATTGTTTGCTTCTGTAGGTATTCCTTTGTATGGTGTCAGGGAGATTGCAAAAGTGAAGTCTGATGTTGTTAAAATGAGCAAGCTTTTCTCTGAGCTTATCTTTCTCCATTTGATTACCACTGCAGTATTTGTAGTTGCTTATATTATTTTATTCTTCGTACTTAAAGACAAAGAAGTCAATGTAAAACTGTTTTATATTGGCATACTTACTTTACTGGGAAACGTTTTTATTATTGAGTGGTTTTATCAGGCCCAGGAAAAATTTGATTTTATTACAAAGCGGACGCTATTACTGAGGCTGGTTTTTGTTTGTCTCTTGTTTGCACTGGTGAAATCCAGCAATGATGTTGTAATTTATTACTCGCTTTTCTTTGGCTTGCAGTTATTAAATGCGATTGTCAACTTTACTTTGTCTTTCAAGTTTCATGTCAGGTTAATGGTTTCGGGACTTAACCTGAAACAACATATTCGTCCTTTATTATTTCTGACGGCGTGTTCTGTTATAGGGAGTGTATATGTGTTACTGGATAATGTTATTTTAGGAATGATCAGCAATAAAGAGTCGGTAGGTTTTTATTCCTCTGCAATAAAAATCACCAAAGTGCCTATATCTATGATTAATGCATTAGGCTTAGTACTGGTGCCACAGATGTCAGAAGCATTTCATCAGAAAGATTATGAGAAGGTAAAGTATTTCGTTGCTAATTCCTTTCATTACGTGCTTGCATTAGGTGTGCCTTTATGTATGGGGATTGCCTTAACTGCACCATGGACAGTAAGGCTTATATCCGGAAATTCTTTCCTGCCGTCAATAGCCCTTGTGTATACCATGGCTCCTATTGTTATTTTTATAGCACTCAATTGTGTCTTCTTCTTCCAGATTTTCACTCCCGACAATAAGGAGAAAAGCATGTTGGTTATTTTGGTGATAAGTGCTTTTATTAGCATTACCATGAACTTGCTTTTAATTCCGCCTTTCCATCACCTGGGTGCAGCTATTACAACTACTGCAACAGAGTTTTCCGTTCTTTTAATGAGTATGTTTTTTGCGCATAAGTTTTACGGTATTACTATTCAAATGAGTAATTTTTTCAAGCCATTACTGGCGTCGCTGTTGTTTATACCTATAGTATATACTGTTGGGCATCTTCACATTGCTTACGGTTTACAATTTATAATAGCTGCTGCGGCTTGTGGAATTGCTTACTATGTAATTCAACGTTTTGTTTTTAAAGATGTTATCATTATAAAAATGGAGCATTTTGCGCTCAACCCGTTTATTAAGAAATTTAAAAGGTCCGTTCAGTAGCTTATGTCAGAGATTAAGATTTCGGCGATGGTTGTAGGTAGAAATGAAAGCAAAAAACTTGACAAGTGCTTTCTGTCGTTGGTTTTTTGTGATGAGATATTATATGCTGATCTTGATTCTACCGACAACTCAATAGCTATTGCCAGGTCTTATAATTGTCGGATTTTTGAGTATAAAACATTTGGCCCTTCCTGTGAGTACACTCAAACAGACCTGATAAAGCAGGTTAAGAATGATTGGGTGATTATGCTGGATCCGGATGAGGAATTGAGCCATGAACTGATACAGCAATTAACACAATGTTTGCCGGAAATAAATAATCACGATACTATCGGAGATGTATATGTCCCCTGGCAATTTTATTTTAGCAATAAAAAGCTGAAGGGTACTGTTTGGGGGCATAACAAAGAAAAAGGGATACTGATAAATCGTAACAGATACGAAATATTACCCATTACCCATCTGGGACGTAGATTGTTGCCAGGATATACCTCACTCCATCTAAATGCTACAGGAAAGAATGTATTGCATCACTATTGGATGGATGACATTCCATCATTTTTGAAAAAGCATGCTAAATATCTGAAGGATGATGGGCGGGACAGATATACAATGGGCCAGCGTATATCAATGGCAGGTGTATTATATAATGTCTTTTATCAGTTTGTATTATGTTATTTTATTCAGAAAGGATACAAAGATGGCTGGAGAGGTGTTTTTTTGTCTTTTTTCTGGACCTACTACAGCACGCGTTCCAATATTTCTTTGTACAGGATTGCGAGAGCCAAAACCACATCAGATGCAAAGAATTAATATCATTAAGTCAGATGCTACGGAGAGCTACTATGACTGTTTTGATGAGTTTGAAAAAACGATTGTAGCAGATCAACGATTTCATGTGAATTTTCGAACCACTAAAGCTACCGGGATAAAGCTGTATTTACTGAAAATTGCGGTGAAGTTGGGAGTCTCTTTCAGATGGCGATCTGGTGGTAAGCGCATTCGTTTTGCTATGTTGATGGGTGCTTCTTTTGATAAGTTATTTCCTGCTTATTGGTGGAAAGGAGACAATTATGTTTATATGTATGATGCCTGGCCCCGCTTTCTTCCATACATTATAAAATCGTGTAAGGCGCTCAATATTAAAACCATCTTTTTTTCATCTCATAAAAGCGCAGAGTATTTTAATAAGCAGGCAAGTGGTATAAACGCTTACTGGATTCCGGAAGGGATTCATGTACAGGAATACAAGTGGCGTAATTACAACGATAAAAATATTGATGTACTGGAGTTTGGTAGAAAATATGATATGTATCATAATGCAATAGCTCCGGCACTGGAACTGGAAAGCAGGGTACACCTTTATGAGAAAGTGAAAGGGCAGGTAGTATTTCAAACAAGAGCAGATTTTATTGATGCACTAAGCAGGGCAAAAATTTCCGTTTGTGTACCTTCTAATATTACTAATCCGGAAAGGGCGGAAGATATTTCTTCTATGACATTGCGTTATTTGCAGTCTATGGTTTCCAAATGTCTGATTGTGGGAGTGTTGCCGGAAGAAATGAAAGAGTTGTTTAATTATTGCCCGATAATAGAAATAGAAGAGGGAAGATATGCTGAGCAGATTGTGGAGGTGTTAAACAATTATGACCAATATATTCCTTTGATTGAAAAAAACTACCAGGCTGTAACTGAGTCGCATACATGGGATTGCAGACTAACAGATATATATAAGATTATTACTACAGAAAACAGAAACGTTGTATGTTAACAGAACCATTAGTTTCTATTATTACTGTTGTTTATAATAGTGAAAAAACCTTAGAACAAACTTTGCAGTCGGTTTGTGAACAAACTTATAAGAACATTGAATATATAGTTATTGACGGGGGGTCTAGTGATGGTACTGTAGATATTATAAAAAAGTATTCTTCTGACATTGCTTACTGGATAAGTGAGAAAGATGGCGGTATATATTATGCCTTTAATAAGGCGCTGGCAATGGCTAAAGGCGAACTGATTGGCATTATTAATAGTGATGACTGGTACGAGAAAAATGCGGTTGAATGTGTTGTAAAGGAATATCTGCTTTGTAAGGGAGGAGATGTTTTTCATGGCTTATTACGGTTTATAGGTGAAGGAGATAAGCCTGACTCTGTGGTGGGACATTATCATACTTTTTTGTCTAATGGAATGATTGAACATCCCACCTGTTTTGTAAAAAAAAGTTTATACGATTCAATAGGCCACTTCGACACGATGTACCGTTCGGCTGCTGATTATGAATTTATGCAAAGAGCGAGAAAAGCAGGCGCCCGGTTTGTTTTTGTTACGCAATTGTTAGCCAATTTTCGGCGCGGAGGAATTTCTGATTCTGAAGTTGGGTTCCTGGAAGAGTTAGCTATTAAACGGCGTTATGGTGTTATTTCAAAGCTGAAGTATATCAAGTGGAAGCTATTTGTGAAGGTGCGCAAATATTTACAATCAAACTAAACAGGTATTGAATGGGGGAGCCATTGGTTTCTGTTATAATTCCCTGCTATAATCAAGGGAGATATATTGATGAAACAGTTAAAAGTGTGTTAGAACAAACATTTACAAATTTCCAGATCATTGTGGTGGATGATGGATCTACAGATTTGTACACTCAACAGATATTAAAGGGGAAAAGCTGGCCTAAAACTACAATAGTACATATTCCTAACGGCGGTGTGGCAAATGCCAGAAACACTGCTATCAGAATGGCTACAGGTAAATATATTTTGCCTTTAGATGGTGATGATAAAATAGCCCCTTCGTATCTGGAAAAGGCTGTGAGGGTGTTAGAAGAAGATGATACGGTGATGGTAGTTACCACCCTTGTTCATTTTTTTGGAAGAAGGAATCGACCGTATCACTTGCCGGAATATTCGCTGGAACATTTGATGGGGCAGAACCTGCTTGTTTGTACTTCCATGTTTCGGAAACTCGATTTTGAGCGAACAGGCGGATTTGACAGCAATATGCGGGAAGGACTTGAAGACTGGGACTTCTGGCTTAAGATGCTAAAGGAGGGAGGGCGTGTACATCGGATAAATGAAGTGTTATTTTATTACAGGTTAAGAAGGCAGTCGAGAAACAATGCTATGTCAATAGACCAGCAACAGCGACTACGCTATCAAATTTATAATAACCATAGAGAACTGTTTGCGGAGCATTTTTTTAATCCTATGTATTCGTTTGAATATGTAAACCTCGCATATTCCAAGGAATATAGGCTAGGCAAATTATTATTAACACCCGTAAGGCGGCTTCTTGACTTGTTTAAACTTTAGGATTAGTGCAGGATATATTAATTATACTGGTATTATATAAAGTCCGGCTTAAAGAGTCGGCAACCTTTCAGGCGTTATTAAAATTTCAAACCGACAGCAATGTTGAGTTGGATGTATTTGTATATGATAATAGTCCTGAGACTGATGGAGCATTAGAGAGCATGAAAGGAATGAACTGTCATTATGTGTCAGATGTTTCTAATGTTGGAATTAGTAAAGCTTATAATGCAGGTGCCACATTAGCTGAAAAATTGAAAAAGAAGTGGGTGCTTTTGTTGGATCAGGATTCTGCACTTCCCGATTGTTTTTTTTCAAAATTAAGAGAAAGCATCCAGCAGTTTACCGGTCAGGTTCTTTTTGTACCGGTGTTAAAGCAAAATGGTAACATTATATCACCTTGCAGATATGTTTTAGAAAAAGGCTCTACTTTAAAAGAAATAACTCCTGGTGTTAACTCTTTTAAAAACATTTCCATATTCAATAGTGGGATGTGCGTTAGCCTGGAGGCATGGAAACGTGTAGGAGGATATAACGAAGCCATCAGACTTGATTTTTCGGATCATTATTTTATTTCCAGGTTAAAAGAGATCTATCAGTCATATGTATTGATAGATGCAGTAGTATCGCATACACTTTCCAGTCATACGGCTGACAAAGCCATCATTACCCGTCGCTTTGTGCAATACTGTGAAGGCGGCAGATGGTATGGCTATTATACAGGAAAAACAACATTGGTTGCTTTCTGGACAGCTTTAAGAGCGCTTAAGCTTACACTGCAGTTCCGGGAGATGTACTTTCTGAATTTATATTACACTCATTTTTTTAGATATCGAATTAAAAATGGTAAATGAGTTAATGGTCAGAAGCTTTAAAAGCTTTTTTATCATATTACTGGCAGGCGCCATCATTGCTGCAAGGTTAATTCAGTTAGAAGTGCCGGTAGACCAGATTTATTATTTTTCGGGCTACTATTGTTTTGCGGTAATGGTTTTTGCTATTTCTATTCTTCGGTTTGGCGACTTCATTAACCCACTATCTGTATACAGCATATTTATTTTTTTGCTATCCTACAGTTTTGTACGCTTTGCCAATACACAAAGTGAATATTATTTTAAAACCAGGCTTATCTTAAATCTATCCATTTTAACCTATGTATGTTTTGCATTAGTAGATTATAAAGTAGTGCCGGTGGCAGTTATGCGTTTTACTTCCAGAGTTCGCAGGAATATTTTAACAGGAGTTGTGGTGGCTGCCTTTTGTACCTTCCTAGCTGAATGTGCATTGTTTGGGTATATTCCTATATTAAATATCACTTCACAGGATGTATATATAGAAACGAATGCTAAACTGATCCCTTTTCTGCATTATTTTATTGTGTTATGTGCTTTTGTACCTACATGGGGATATTTGCTATATAAACAGGGCGATATGTCTAAGAAGCGAATGTATCTTTTAAATGCGGTAACCTTCTTTATTTTGTTGAATTATCTCAGCCGCCAGTTGTATCTGTTAGGAGGTATTTGTTTTTTGTTGGCCTATATGTTTTACAACAGAGTTAATTTCCGAAAGCTGCTCAGAACCGGAATTGCCATTGTTTTTATGTTTTTGTTTATGGGCTACCTCAAGTTTAATTCTGATACTACAGATTCGTTTTCCCATTTTATGAGGCTGGTGGCTGGTATAGACAATGAGAATGTATCATTGGTAGAATCTACATTTACAGAATATTCATCGAAGCGTTTTACTGCTCTGGATAATATGGTTATTTATAAAGACAACAACAACTATACAGGTTACGGTATTTATACGTTCAGACCGTTGCTTTCTCTTTTTCTATTAGAAAAAACCGGGGTTATTGAAAAGAAAGAGGAATTGGATTCTGAGAAGAACGTTGGAACGTATGTGATAGATCCCTATCTCGACTATGGATTGCTGGGAACTGTTATTTTAAATGCATTGTATGCTTTTTTGTCTGTCAGATATTACAAGCAGTATAAAGGCAAGTATAGCGAAGGGGTTGTTAAGTTTGGCATTATTATGTTTTGCTTAATAATGGGCATGTTTGTGAACTACTTTAATACAATGCTCATTTGGATGGGCTTTGTTTTTAACAAGTTTATCATTTACGGTAAAGTAGAAGCAGAACCTAATTAAAAGAGGAATGAAGATTTCAGTTTGCATAGCTACATACAATGGAGATAAATATATTGAAGAACAATTGCAATCTATTCTGCAACAATTGCGGGCAGAGGATGAAGTAATTATTTCTGATGATGGTTCTAGTGATAGGACAATTGAAATGGTAACAAAATTCAATGATGATCGTATAAGGGTTGTTCTACATAGGAAGGAGAAGACTGCAGATAAGAAATATCCTTTTCATAAAGTTTCTCTCAATTTTTACAATGCTATAAATGAATCAACCGGAGATGTCATTTACTTATCTGATCAGGATGATATTTGGGCGCCGGACAGAATAGAGAAAACATTGCCACATTTAAGTACACATGTCCTGGTGATCAATGATTGCAGCATTGTTAACGAGCAGGGTGAGGTTATACAGCATTCTTACTTTTCAATGAATCATTCCGGCCCGGGAATTATAAAAAACATGAAAAGGAATTCCTACCTGGGATGTTGTATGGCTTTTAGAAGTGAATTGCTGAAGCAGGCTTTCCCATTGCCGGCAAAGGCGGTACCACACGATATTTGGATAGGGATGCTGGCTGAATATTATTATTCTGTACTTTTTTTGAAGAAGCAGTTGGTGTTTTACAGAAGGCATAGTGATAATATTTCACCATCGGGTGGAGTCAGTTCTAACTCCATAGTCTATAGGTTGAAGTACCGTTTTATATTAGCTGCTGCCTTGATGAAAAGAATTTTGCATTATCGGTTTAATGGAAATAAGAGATGAAAATATTGCAGTTAGGTAAAGCTTATCCCCCTGCCAATTTAGGAGGTGTAGAAGTTGTTATTCAATTACTGTGTGAAGGATTGAATAAAAAGGGGGTTTATTGTGATGCATTGGGTGTTAATGACAAACGGGAGTTTAAAAAAGAAAATGGCGTTAATGGCGGGATCGTATACCGTGCAAAGCTGATTGTAAAAGCCTTTTCTACCTTACTTTCTCTTAACATCATTTATTTGCTTAAAAAAATCAGGAAGGAATATGACATTATTCATATTCATGCTCCTGATCCCATGTCTGCGCTTGCCTTGCTGCTGGTGAATCCGAAAGCACATATAGTGCTACATTGGCATAGCGATATTTTAAGGCAGAAGTTAATGTTGTTTTTTTTCAGTCCTATACAAAGATGGCTTTTGAATAGAGTTGATATAATCATTGTTACTTCTCCTAACTATGCAGCAGGTTCGGTGGCTCTTCAGCGACATGCGCATAAAATTAAAATACTACCTATTGGAATAGATGTAGATGATCATTTGCACGAAGAGGAAGGCTGCAATATCAGAGATAGATATACGGGAAAGAAAATTGTTTTTTCTTTAGGCAGGCTGGCTTATTATAAGGGATATGAGTATCTGGTGAAGGCGGCTAAGTATTTGCCGGACAATATTGTAATTATCATTGCGGGTGAAGGAAATGAAAGAAAAAAAATAGAACTACTAATTGCGGAAAACAAACTGGATGACAAAGTGCAGCTTTTGGGGAAAGTTTCCGATAAAGTAAAGACCAATCTATTCAGGCAATGTGATGTATTTGCTTTAAGTTCTATATTTAAAACAGAAGCCTATGCCATTGTTCAGGTAGAGGCAATGGCTTATGGTAAGCCTATTGTATCAACCAGGATACCTGGTTCAGGTGTGGATTGGGTAAATCAGAATGGAGAAACGGGTATTACTGTGTCTATCAGGGATGAGCGGGCACTTGCAGAAGCCGTGATACAAATTCTGGCAAATGATGATCATTACAAGGTGTTGAGTGCTCAGGCAAGAAAACGCTATGAAGCGTATTTTACGCTATCTAAAATGATAGATGACGTAGTATTTTTATATAATCAGCTTTTAAAAAAGGAGTAGTGTATATGAATAACATACTTCTTACAGGCGCTTCAGGCTTTTTAGGGAAGCACATGCTGAACAGATGGTGTGGGGAGGGAATGCATGTTGATTCTTTAGGAAGAGCTGATAGCAACAGTATCAGATTAGATATTGTAAACGAATTTACCGGGCTGCAAGGAGATAGCTTTGATGTAGTTGTGCATGCAGCAGGCAAAGCGCATTCGATTCCGAAAGAACAGTGGGAAGAAGAACAGTTTTTTGATGTTAATTTACAGGGCACTATTCATCTTTGTAGAGCATTGGAAAAAGGTGGAAAATTGCCCTATGCTTTTGTTTTTATAAGTACTGTAGCTGTTTATGGTATTTCAGAAGGAAATTTTATTTCGGAAGATGTAGCCCTGAATGGGAGCACACCCTATGCCTTAAGTAAAATCGCTGCAGAGGAATACTTAATTTCCTGGTGCAAGGATAACGATATTACACTGGTTATTTTACGTCCTCCGTTGATTGCGGGTGCAAATGCGCCTGGCAATCTGGGTGCAATGGTACAAGCTATAGATGGTAACCGATATTTCCGTATCGGGAAAGGCGAAGCCCGTAAAAGCATTGTTATGGCAGAGGATATAGCAGCTGTAATTCCGGATTTAGTAAAAGTCGGTGGCATTTACAATATTACAGATGATGATCATCCTTCCTTTAAAGAACTGGAAGAGGTGATTGCCCGACAATTGAACAAGCGTATTAGAACAATGCCCTTATTGCCCATTCGGATAGCTTCCATGGTTGGTGATTTACTGGGGCCGGTTGCTCCCATCAATTCTGAAAAGCTGAATAAAATCATTAAAACGCTTACCTTTTCTAACCAGAAAATAAAGCAGGCTATCAACTGGAAGCCAACAAGTGTGTTGAATAATTATAAAATTATATAGATGTTTAATAATTTTCATTTAGATGAATTTGTCGCAAAGTTTGTAATAAAAAGACCGGTTAGTCTATTTGCAAATGATATGCAGGCAAACAGAGAGGCTCTTCAGGCAGCTATTGAAGGAGCATCCATGTTGGTAATTGGCGCTGCTGGCACTATCGGTTCTAACTTTGTAAAAGCAGCTTTACCTTTTAAGCCCGCCAAGCTGGTGGTTGTGGACATCAATGAAAATGGACTAACTGAATTTGTAAGAGATTGTCGTAGCGAGTCCGGCTTTCTGCTACCTTCTGATTTCAAATCCTATCCTATCAATTTCTCCGACAAAGTTTTTAATAAAATATTTGCTAATGAAGGACCCTTTGACATCGTTGCTAACTTTGCTGCACATAAGCATGTAAGAAGTGAAAAAGATATTTTTTCTATTGAAGCAATGATTGAAAATAATGTCATCAATGCCAAAAGCCTTCTTGATCTGTTGGTTCAACATCCGCCCAGGCATTTCTTCTGTGTATCAACGGATAAGGCTGCCAACCCTGTAAATATAATGGGGGCTAGTAAGAAGTTGATGGAGGAGATGATTATGGCCTATTCAAGAGATTTGAAAATCACTACCGCCCGATTTGCCAATGTCGCATTTTCTAATGGCAGTTTATTGGCTGGTTTTATTGAGCGGGTTGCTAAACGGCAGCCTTTATCATGTCCGGCAGATGTAAAGCGTTTCTTTGTGTCTCCTAAAGAATCTGGCGAAATATGTCTGTTGTCATGTATACTGGGAGAAACAGGCGATATTTTCTTTCCCAGATTATCGCCTGAAGAGGACTTGACCAGCTTTGCTTCTATCATTGACCCTTTTTTACAACAGTTTGGGTGTCAGATAATCTTATGCAAAACCGAAGAAGAGGCCCGGCTGGCAACGCCGCTTATTGCGGAGAATAAATATCCCGTGTATCTTTTTAATAGCGAAACCTCCGGCGAAAAATTATTCGAAGAGTTTTATACAGAAAAAGAAAAGCCATTATGGGATAAGTATGCTTCTCTGGGTGTAATTAAAAACAGGGAAAGACAAAGCAGGGCAGAAATTGATGCAGTGGTTTCAGAAATAGAGCAATTGTTTGCGAGGGATGCTAATAAACAAAATGTTGTGACATTACTGACAAGTTTATTGCCGGGGTTTAAACATATTGAAACTGGTTTGAATTTAGACCAAAAAATGTAAAGGAAAAGTATGTATCTTTTTATTAAAAGGGTTATTGATTTGTTTGTGGCAATCCTGCTGATTATTATTCTATCTCCTTTGTTAATACCCATTATCATTTTGTTACGGTGTACAGGGGAGGGCTATATCTTTTACAGGCAAAGGAGGATTGGGTTCAGGAATGAGAATTTCGATATTTTGAAATTTGCAACAATGCTCAAAAATAGTCCTAACATAGGAACGGGAAGCATCACTTTGCGTAACGATCCCCGTTTGTTGCCTATGGGAAAGTTTTTGAGGATGACAAAAATTAATGAGCTGCCTCAAATCATCAATGTAATTAAGGGAGATATGAGTTTGGTAGGGCCTCGCCCGCTGGTTACCCGAACTTTTGATGCTTATCCGGAGAATATCAGATACCAGGTTTACAATTCCAGACCTGGTATTACAGGAATAGGATCTGTAGTTTTCAGAGATGAGGAAGCCCTCATTTCAGCTTCCTCATTGCCGCCCCATGAGTTTTATGAAAAAGTAATTGCTCCTTATAAGGGTGCTTTGGAAATGTGGTATAATAGCCATAAAAGTCTTGCAGTAGATTTCAAAATTATGTTCCTGACCGTGTGGGTAGTAGTTTTCCCCCAAAGTTCACTTACATATAAAATGTTTAGGGATTTGCCACAAAAGGTATTTTAAGTCAGTTTTTTATAAATTGCAAAATTATTGTATTTGTTCATGAATTTCCTTACCCTATCTTCGTCAACTAGTACTATTAAAAATGAAGGTGTGTGGTGGATGTGTACTTTACTAGTAAGTTTATTCTTTAGTTTCCCGTAGCTGTTTATTTTAAATAACGTTTAATGTCAAAGAAAATATTGATTACCGGAGGAGCTGGTTTTATAGGCTCACATGTGGTTCGTTTGTTTGTAAATCGTTATCCTGATTACGCAATAGTGAACCTGGATGCTTTAACCTATGCGGGGAATCTGGAAAATTTGAGTGATATAGAAAATGCTACAAATTACAAATTTGAAAAGGCTGATATTCTGGATGCAGCTGCTTTGGCTGATATTTTCAAAAAACATGAAATTACTGATATTATTCACTTGGCAGCAGAGTCACATGTAGACAGGTCTATTCTTTCTCCTCTTGATTTCGTGTATACTAACATCATTGGAACTGTTAACTTACTAAATGTAGCGAAGGAAGCCTGGAAAGGCGATTATCAAAATCATAGATTTCATCATGTTTCTACAGATGAAGTTTTCGGCACATTGGGTGACTCCGGCTTTTTTACAGAAACGACTCCTTATTCTCCCAATTCTCCCTATTCTGCAAGCAAAGCAGGCTCGGATCATTTTGTGAGAGCATATGGTGAAACATATGGATTAGGTTATGTAATAACTAACTGTTCCAATAACTATGGCCCCAATCACTTTCCAGAGAAGCTGATTCCCCTGTTTATTAATAACATCATCAACAATAAGCCTTTACCGGTATACGGAAAAGGAGATAATACGCGGGACTGGTTATACGTAATAGACCATGCCAGAGCTATTGATGTAGTATTTCATCAGGGAAAAAACCATGACAGTTACAATGTGGGTGGTTTTAATGAATGGAAGAATATTGATCTGGTGAAACTATTGTGTAAACAAATGGATGTAAAGCTGGGCCGAGAGGCTGGAAATAGTGAGCAGCTGATTTCTTATGTGAAAGACAGGCCAGGGCATGACCTCAGATATGCTATTGATGCCTCAAAAATCAATAAGGAGTTGGGGTGGAAGCCATCTGTTACTTTTGAAGAAGGCCTGAGTGCTACCATTGACTGGTACCTAGAAAATGAGGCATGGCTGAAAAATGTAACATCAGGTGCTTATCAGCAATATTATGAAAAACAATATCTGGACAGATAGTATATTTTAAAAAGATTATGAAGGCGGAAAAAACAAAACTGGATGGTTGTTTTATTATTCATGATACTGTATTTCATGATAGCAGGGGATATTTTTTTGAGAGCTTCAACAGACAAAAATTTGCTGACCAAACAGGTTGGGATGTTTCTTTTGTACAGGATAATCAATCTTTTTCATCGAAAGGAGTTTTACGTGGACTCCACTTTCAAAAAGGAGATGCTGCACAGGCTAAACTTGTTCGCGCATTAACCGGGAAGGTGCTGGATGTTGCGGTAGATATACGTAAAGACTCTCCTACTTATGGCGAGCATGTGGCTGTTGAATTAACGGCTGAAAATGGCAAGCAGTTGTTTATTCCACGGGGCTTTGCCCATGGTTTTGTGGTGTTAAGTGAAACCGCTACCTTTTTTTACAAATGTGATAACTATTACAATAAGGCAGCTGAGGGCGGTCTCATTTATAATGATGCAGATATTAATATAGATTGGCAGTTGTCTTCCGATTTGTTTGAATTATCTGAGAAAGATCTGCTTTTACCAACATTGAAATCGCTGGAATAGCTAAATGGTTATTCCAGTATTAGCATTTTTTGCGTACTTATTTTACTGTTAATAATTACAGTTAAGTTATATATTCCTTTTGGTAAGCCTCCAGGTAAAAATGCCTGGGGGCTTTTTGTTAGGGATAAATGGGTTTGATAAATGATTCTGCCTGACATATCGGTGAGTATCAATGAGGCGGCTATTGGGTAGTCATTTTGAATTTTTATTTTTACCGTGCCACTTGGAGAAGGGTTAGGTACTATAGTAACTTCTTTCTTCCAGTCAGCGGCAATGACTTGTACTGAAAAGGTATCTGCCAGGCAATTGTAATTGTCGCGAACAGTATAGTTATGTAAGCCTATGGATGGGGTTATTGATAAGGCTGATTTGTTTGTATTGCCTGTACTCCAGTTGTAGCTGCCTAAATAAGAAGCTTGTAGCATAAGATTACTTCCCTCAGCAACGGTATATTGATGAAACTGATTTACACTTTTCATCATTACAAACTGGTCACGGATTGTTCCATCAGCACAAATCCACTTTGCATTCAATCTGTTCTGCTGCACTTCTAATAGCATACTGCCGCCATTTTGTGAGTTAGAATATTGCATCATTTTCATTGGAAATCCCGGGGCTTGACCACCCAGCTGTCCTGAAGAACCTGTTACTACATACACAGTGCCATCATAATCTTTAATATAAGGACAAGAGTTATCACTTCCATCATAAAGGCCCGACGAACTACTCAGTGTATGCTTGTCCTGATTAAACAAGGCTGCATTATCGTAAAATCCCTTCATAAGCGAAGATCTTTCATAAACATGGCTGTGCCCGCATAAAATAAGATCTACCCCATATCTTTCTAATATACGGATGAAGTTTTGTCTTATTCTTACCAGGTCAGTTTCTACATCTGAGTTGTGTGAGCCCATAGTATAAGGTGGGTGATGCCAGTAGGCTATAATCCAATCTTTGTTTTTATTGGAATCCAGGTCTTTTTTTATCCATTGAACCTGCGGGCTTAATGTATCATAAAGTTTATATCTCTTTTCTGTTTCCATTCCATACGAGTCTAAGGATAGGAAGTGAATATTCCCCAAGTCAAAAGAGTAATAAGAAGCATTATGTGAGGCTATTCCACCAGCTTCGCCATTGACCGGAAAACTGAAAATGTTGTAATAGGGCATTGCATGGCTGATTTGCAAACTGGTACTATTGGCATAATCATGGTTGCCAGGGCTGGGCCATAAGGGAGCGTTTTTTAGCAGGTTGTTTTTATAAAGATTAAAAAAACCAGATTGGTACTGGTCTTCAGTCCCACTCCAATAAGCGTTATCTCCCAAAAGAATCCAGGAATCAAGATGATTGGTATCAAGATATTTTTCCAGTTGGTCTCTTACATTTCGTTGGTTGGTTGAGTTATTGCCACAATCTCCAAATACGCCAATGCGGTATAGTTCTGAAGTGCCTGGTACAGGCATGGTATAAAAAAAGTTGTAGGTGTCTGAGAGCAGGTGGCTTTTACTGATGCCTATTTTATAATAGTATTTTGTATGAGGTAGCAGATTGATTAATTGAACTACATGTTCATTAGTTGGGAATGAGTCTTCTATGATGGTATTGCTTTGTAAGCTATCTGTTCCAAACGTAACCAGGCCGGTCGCTGGAAGGTCTGTTCGCCATCTGATAACAATGCTGCTGGAAGTAGCTATTTGCAAATAAGGACCTCTTATTAATTCCTGTGCATAGGGATAGGACAATTGTGTACATAAAACGAGCAATACAAAAATTATTCTCATGGTTGTAAGGTATTATTTTGCGTGTCGGATAGTTGGTCGGTGAGTGTATGTAAAAAGCTTTTAATGGCTTTCAATTCTCTGCCTGTTAGTTGAAGCGGTTGTTCAGAAAGGGTTTGATGTGGAACTGCTATGCCAATGCCTACTCCACCTCCTTTGTTATAAAAATCCAGTATCTGCTGTAGATTAGAAAAGGCACCGTTGTGCATGTAAGGGGCAGTGCGCGCGATATTCCTTACTGTAGGTACTTTAAAAGATTGTATTGTAAAGGATAATGGTACCGTATGATAGTAGCCGCTATCTGTATCCGTAATAGCTTTTGTTAAATGCTTATTCAGAGGAGTGCCAATCACTTCAAATTCTGAAATGTCAAATGCAGGTGGTAACAAGCTGTTAAACAAGGGGGGGAAATGACAGGTAGCGCATTGGGCTTTGCCCATGAATAAATTAAAGCCTTCTTTTTGTAGTGGTGTAAGTTTAGAGATTTGTCCATTCATATACTTATCAAACAGCGAATTCATAGGAGCCAGGCTGCGTTCATAAGCAGCTATTGCCTTAGTAACAATCGCCATATTGATAGTGTTATCTGATGTAGCCTGAACATATGGCTGGAGAAGTTTGCTGTATTCCGGATGCTGGTTGAGCTGCTGCAGGATCACAGTTGTATCTCCGTTCATTTCTTTTGAATTGGTTATTACATCTGTTACCTGATCTTCAAGACTGCTAACTCTGCCATCCCAGAACTGTTTCCGTTGAAATGCAGCGTATAGCAATCCGGGAGTATTCCGTTTCAGGAAGGTATGGTTATCAATAGAAAGCCCTTTGGCAAGCTTGTCTGTAAAGAATTTGCCAGGTTGATGACATGACGCACAGCTTTTTTGATGGTTGGCGGATAGAATGGGGTCAAAAAAAAGCTTTTTGCCAATGGCTATTAGCTTTCTATCTGTTAATGCATTTTCATTAGGTGCATCTACTGTAAGAAAGTCCCGACTAAAAATATGCGGAGCGTTATAATTGATATAAGGCTGAGAACAGATTTCAAGTTTTAAATCTTTAATCAGTTGCCCCAGGCTGTTTTGAAGAGGGAGCATGGCATCATGTAGAAATGCTAGCCTGTCGAAAGAATTAAAATCAGTCTGCATAGTGGCATGCAGGCATTGGTTCAGGTATTTATCCACCGTATCAGCAACAGGTACATTTTTTATTTGCAGATAAGGTTGTAATACTGTTTGCACAGCCCCCAGAGCTGCATTTGTTTCTGTGATACAATTTCCGGAAGCAGGTGTGTCGTAACCTGTAATTCCTAGTGTGGCAATTCTGATCATTTCCAGGCGAATGCTTTCCAGAATCCTGGAGTCTGATATAGATAAGCCATAAAGTGATTTGCGAAGATCCTGGGCAGCATCAGCAACTGCAGCTGCTTGTTCCTTTAAGCTTTTCAGGTCTATCTCCTCTTGGTTGCCATAGAGTAGCTGCTCTATCACTTGTAAGCCTATAGGGCTTTGATATTCTGGTAATGGATCCTCTATTTCAAATGTTACCGGTCGGTTATAAATATTGGTTGGATATGGCAGGAAGTATTCTAAAAAAAATTCCAGTTTTTTGTAGTTAGCCCTGCAGGTAAACAGTTTTTCTTTCGCTTTTGCCAGGGAAGCTGAATTGCCTGAAGCCAACTTTTCAATTTCACTATTTAGCTGACTGGTGGCCGAGGCAAAACCTACGCAATTATTGCGAATATAAGCCAGAGTATAGTCTACGCCAATCTCATTTGTATCCCATTTGGTGAGACTAAGCGTCATCACCAGAATGGCAAGCAGTAGAGATATTGCAAATATGCGTGTCATGTTTCTAAATTAACAAAATGATAATGTCTAAAGTGTTATAACACTGAGTTTAATAAATTGTTAAGTTTTTGCTATTTCACAGGACATAAATTCTCTTTTAATCAGGCTTTATTAAGTTTTTTTTAATTTCGCGCCCCAAACCCAAACCACTTAAATCCTATGTTCTCCCGTTTAAAAAAGCTTGCAGTCTTTGCTTTAGCTGTAGTATTATTGAATACAGCCTGTAAAAAAGACCATGTAGAAGCCGTTGTTGTGCCGGAATCTTCAGACAAAGCACTCGTTTCTCTAAAATTTAAGGCAGTAAATAACCCCGGCCGTTTAACAGAAGATATAATATGTATTGTGGGCGATAGTACAGTTACAGGTGTGTTTCCTGCATTAAACGGTAAGATGGATTCTTTAATAGCCACTTTTGAAATCAATGGAAAGGAAGTACTTGCCGGTAGTGTTGTTCAACACTCAGATACCACATTGAATGATTTTACTGCGCCGGTTACATACACTGTAAAGGCAGACAATGGCGACGAAAAAAAGTATACAGTTTCTCTCTCTCAATTTACGGGTTTACCTATAGTTTATCTTACCACGGTTGACGCTGCGGCCATCACCTCAAAAGAAGATTATGTAAACGGGCACATTTCTATTAATGGTAACGGACTGCTATTTAATAGCTATGAGGGGGATATGCAAATCAGGGGCAGGGGCAACACTACCTGGGATATGCCTAAGAAGCCATATAAAATAAAATTGAACAGTAAAGCGGAAATATTAGGGATGCCTGCTGATAAAGAATGGGCATTGCTGGCTAATTATTCTGATAAATCATTGATGCGTAACTATCTGGCATTTGAAACGAGCAAAATTCTGGAATTAGAATATACTCCTCGTTATCAATTTGTAGAAGTATTTCTGAATGGAACCTATGTAGGAAATTATCAGTTAGGGGAACATATTAAAGTTGCCACGAACAGGGTAAATATTAAAGAGCTGGATGAAGATGATATAAGTGCGTCTAAAATATCGGGGGGATACAGGTTGGAAGTAGATGCTCGCCTGGATGAGCCTAATTGGTTCTATAGTGCGCAAGGTGTTCCCTTTACTATTAAAGATCCTGATGAGGGAGTAATTGCTCAGAACACTTATATCCAAAACTATATACAGGCTACCGAAGATGCTATTTATGGAAGCAGCTTTACCGATCCCACTAAAGGATATGCTGCTTATATCAATCCCACCACCTTTATTAACTGGTTTTGGGTGAATGAATTATTTAAGAATAATGATGCGTTGTTTCATCAAAGTGTTTTAATGTATAAAGATCGGGATAGTTTATTGAAAATGGGCCCGGTATGGGACTTTGATATTGCAGCTGGAAACATCGACTATAACGGAAATGATAACCCTGAGGGCTGGTGGGTGAAGAATGCCAAATGGATGTCACGTTTGTTTGAAGATAAGGTATTTGCTCAGCAGGCAATTACACGTTGGCAAAGTGTGCGCACCAGGCTTAATAAGTTGCAGGACAAAATTGACGCAACAGCTGCTTACCTGAAGTATTCGCAGGGTGCTAATTTTAAAACCTGGGATATCTTAAACATATATGTAATGCCCAATGCAGTAGTAACGGGGTCGTATGATGGTGAAGTCGCCTATTTGAAAAGCTGGTTAACCAGCAGAATAAACTGGATTGATGCTCATTTGCAGGAATTAGCTTCTTCAGGAACCAATTAGATAACAATTGACAAAACCAGTAAGAAGTAATTCCCGTTCAATCCCTATCTTAGCATACTAACAACCTTGTATGAAAGGAATTATTCTTGCTGGTGGGTCTGGCACCCGTTTATATCCTATTACAAAAGGCATTAGCAAACAGTTAATGCCTATTTATGATAAACCAATGATTTACTACCCGTTGTCAGTTCTGATGCTGGCGGGTATTAAGGATATTCTGGTAATTACTACTCCTGAAGATAGTACTCAGTTTAAGCGTCTTTTGGGAGATGGCAAAAAGCTGGGATGTTCTTTCTCTTATGCAGTGCAGGCAACTCCTAATGGATTGGCTCAGGCATTTGTTATAGGAGAAAAGTTTGTGGGGGATGATAAAGTTGCCCTTATATTGGGAGATAATATTTTCTGGGGTGCTGGTTTTAGTCAGTTAGTTCAGTCATTCAACAATGTGGATGGTGCTGCTATTTTTGCCTACGAGGTGCATGATCCGGAGAGGTATGGAGTAGTAGAATTTGATGAAGATTTCAAAGCGCTGTCTATAGAAGAAAAGCCAGCTGTTCCAAAATCCAGCTACGCTGTGCCCGGGTTATATTTTTATGATAACCAGGTGATTGAAATAGCTAAAAACATAGCACCTTCTCCGCGTGGAGAATATGAAATCACGGACGTGAATAGAGTTTACCTGGAAAAAGGCGACCTGCATGTGGGCGTAATGAACAGGGGGGTTGCCTGGTTAGATACAGGTACCTTTGAATCGTTAAGTGATGCTTGTGAGTTTGTGCGCGTAATAGAAAAAAGGCAGGCCACCAAAGTAGGCTGTATTGAAGAAGTGGCTTATCGTATGGGCTTTATAGATGAAAATCAATTATTGGTGCTGGCTGAAGAATATGCCAAAAGCGGATATGGCAGGTATTTGAAAGGATTGGTAAAATAGTATGTTATATAGGAGTAAAGCCCCCCTTAGGTTAGGACTGGCAGGCGGTGGAACAGATGTAAGTCCCTACAGCGATTTATATGGTGGTGCTATCTTAAATGCCACCATTTCTTTACATGCCCATTCCTCTATCGAACTATTGGATGAACCCAAAATAGTACTGGAAGCATTGGATAGAGGGGAGATGGAAGTGTTTGATGCAACATTGCCTTTGCCTATCGAAGGCAAATTACAGTTGGCTAAAGGAATTATTAATCGTATAGCCAAAGACTATGGTATGCCCAAAGCTCCTGGTTTTAAATTATCTACCTATGTGGATGCGCCAGCAGGTTCAGGGCTGGGCACATCATCTACATTGGTCGTTTCTATCATAGGGGCATTTGCCGAGGCTTTAAAACTGCCACTGGGTGAATATGATATTGCGCATTACGCATTTGAAATAGAAAGAAAGGATCTGCAACTGGCAGGAGGGAAACAGGATCAATATGCTGCTACTTTTGGCGGGTTTAACTTTATGGAGTTTTACGCAGATGATAAAGTAATTGTAAACCCATTGCGCATCCGACAGGAATATCTGCACGAGCTGGAGAATAATCTGGTTTTATATTTTACTGCTACCAGCAGAGAATCTGCCAATATCATTAAAGAACAACAAGCGAATGTGAATAATAACAGGCAGGATTCGCTGGTTGCTATGCATAACCTGAAGGAACAGGCTCGCCTCATGAAAGAAGCGTTGTTGCGGGGCCAGTTGCACGAAATTGGTGCAATTTTGGACTATGGTTTCCAGGAAAAAACAAAAATGGCCCATAATATCTCCAATTCTCTTATTGAAGAGGTATACAATAAAGCCAAGAATGCAGGTGCTACCGGAGGAAAAATATCAGGGGCAGGCGGTGGCGGATTTATGTTTTTTTATTGTCCGGGTAATACTAGATACGCAGTCACAGAAGTGTTAAAAGCAATGGGGGGTGAGGTTAAGAAGTTTTCCTTTACCCAGCATGGGCAAACCAGTTGGACTGCAAGGTAATACCCCCTGATTTATGGTGATACACATGTCAGGATAATTTGTTAAAGAATTTAACGGTAAAATTTGTATTTGGCCGTCTTTTTGAGTAGATTTAGGTATAATACCTTACAAGCACCATTGCCTTATGTCTACTTTAGAATTCAACCAAATGCTAATGAGCAATGTGGATTTTTTAAAGCCATTTGCCGTTACGCTTACTCGTGATACAGAATCCGCTAAAGATTTGTATCAGGAAACTCTGTTCCGTGCCCTTGCCAACAAGGAAAAATACAATGTGGGAACTAACATTAAAGCGTGGTTGTATACTATCATGCGTAATGTTTTTATCAACAATTACAGACGCAGAAGTAAACAGAATGTACTGTTTGATAGTACTCCCAACGATTTTCTGTTAAATACCAATCAATGTGTCACCACCAATGGAGCCATCGGCGCGATTAATATGCGCGAAATTCATAAAGCGTTAAGAGATTTACCAGAGATATTCCGGAATCCATTCCTGCTTTATTATGATGGGTTTAAATACTTTGAAATTTCTGAAATTTTAGGGGAGCCATTAGGTACTATTAAAAGCAGAATTCACTTTGCACGAAAAATGCTTAAAACTCACTTGCAACGTTATTGATTCGAATAAAAAGGAAATTGTCCGTTTTTTTCTACAAATTCATTGATCTCTTACACAAACTGGTAAGATTTTACGTAGTACAATAATATAAACCTTTATCTTTTCCTATCATCAATAGGTTATGATTACTCATGGGGTTTCCTGAAATAAATTATGCAATACATGGAAGAGGTTACTTTAGTAGATGAATTTGACCGTGAGGTTGGTACAATGGAGAAAATGACAGCTCATAGAGAAGCTGCTTTACACAGGGCATTTAGCGTATTTATTTTTAATAGTAAGGGTGATATGCTTTTGCAGCAACGTGCTGTTCAAAAATATCATAGCGGAGGATTGTGGACCAATGCATGTTGTAGTCATCCCAAGCCTGGCGAGAATATTATGCAGGCTGCGCAAAAGCGCTTACAGGAAGAAATGGGCTTTACTACTGAATTAGAAAAAGCTTTCGATTTTATTTATAGGGCAGAGTTAGATAATAATCTTATTGAACATGAATTAGACCATGTGTTTATTGGGGAGTATAATGGCTTGATTCTGCCTGATGCTGCTGAAGTAAAAGATTATTGTTTTAAAAGCATAGAAAGCATTCTGGAGTCTTTACAATTACAGCCACACAAGTATACAGCCTGGTTTCATATAGCATTGCCTCGTGTGATAGAATGGGTTGATATTCGTAAAGGGATTATCGTGGAATAATCTTCCTGTTATGCTGATTCTCTGGTTATATCATTGTAGCTAAATGATAAAAATATAAAGGTGGGTAATTACCCACCTTTATATTTTTATCATCTTTAATGAAAGAAACCCTACTTTTGTGCCCGCTATCACAAAATCTGTGGTAATTACTTTTGGCCTTGTAGTACAATGGATAGTATAAGAGTTTCCGAAGCTCCAGATCCAGGTTCGATTCCTGGCGAGGCCACTTACAAACGCTCCAGTTCAAAGGCGATCATATTTTCTATAACATTTTCCATAGAAAATGCTGCTTTCCAACCTAACTTATCATAAGCTTTTTGCGGGTTAGCCCTTCCTGTTTTCAAGTCTGCTGGTCGCAACAGCGAGTTGTCTACTGTCACATGCTCGGCCCAGTTCATTCCCAGGTATTTGAAAGTGTAATCTATAAAATCAACCAGCTTGTGTGTTTTGCCTGTTGCGATAATATAGTCATCGGGCTGTGGTTGTTGTAACATCAGTGACATCGCTTCTACGTATTCAGGCGCCCAGCCCCAATCACGGGCTATTTCCACATTACCCAGTTGTAGCTTCTCTGTTGAGCCTTTATATATACGACAGGCAGCGGCAATAATTTTCTTCGTAACAAACCGTTCAGGCCGTAAAGGGGAGTCGTGGTTAAACAAAATGCCCGTACAGGCAAAGAGCTGATAAGATTCCCGGTAGTTGTTCACCAGCCAGAAAGCTGTAGATTTAGCTACTGCATAAGGGCTACGGGGCATAAACGGCGTTTTTTCAGTAGCCGCTTCTTCACCGGTATCTCCAAAGCATTCACTGGAGCCTGCGTTATAAAATTTGATGGGTAAATTAGAAAAGCGGATGGCTTCCAGGATATTTAAAGTACCTATGGTGATACTTTCCAGGGTTTCCACTGGTTGTTCAAAAGACAAGCCAACAGAGCTTTGACCTGCCAGATTGTATATTTCATCGGGTTTAACCTTTATAATAGTTTGTAGCGTGCTTCTGAAATCATTAATATTAATAGAGATGAGCTGAATCTGGTTTTTAATACCCAGAATATCAAGATTTTTAAAAGAAGCCATCTGGGCATCACGGGAGCCTCCGTACACTTCAAATCCTTTTTGCAGTAGAAATTTAGCTATGTATCCACCGTCCTGGCCAGAGATCCCACAAATTAGCGCCTTCTTCATACTGTATAGTTTTTAGAAATCGTTCATAAATAGCAGCAATGCCTATTTGCCGGCAATTTAAGGTGTTTTTACATACTCTAATTGCCGGTAGTTATTCGAACATAAAAAGTTAAGGAGTAAGAATAGAATGGAGCCTTAGTTCAGATCTTTCACCAACAGGCTTACAATGCTGTTCATTTTCATCTGCACCACTGTTACCTCATAATTGTCAATTACCACTGTATCATTTAAACGGGGAATTCTGCGCAAATGAAAAATAACAATTCCGCCCAGGGTTACTATCTGGCCTTCTTTTTCAATGGGGCGTGGTAATAATTCGTTGATATCGTCCAGAGAAGCGGATGCCAGTACTTTATATAATTTATCGCCTGTTTGTTGTACTACCGGTGTTTCGTTATCGTACTCATCCTGTATTTCGCCTACCAGCTCTTCCAGCAGATCTTCCATTGTTACAATACCGGTTACATCGCCATACTCATTTACTACAATAGCCATTTGGTGGTGTTTCACCTGAAATTCCTTTAGCAGCTTACCAATGTGCATGTTTTCAGGAATAAATAATGCCGGGCGGGTAATGGTTCTTAAATCCAAAGGTTCTTTCCTGCGCAGTTTCAGCAGAATGTCCTTCATATAAATAATACCCTTTACGTCATTGAACGATTTGTCGTACACAGGCATCCGGGAATAACCATCTTCAATCAGTTTTTCCAGTACTTCTTCATTAAAGGTATTCAGGTCTACAGCGGTAACTTGTATGCGTGGTATCTGCACCTGCTTTACCATGCGGCCTGAAAAATCAAAGGCATTGATAATGATATCAAAATCGGCTTCCTCAATAGTACCGCTTTCACGTCCTTGTTCCACAATATAGCGCAGCTCTTCACTGCTGTGTATTTCCGATCCGTGAGTATTGGTAATGCCTATGGCTTTTAAAATAACAGTGGCAATACTGTTTAATAACCAGATGAACGGACGGAAAATAGTATAGAAAAACTGTAACGGGTAGGCTATCAGTAAAGTTGTTTTTTCTGAACGTTGTATAGCCAGTGACTTAGGTGCCAGTTCTCCAAACACGATATGCAAAACGGTGATGATTGCAAAAGCTACCGGAAGGGAAATGTGATGAATCAGTTCCAGATTAGGTGTTTTGTTGAAAATAGACACCAGGCTGATGATCATTTCAGATACCACGGGTTCGCCTATCCAGCCAAGCCCCAGACTTGCCAGGGTAATTCCTAATTGGGTGGCTGCCAGGTAGCCATCTAAATGTAAAACAATGTGTTTGGCGAGGGCTGCGGTTTTATTGCCGGTTTTAACTCTTATTTCCAGCTGTGAAGCTCTTACTTTAACAATAGCAAATTCTGCGGCCACAAAAAAGCCGTTTAAGGCAACTAATAATAAGGTAACAACCAGGTTAAAAAACATAGTAGATTTTGATTGATATGCAAAAAAAGGCTTTTATAATCAATTGCATATCGTTTTTAGGGGAGAAACTTGTGCCAGGCGGAAAACAGGCAGTACACATTGGGCCTGTTGTCCGCTGGTCTTCATAAATAAGCAGTGCAAACATACTAAGCTCTTTAAAAAGGATGCTTACGCGATCAGTAAATAAATTATTAAATCGGGAAAAATAAAACCCCGCCTGGTTGGGCGGGGCTGCTTATTAATGAAGCCAGTGAGTTTTGGCCGAAAAAACGGTAATTAAAAAGTAGACAACAGTCCTTTCGTAAATGCTGCATCAAATGAATGTATTTATTCCCTTTTTTTTCCGCATAAAACTATATTTTCATGCGAATAATTTAAAACCCTCATACCTTGAAAGTAGCTGTTATAGGGGCTGGACCGGCAGGAATCACTGCTGCGTACCAGTTATCAAAACAATTAAAGGAAGTTGATATTTACGAATCTTCAGATGCAGTAGGAGGGCTGGCTAAAACTATTAGCTTGTGGAATCAAAAGGTAGATCTGGGGCCTCATCGTTTTTTTAGTAACGATGTGAGGGTGAATGAACTATGGCTGGAACTGGCGGGAACCGATTATGAAATGGTCAACAGGTTAACCCGTATTTATTATAAGAAACGCTTTTTCCATTATCCGCTGAAGCCTTTTAATGCCCTGAAAAATCTGGGTCTGATAGAAGCAGGCCGTAGCTTAACCAGCTATGGTGTACAAAAAATGCGTAAGGGAACAGATGAATCCTCTTTTGAAGGCTGGGTTACAAGCCGCTTTGGAAAAAGACTGTTTGAAATTTTCTTTAAAACTTACACCGAAAAACTCTGGGGCATTTCTACCCGTGAGCTGAACGCCGATTTTGCCGCACAGCGTATTAAAAAGCTTTCTTTATGGGAGGCTATTATCAACGGTTTTACCGGGGGAAAAGGCAACAAGCATAAAACATTGGTAGATCAGTTTGCATATCCTACTGATGGATCGGGTATCATTTACGAGCGGATGGCTGATTTTATACAAAAACAAGGTGGCCATGTGTACCTGAATACGCCTGTAAAAAGGGTGCTTACCCGTGATAATACTGCTTATGCACTGGAGCTGGAAGATGGAACCATCAAAGAATACGATCAGATTATCTCTTCCATGCCGCTGTCATTACTTACGCAACGACTGCCAGATGTTCCAGAATCTATTCAGCAACATGCGTCCAGCCTTACTTACAGAAATACGGTGATCGTTTTCCTGAATGTGCAGGCGAAGGACTTATTTCCGGATAACTGGATTTATGTACATAGCAATGATTTACGCATGGGACGGCTTACCAATTTCAGAAACTGGGTGCCTGGATTGTACGGAGAGGAGAATAGCACCATCTGTGCGTTGGAATACTGGTGTTATGATAGCGATGAGTTCTGGAAATGGGATAATGATAAACTCATTAATTTAGCCAAAGAAGAGTTGAAGCGTACCGGATTAATTAAAGATGCGGCTATCACTGATGGATTGGTATACAGGATACCAAGGTGCTACCCGGTATATAGTGCCAATTATAAACATCACCTGCAGCCCATTGAACAATATCTTTCCTCCATACAGAATTTGCAGGTAATTGGTCGCTATGGTGCTTTTAAATATAATAACCAGGACCATAGCATTTTAATGGGAAGGCTGGCAGCAGAGAATATCCTGAATAAAGCGCATCACAATCTTTGGGAAATTAATACCGACTATGAGTCTTACCAGGAGTCGTGCGTGATTACGAAAACAGGTTTACAGAAACAATAATATCGACAGAATGGGCATGTTACAATGCCCATTCTGCTTTTATACTATTGAGCTTTTTCTTTCTGCCCTATTAAAAACGAGCAGAGATAAATGATAAAAGGTATGGCCAGTGTAATAATAAACAGGTGATACCTGAACACGTTAGGCGCTACGGCCGATACAAAAAACAGGTTACCCAGATAAAATGTACTAAAGAGAATCAGCGCCTGGTTAAATAAGCGGGGCGCTTTTTTATAAGCCCTCATTACTACGTACAACAGTCCTGCCAGTATAAATATAAAGTTCAGCACAGGAAACAGATACTCCCAGGGCGCTAGCATAGCAACATGCAGTTTTGCGTTGGCGTTTGTGATTTTATTAGTTCTATAATGATAATACTTAGCAGCACTTTTATCTACACTGTCACGTCCTTCATTATAAGTGCTGTAGGCTTCCATTTGTGGCAGGAAGTAGCGTTTGGTATTAGGCCATAAGAAATATTGCAGGTAGGCCGCAGGGTGTTGCGAAATCACTTTTACACCAAATTGATTATACACAGGTCCAAGGGCGGTCCAAGTTTCAAAATAAGTGGAATAGCCATTCTTTTTGCCATATTTATAAAGGTACTTCTTTAATGGGCTGCCCTTGTCCCATATGAAGGCTGCTGTTACTTCTTCATATGGCTCATTCTTGTGAGCTGCGAAGTATTCAACGATATGCTGGTTTATAGCCAGTTCATCATCATCAAAATCGGCAGTGTCGGTTTCAGGGATATGTCGTTGTATGTGCATAGCATTGCTGGCCATTTGCCAGCCACTAAATGCCGAAAAAGTATGGGTGCCGGTAAGCGACTCTGTTTTCTCGCTTATTTTCTGCACCAGTAAAAACATAATACCAAAGCTTACTATCACCACACTTATCTTTCTCCACAAGGCTTGTTTGCTAAACAGTAATGCCAGTGTCGTAAACGCAGGAAATATAAGAGCATTGTATCTCAGCTTAAACAACAATATCATTAAAATAAACTGGCCCAGCATATTCACTACGTTGGGTTTGTATATAACCCATAGCAATAGTGTAAACCAGGCTACTGTAAGGCTACAGAATAAAGAGTCACTTAATACAAAGTTGGCAGCGAACAGGTAAAGCGGGTTAAATACAAGTATGGCAAATAGTATATTCTTTGATAGGCGCGATAATGGAAAAAGGAACACGCATGTAAAGAAGAGGAATAGATTGGCTATAACGTTTGCTAAATACTGTGATGCTATTAATGCAAAATCAGAACTGCCAAAGTGATGAAAGAAATTGATGAACTCGCTGTATTGTATAGGCCTGTAGCTGATGGCAAGGTTGTCTGCTGCTGCATCAATATACGTATACGAGTCTGCATAAAAGCTGGGAAAGGGAAATAAAAGTCTTAACAGTATCAGATAAATGATGCCTGCAACTATGCCTATGGCACAATAATTTCTTTGTTCCTTTTCATGGAACACAAAGCGATAAAATGTTAGAGGATGCTTCACGCTGATAAGGGGTTTAGAAAACAATGTTACTGTATTTATAGCAAAACTATTGTTGCGTCTTAAAGCGTTTTTAAGTTTAATTGACAATATTAAAGGGCTCTTTAAGTAAAAACTAACTTAAATGCTTCATTTTTGCATATATCGCTGTATTGTCAGTACCTTATATAAAATTGATTAACTCTATGCACAACAGGTTAAAGTTACTTTTGCTTGTTTTAAGTTTAACTGCTGTGAGCGCTGTTCGGGGGCAAGAGTCGATGATCCCCGATGTAAATTACCCACTGCTTGAAAAGCTTATTCAAACTGCAAAAACGAATTACCCACGGGTGAAAATGTATGGATTCCGGATGACCATGGCCGATGCGAATGTTAAAAAGGCAAAGGCAGGATGGTTCGATATCCTGAGCTTCTCATACCTGTACAGCCCTAACAACAGTACAAACATTGTCAATCCCAGCATCTTTAATGGTTATCAGTTAGGTTTGGTGATCAACTTTGGAAGTATTCTTACCAAAGCACCTGCCATTAAACTGGCCAAAGAAGAGAAAAAGTTTGCCGAAGCCGAGTTTGCTGAATATCAGCTTACGATAGAGGCCCAGGTAAAACAGCGTTACTACCTGTATGTTCAATACATGGCAGTAGTTCGCTTGCGTGGCCAATCCATCCTGGATATGGAAGCGTCCTTAAAAGATACCCGATACCGGTATGAAAAAGGAGAAGCCACCCTGGCAGAGTATAACACCGCATCAACAGGATTAGCTGACCAGATTAACGCAAAAATAACAGCAGAGGGCAATTTGCTTATTGCCAAAAGCTCGCTGGAAGAAATATTAGGTAAAAAATTAGAAGAGATAAACTAATGGAAATCCTCAATTTTTTAAAGGCACTGTATCGCCGCAGGCTGCTGTTGATCATCATCCCGATTGTCACAGTCATTATCACGTACTTCCTGGTACGTCATATGCCTGACCAATATATATCACGCGCACGCATTTCAACTGGTTTAACAGATGCTTCCCAACATATTCCGGGACAGCCAGAGAGCCAGGAAAATGAACTGGTGCGTGATTTCAGTAACATGATCCAGATTATCATGTTAAAACAGACATTGGACCAGGTTTCTTACCAGTTAATGTTGCACGATCTGGGTTCGAAACAGCCGTTCCGAAAACCCAGCAAATTGCTGGAAGCTTATTCCGAACAGGAGAAGCAGGAAGCCATTCTGGAATTTACCAATCTGCATAAAAAGCAGGGAGAGCTGTTGCCCGATTCCAAACTTCATACAAGATTATATGATCTGGTGAAGTCTATGAAGTACGATGAAGGCTCTATCAGAAATACGATCCAGGTATACCGCGTAAGCAACAGTGATTATATTGATGTAGAATCCGAATCGGAGAATGCAGACTTATCTGCTTTTATAGCCAATACTGTTACCAGCGAGTTTATCAGCATTTATGCTGCGCGGGTAGCAGGCAACAGAACTAAAACCAGTGACTGGTTGTATCGTCTGTTAATGGAAAAACTGGCTGCTATGAACGCCAAGATGGAGAAGCTGAAAAACTACAAAATTCAGAACCATATTTTAAATCTGCAGGAACAGGCAAAAGCGCTCTATGGCCAGATCTCCGATTTTGAAACCAGAAGAGAGGTTACGGAAAGAGAAATTGTAAGTACAGAAGCCGCGTTGCAGGGAATAGAGAATAAATTTTCGCCTAAAGACAGAAAGTACCTGGAAGGTACTATGACAGGTGTACAGCAGGAAATACTGGTGTTGAAAGACCAGCTTAAAATGCTGAATCAGCAATATGTAACCAGCAATTTTAACCAGGGCATCAAACTAAAAATGGATTCTCTGCGTAATAAGCTGGGTGATAAAATTGCGGAGTCTTCCGATAAATACATCTACAGTCCGCTGAGTGCTAAAACCGAACTGGTGAGCGAAAAGTTGAAACTGGAAGTGGCATTAGACCTGTCTAAAAACAGTGTATCTTCTATAAGCAATGAGCTCACCCGATTAAACAGCCGCTTGTATCACCTGGTGCCGCATGAAGCAATGGTACAGTCTTTTGAAACTGATATCGATGTGGCTTCGCGCGAATACCTGGAAATACTGAATAAATGGAATGAGTTTAATATGGGCACCGGTTCTACCAACAAACTGAAACAGGTAGAAATGGCCATAGCAGGCCCGCCGCAGCCATCTAAAAAAATGCTGTTGGTGATTTTGTCTGGTGTTATCAGTTTTGTGTTTTGCACCTTCATCATCTTTATCCTGTTTATGATGAACAATGCGATAGAAGATGGCCAGCTGCTGGCTAATAAAACTGGTATACCTGTTTTAGGAACTGTCAACCTGGTCAAGCGAGGGAATATTGATTTACATTCCATCTGGTCTGATACTTCTGAAAATACACGGTTGTTGAAAAATCAACTACGTGCATTGCGATTGGAAATAGGAAGTGATTTGAGCGAACAGGATAAAATATTGGGTATTACCAGTCTGGAAGCGAAAGAAGGAAAAACGTTTTTAGCCGTAAACCTGGCGTATGCGTGGTCGGTGGCTAACAGCAAGGTATTGCTGATAGATGGTAATTTTTCTAACCCTGCCATTACCAACCTGGTAAAACCGGCAACATTTATAGAAGACTATCTGTCTGGTAAAGCTTCCTTATCAGGTCAGCAGGATGGTAATCTTACCATATTAGGAAACAGGGGCGGTGATGCTTCTTTAATGGAAATTGCAGATCGTGCTACTATACAAGAAAAACTGCAGGCGTTAAAGCAAAAATTCGATTTCATTATAATAGATACCGCAACACTGGATGTGATGGACAACGCCAAAGAATGGCTGATTGTATCCGACAAAACAGTGGCTGTGTTTGAATCGGGTAAATCGGTTTCTGCATCTAAAAAAGAACAGTTACAATACCTGGCAGAAGAACAGCGCATGTTGGGCTGGATAGTAAATAAGGCATAAAAAACGTTTGGAATGATACTTTCAATATGCTATAGCATATGGATTTTGATACAGTTGCTGGTAGGAGTACACCTGGTAATACCTGTGGTCCTGTACCTGTTTCATCTGTTAACAGGTAAAAGACCCATTACCAATAGTGTTGCTGTTGAAGCTGATTATGCGGTGATTGTAACTGCATATGAACAAACCAGTATGCTGTCTTCGGTAGTGGATTCATTGCTGGCAATGAATTACGAGAACTACCTTATTTATATAGTAGCAGATAACTGTGATATTACCGGGCTGCATTTTAACAGTAACAAGGTGGTGCTTTTAAAACCTGAAACGGTGCTGGCGGGTAATACACGTTCTCATTTTTATGCCATCCATCGCTTCAAACGTGCGCATGAAAGGCTTACGATTATTGATAGTGATAACCTGGTGCATCCCGATTACCTGAAAGAACTAAACGTATACTTTGATAAAGGGTTTCAGGCTGTACAGGGGGTAAGGCAGGCTAAGAACCTGAATACCACACTGGCTTGCCTGGATGCTGCCCGGGATATTTATTATCATTTTTACGATGGCAAAATTTTATTTGAACTGGGATCGTCTGCTACGCTGGCAGGTTCGGGAATGGCTTTTACCACTGTGCTCTATCGTCAATGCCTGGAACACCGGGATATTAATGGTGCTGGTTTTGATAAAGTGCTACAGGCGGCTATCGTTCAAAAAGACCTGCGTATTGCTTTTGTGGAAAACGCCATCGTGTATGATGAAAAAACAGCAGGAGCCAACCAGCTTGTTTCACAACGTGCCCGGTGGATAAATACCTGGTTCAAATATTTTACACTGGGCTTTCGCTTAATGGCATCCGGAATCAGAAATGCCAGCAGAAACCAGTTTTTGTTTGGCGTAATCCTGGTAAGGCCGCCTTTATTCATATTCCTGATACTGTCTGTATTATTCATGGGTATTAACCTGTTGCTACATTCCTGGTTTGCGGCCGCCTGGCTGGCTGGCCTGTTGCTGTTTGTTACCGGGTTTATTATTCCGTTATTAAAACCAGGCATTGATGTAAGGGTATACAGGTCGCTGGTTAAAATTCCGAAGTTTATGTTTTTGCAGGTACTCTCTTTATTGAGTGCACGGAATGCCAATAAAAAATCAGTAGCGTCTAAGCATACCTATTCTTCTAAAATAGATGATGTGTTAGCTAATAAATAAAACCTGTAACCAATGAGAATTAACCCAATACCACCTAAGCAAACGCCGGAAGAGAAAGAGAAGGATATTGCCCGTAAGGTGGCTATTGGAGTAGCCTTTGCAAGCGTGTTTGTATTTTTCATTAAAATCTTGTTTTTCTGATGAATATTAGCCGTATATCCATTCCATTAGAGCAGGGTAAACACAAAAGAAAGCGTTTACTTACTGCACTACTTTGCTGCTTGTTAATGGCCGGCTCTGGTGTATTGGCTGTTCTTATCGCTAAAGGAGGGATGGCTTATGGCGTTATGGCTATGATTATGGTAGTAGCCTTACCTGCTGTATTTGCTATTATAGCTTATCCGTCTTTTGGTATCCTCGTATTATTGCTACTGGCCTATACTATTATGTTTATTATCCGGTTAAATGTAACCAGTTTTCCACTGGGCACATTGATGGATGGGTTGGAAGCATTGCTGATACTGGGTTTTCTGATAAAACAAAAATTTAACCCGGACTGGTCTTTTATTAAAAAGCCTGTTAGTATTGTAATATCTATCTGGATAGGGTACTGTTTATTTGAAGTAGTGAATCCGGCTGCGGCTTCCAGGCTGGCATGGGTATATACTATCAGAAGCCTGGCGCTGGTAATGCTGATGTATTTTATTTTCATGTACAACATCAGAAGTGTTCAGCTTATCCGCATTATCATTGGTATGTGGTTAACGCTGGCGTTTATTGCAGCTATCTATGCTTTTAAACAGGAATATATAGGGTTCTCCAGCTTTGAAGAAGCCTCGCTGGCCGACCCGCTTACAGCAGCATTGTATTTTATCGATGGCCACTGGCGTAAATTCAGCATATTCAGCGATCCCGTAGCTTTTTCTTATAATATGGCTATTTGCTGTCTGATGTGTGTGGCATTAATCTGGGGGCCTACTCCCAGGTGGCTAAAAGTAATATTGGGCATAATGATATTAGTGTATTTCCGGGCTATGTTATTTTCCGGTACACGGGGAGCTTATGTGTTAATTCCGGTAGCGATGTTGTTGTATTTCATATTGACATTTACCAAAAAACTGTTACCCTTTGCTATTTTTGGAGCGGTTGTTTTTATCATCCTGATAAAAATGCCTACACATAATCCCACCTTATATCGCTTTCAAACAGCCTTTGCGCCTTCTGATGACGCTTCTTATAATGTGAGAAAGCAAAACCAGAAGCGTGTTCAGCCTTATATATTAGCGCACCCTATTGGTGGTGGTTTAGGGGCTACAGGCGCCTGGGGAGTGAGGTTTGCTCCAGGATCGTTCCTGGCCAATTTTCCCCCGGATAGTGGCTATATGCGTGTTGCGGCCGAAATGGGTTGGGTGGGACTTTTCCTGTTTTGTATGCTCATGTTTGTAATTATGAAAACCGGCATCAATAACTTTTATAAGATAAGAGATCCGGAGTTGAAAAGCATGTGTCTTGGAATGACTTTGATTGTTTTTGCCTTGAATATCGGTAACTTCCCGCAGGAAGCTATTGTGCAGTACCCTACCAATATCTATTTTTACCTGGTAGCGGCGTTGATTAACGTAACCCTGCAATTAGACATTCAAAAGCGTGAAAATCAGGTCGTTTAATGTATGCTTAAGGGAAAAAACATTATAATACTGGGTTCTGCAAAGTTTGATTCGCCTATCGAATCAACTACTATTACTATTGCCAGGTTTCTGGCGGCAGAGAATACAGTGTACTATATTGATTATCCCTTAACCTGGAAAGATTATTTTGATGCAGGTAAAAAAGAGGAAGTCAACAGAAGAAAGCCTTTTTTCTTCAGCTCTGCATTAATGAGCAGCGATTTGCCAGGGTTTCATATTGGCATTGTTCCTCCTGTGGCATCTATTAATATTTTACCCGAAGGCAAATTGTACAGAGCAGCTTTGCGCTTTAACCAGCAGCGGATTATCGGGAAAATAAAAAAGCTGATCCGCAGGTATAGCATCACAGACTATATTTTCATTAATTCTTTCAATTTTCACTATCCTGATATCGCAGCAGGGCTTAGGCCTTCTCTTACTGCCTATCACTGTGTTGATCCGCTGGTAGTTGACTATGATAAGAAGCATGGAGTGATATCCGAAAAGATACTGGTAAGCCAGAGCGATCTGGTAGTATGCACCAGCAGACAGCTGTACGAAGAAAAGAAGCTGCAGAACAAGGATTCCTATTTTATTGCCAATGCGGCGGATGTATCACACAGCAGCAAAGCATTGAACGATGATGTAAAAGTGTATGATGCTATAGCTGCATTACCCTCTCCGGTGATGGGCTACTTTGGCAATATTGAGCGGAGAATGGATTTTGATTTGCTAAAACAGGTGGTGGCCGAAAACAAGGATAAAAGCTTTGCTTTTGTTGGGCCTTATTCTAAAGAATTTGTACCGGACTGGTTTTTTCATACGCCTAACATTCACCTGATTGGTAAGGTGCCTTACCAGGATATGCCGGCAGTGGTAAAAGGGTTTGATGTGGCTATGATCCCTTTTAAGAAAGATGAATTCAGCAGAACTATTTTTCCGCTAAAACTATTTGAATACCTGGGAGCGGGCAAGCCGGTTATAGCTACTGACTTTAACCCCGATTTACAGGAGTTTACAGAAGATGCCGTATTTTATTGTGCGTCGGCAGATGCTTTTACAGCAGCTATTGAGAAAGCGCTGGCAGAGGAGAATGAGGTGGGTAAAAAGCAGCAACGTATTCACATTGCCGCGCAAAATACCTGGGATAAAAGAGGACAGGCTTTTTCTGAGTTGCTGGCATCCTATTTAAAACCTTCATCAAATCCTCAACACTCATAATCCTTATACCTATATAACATGTTATTTAACTCAATTGAATTCCTATTCTTTTATGTTATAGTAACCTTGCTGTACTTTTTGTTGCCCTTTAAAGGCCGATGGTTGGTGTTGTTACTGGCAAGCTGTTATTTCTACATGGCCTTTGTGCCTAAGTATATCTTAATCCTGTTCTTTACTATTATTATTGACTACTTCGCAGGGATATATATAGAAAAATCGGCAGGGAAGGCACGAAAGCTATTGTTGATATGTAGCCTGGTAGCCAATATTGGTATATTGGCTTTTTTCAAGTATTTCAACTTTTTGAACGAGAACCTTACCTTGCTGCTTAGCGAAGGCGGCTGGAGCAATCCTATTCCTTTTGTGAAATTTATATTGCCTATTGGTTTGTCGTTTCACACCTTTCAGGCAATGAGTTATACCATTGAAGTATACAGGGGAAATCAGAAGGCGGAAAGGCACTTTGGCATCTACAGTTTGTATGTCATGTTTTATCCCCAGTTAGTAGCAGGTCCTATTGAACGTCCGCAGAATATTTTGCATCAGATGCATATAAAGCATGCTTTCAGTTATGAAAACATGATAGCAGGGGGACGGTTGATGTTATGGGGCTTTTTCAAAAAACTGGTAGTGGCCGACAGGTTATCTGTATATGTTGACTCTGTGTATAGCAATCCCGAATTACATAACGGTAGCTCTGTGATAGTGGCATCTGTGTTTTTTGCGGTTCAGATCTATTGCGATTTTTCCGGCTATACAGATATTGCAATAGGTTGTGCCAAAACAATGGGCTTCGACCTGATGCTTAACTTCCGTCGTCCTTATTTTTCAACCTCCGTTCCAGAGTTTTGGAGCAAGTGGCATATTTCTTTAAGCACCTGGTTCAGAGATTACCTGTTTATTCCGTTGGGAGGTAGCAGGGGCACAAAATTCCTGCGGTTCAGAAACATCTTTATCGTGTTTATGGTAAGTGGTTTATGGCACGGTGCCAGCTGGACGTTTATTGTATGGGGTGCTTTGCATGGCGTTTACCAGGTAATAACCTTGCTGATAAAACCGCATGGTATTAAACTGGAAGAGCGGTTGGGGATATCAAAAAGCAAAGTGCTGTATGTAGGCAAAATGCTGCTTACGTTTGTGATAGTCACCTTTGCCTGGATATTTTTCAGGGCCAATACTATGAAGGATGCTATTACGCTGATTAAAGATTTGAAAACTACGGGCGCGGCTCCATTCCTTGGAAATGGTATTAATCAGTTTGCACATAGCATCCTGGCAATTGTACTGCTTTTTGTAGCGGAATGGTGTATGGAATATAAGCCCGACTTTAGTTTGTACCGGCATAAATATGCATGGGTAAGATGGGGCTCTGTAGTAGCAACTTTATTTATTATCCTGCTATTTGGTGTGTTTAACGGGGGACAATTTATTTACTTTCAATTCTAGTTATGCAATCCGCAGCACTTATAAAATTCTTTAAAAAACTGGTTCTGTTTTTTGTGGTAGTTTTTATAGCCGACAGGGCTATTGGCTATCTGTTACATAAGCTCTATTTCTCAGTGCCCAAAGGGCAGTTTGCACAAACTACCTATTCTATAGATAGTGCCAACCAGGATGTTATCATATTAGGTAGCTCCAGGGCCATACGTCATTATAATACTTCTATTTTGTCTGATAAGTTGCACCTGTCTTGCTATAATGCGGGCCGCGATGCACAGTTCTTACCTTATTACTCAGCGATAGAAGATGTGGTATTTGCCAAGCATACTCCTAAGCTATTAATCCTTGATATGAACGTGTGGGAGTTCTCGCCCAATAGTCAGAAGTACGACCGTTTGTCTATATTTCTGCCTTATGTGCAAAATCATCCCGAGCTGGTGCCTTATATAGAAGAAATGGGTAAATGGGAAAAACTGAAGTTATACTGCCACACCTACTTATATAATTCTACTTTGTTCATTGCCATGCACGACTTTTTACTGGGCGGTTCTTTACCTAAAGATGAAAATGGCTATTTGCCGCTGGACAGGCAAATGAGCAAGCATGATTTTGACAACTATGAGCAGAAGAAAAAACTGTACGATGCCAAAAGGGCACAGGAACATATTGTGCTGGATCAAAAGGCGGTAAAATACTTTGAAAGCATGCTGGATAAGGCCCGCGCAAAAAATGTGAAAGTATATGTTATTATATCTCCCACCATACTCAGCGAGCCGGAAACAGAAGAGAAGAAACTCATAGGCACCATTGCGCAGCGATACCCTAACGTAACCTTTTTAGATTATACGCATGATACCAGGTATAATAACCTGTATCAGAAGTTTGCAGATGAGTTTCATTTAAACAAAGAAGGCGCAGAAGAATATTCAAAGCAACTGGCCGACACACTTAAGTTGTAACCAGCACATCGCGCCAGGTAAATTTGCTGGTCATAATGCCGCGGGGATGCTCGCGGCCTACACGATAGCCGATCCAGTTTTTAGGGGCCAGTACCAGGTTTTTCTTAGGACTTAAATAGGCGGCCCACCAGGCAAATGTGCTGTTAGAGATGATAGCAACATCGGCATGCATAATCAACTGAAAGTCTATAATCTCACTATTGGATGAGAAATGATAGTTGGGCTTTTGAGGAAAGTAGGTCTTTACCGCTTCCATATCATCACTTACAAAGAATATCTGGTATTGATCGGGATTTTCAATACTGTCCAGCTGTCTTTTAAAATAATCCATGGGCAGGGAAATATCCCTTTTGCCATAGCTCATATAATCGGTGCGTCGAATATGTACTACCAGTGTTTTGCTGTTGTTAAAGATGGCACCAAACTTATTCTGGAAAGCTTGCTGATGCACTTCTTTCAATTGTAAAGCCGGCTTTTGAGGAATTTGCTGGTAATACCAGTCCGATTGAAAATAGCCGTTTATAATGGTCCAGTTCTCTATTTTCCTTTCCCGGGGCGCTGCCCAATTCTGTACATACACATCTTTAAAGGGAAGCACTTTAGTTAAGGCACGGGTGTAAACAGAATATAATTTAGAGCTAAGCGTAATATTGTCAAAATTACCCAGGTCAAAGTATTTGGTTAAATAGCCATGATGCGGATTAGGAAAGAAGAATGTTTTCCCTGGATGCTTTGATTTGAGGTATTGCAGGTAAACATATTGAAAAAGCAGGTTTCCTAATCTTCCTTTGAAGGGTACGCCAATCATACTTTGTTTTTTAAGCTTATAATTAAATTATGATGCAAGGGGTTTAGACGGTCGAATATACTTCTTAACGTACTTCTGATAAAACTCAGGATAAAACTGGTAAGCGTATATAAATGTATTCCAGATATTTACCCGTAAAAAGCGGCGCAAAATAATCTGAGCTACAGTAAATCCCACGGAATTGGATAACAGGGTGGCATAAGCTGCGCCCATAGCTCCCCACCTTTTGATAAAGAAATAGTTTAAGGTAAGGTTCATGGTGGCCGTACAAACTACCATGGTAAACGTAAGCCGGGTTTTGCCAATAGAATCCAGTATGGTGCCAAATAAGCGGCCATAAGGCATTAACAAACAGCAAAGCAGGGTTACTTTTAATAAGGGAATGCTATCATTATACTTGGCTCCTGCTAATAAATGAATTACCAGGTCGGTAAATATATACAGCACCAGTAAGCCGGGTATCATTAGGGCCATGGTGGTGCCTACCGACTTCTCATACAGGTATTTGATAGATTCTTTTCCGTCTGTTTCAATACGCTTGGCACTTTGTGGAAAAACGATAGTGGCAATAGCACTGGTAGGGATATCTACCAGGTTGGTAATGCGCACAGCGATATTAAAAGCGCCGGAAGCTACAGGCGACATTAATGCAGCCAGCATCCATTGATCTAATGTGTTGGATAATTGCGAGCTGATAGAAGTGCCAAAGGCAAATTTGCCATAATGGAAAAGCTTCTTAATCCACTCTTTCTGAAACCGGAAATTATAGTGGAGGTATGGTTTTACGTAAAAGTAGGCCATCAGCGCTGCCACACCTGCACACAAAATCTGCACATATACCAAAGCCACCAGGGTAACAGGATATTTGGTAATAAAGCAGATGAGTATAAATACAAAGAAGATACACTGCCGGGCAAAGTTGGTGGCAAACACTCCATTGAATTTTAGGTTAGCCTGTTCTATGCAATTGGCTTGTGTAACAAAGCCGGTAAATAAAAAAATGATGTTATACAAATAGAACATAGGCACCAGTATAGGCGCTTTCCACATGGTAGCCACCATAGGGGCCAGCAACAGGTTGGCAGCTATACATAAGATGGTAAGAACACCGCTGATGCTTAAAGAGGCGGTGATAATGTTCTCATGCTCTTCTGCCGGTGAAGAAGAAATAAACCGTACCAGGGCGCTTTGCACCAGCCCGTTCCGTATTAATTCCAGTATAACGGTGGTGGTCATAAACAGCGTCCAGATACCATATTCTTCTTTGCTGGGTAATACCCGCACCAGCAGCACAAAACTGGCTGTGCCAAAAAACACTCCTGAAAAGTTCTGAAGAATGTTCAGAAAGCCTGACTTTAACCAGTAATGATCTTTAGCTTTTGTATTCATATTTTGTTTGCTGTCTTCTCTTACACGTAATACGCTTCCACAAAATTTTGCACATCTTCATCTGTTTTGGCGTGCAAAATTTTAGCTCCTGACAATCGGGGATATAAAATTTCAAAACACTTAAAGTGATGCTCAGGTCCTTTTTTAGATAAAATAAGATTGATACCGCCAAAATAACTGGCAAGCGCACAAGTTCCTCCGTGAATGGAAATAAAGTGGCTGGCATTGGCATATACCATCAATTGAAGATGGTTGAAGTTGCGTGCTTTACCCTTATTCTCTTTCCACAGGTTTTCCATTAATATCACCTCTGGGTACTGTTTCTCCAGCCACTCATATTCATCCATATCGTAAATATCACTGTTGTCGTTGGTGATATTCTGAGGGCGTGGGCGGTTATAAATAATGGTGTATTTGTGTTTCAGTTTTTCAATGATAAAGGCCAGCATTTCAATACTAAAAAAGCTGATAGGCGGCCCATCCCACTCCATGTTATACCTGTTGGCCAGAATCAGTACCGGTTTGTCAAAAACGTAAATGTCATTCTGGTATTGTTGTTTCAATGGCACCTGAATCCACTTGCTCATGTTATAGTTCTGGCTATATAAGATGCGTGGCGTTTCGTAATTGTAGTTGCCTATAGTGGTGCGAACATCAAACCGTTCTTCATGTTCTTTTGAAAAGAAATAAAGCTCTTTGGTATACTTAGAGGACACGGTTTTTTGCAAAGTACCATTTTGGTGATGCCAGTAAGCAAAGGGCAACACAAATGCCAGTTCGGGTGTAAACTCACCCTGGAAGTCAATTTCCTTATACGGCTTTTTAGTAATGTAATCTTTAATCAGGTACTTCCATTGTACCAGTTGACAGTAGTATGTATCTCTGTAAAAATACCTTACATCAATGGGAAGTCTATCGCCATAACGTATGCTTACCAGTAAGCTGAGTATTTTGTTTATGAGAGGTGTAAACATGAAATATTTTTTAGCCCGTTACTTTTTTACCATTAATATATTCTCCAATCCTGCTTGCATGTACTTTAAACCTGTTTACAAAAGACTGTACAAGACCGCCTTCTGCTTTTAACCTGCGCGACGAGGTAAATACCACAGCCCGGGGGTGGGTTACCAGTTTCAGTACTCCTTTTGTTTTGAGGTTCAGCGCCATTCTGCCGTCTTCTGCCTCATCAACAAAATAATCACTGCCGGCGGCGTTGTCAAATTTTCTAACATTTTTTACATTAAAGCCACCAGTAGTTCTACCGGTTTCTGTGATAAAGCCCATGTCAAAACCTAATACATTCAAATGCTCCCGTTTAGACTTACGTAAACGAACAAGTATGCCTGTTATTTTTTCGTAAACAAAAAACAGGAATCGGCCGTCACCTGCAGAAGGTACAAATGCATATCGGCCATATACGCCAACTACATTGCTGCTATTGTCCATGGGTTTTACCATCAGGTCAACCCAGTCCGGAGGATAAAACGTATCAGAGTCTGCACAAAGATGATATTTACCCCGGGCCTTTTCCAACCCCATCTGGCGGGCAAAGGAGGTGCCCTGTTCCGGTTGAAAAAAGCTTCTGACACCCAGTTCGTCTAATACCTTTTGTGTATTATCGGTGGAGTTGTTATTGATCACCACTATTTCAATACTATACTTACTGCGTGATGCGCTTAAGGAAGACAGGGTTCTGAATATATTATCCTGTTCATTCCAGGCAGGAATCATAATAGATACATCAGGCTGCTCTGGTTTGTATGCCGCAAGCTGATTTTGAAGGTGAAGAATTTCTTCCCTTGTTAAGTCTGCATATTTTTTCCCCGGATACAAATGAGGTTTAATCCATCCAGGTAAGGCAAAAACTGACATAAGTTTTATAATTTAACCAGGTAATAGTTGATGTTGAACTTAACGTGCCGGAACACATGTCTAACGAAACTAATAAACACATTTGTCGAATTCTTATAGGAACGTCTATGCATAGTGCTTGGTTCATCGCTTGAGTTCCTTTGTTCAAATAAAGTGGTGAAATCATCGTAGAACAAGCCCCGGGCTTTGTTCTTTAAAAACGACATCATCATTTTATACTCTGTAACATCTCCTTTCACACCTTCCTTATATCTGCCAAACTTGTTGAAAAAGTTACTTCTTCTCAAGTGCGGATGATCGCTATAGAAATAGAACTTCCGGTAAGTATTAAAAATAGCTAATGGCTTAAACCGCATTTCGCTAAACCCATTTTTAAAAGGCTTTAACGAAGGATATCTAAAATAAGCATAAAATCTTACCACGTCAAGCGAAGCATCGTCTTCCATAAATTGCCAGGCATCCAGTAAGCGGCCAGAAAACAACGATGAGGGTACAAAGTCTTCCTGCACATAAACAGTATAGGGGGTACGTACTGCATCCTGCCCTTTATTAATATTATTGCCCAGTCCGCTGTTTTTAGCAGCAGTAACAAGCGTAAACGGATACGTTTTTGTTAGTTCAGCGATGTAGGCCAGATGTTCTGACTGGCTACCGTCGTCAGAAACAACAATGGCTTCAAAAGAAACCTGTAATTGCCGGAAAGTGGCAAGAAGTCTTTCCAGCGAACTGCTTCTGTTATAGTGGGTTATCAGCAGCGTAATGTCTTTAAAGTGTTGGGGTGCGGTCATTATTTATGGGCAATATATTCTTTAGTAAGTTTTGCTGTTTTATACTGCAGGTATAATTGGCGTAAAAATAAAACGGGAAGCGTTTTTTTGTTCTGCCATTGCGTACGAAATGCAGCAGTACTGGGTTCGTCAGAACTGTTCATTTGATCAAACAGACTGGTGAAATCCCTATAGTAAATACCTTTTCCTTTGTTTTTCACAAAAGAGATGCACATGCTGTGTTCGGTTACATCCGAATTACAATTTTCTCTGTATCGTCCGAATTTTTCTAAAAAATTGCGACGTTTCAGGTGTGGGTGATCGCTATAGCTGAAAAACTTCATATGCCCGGGATACCATATTTTAAAACGCATCAGGTCAAAACCTTTTTTATACGGCGTCAGATACGGGAAAAGCTGGTAAGCATAAAAGCGAGCTATATCAATACTTTCATCTTCCTCCATGAATGCCAGTGCATCTGAAAAGTGCGCCGGAAAAACAGGCTTAGGCACAAAGTCTTCCTGTACATACAGTGTGTAAGGCGTTTTTACTGCATCATGCCCTTTGTTATTGTTATTACCCAGCCCCTTGTTTTTAGGTACGGTAAGCAGGGTAAATGTGTAGGAATTCTGTAGCGATTTTATCACATCAAGATGCTCTGGTTTGCTACCATCATCACTCACTATAATTTCTCCAAAACGGCAATTGAGTTCAGCAAAAGCTTTTAAAAGTCTTGCCAGTGAAGCACTTCTGTTATAGTGCGTAATCAATAGCGTTACTTTTTCATAGAAAACAGGTGCAGACATCGAGCTACTTTAACGGTTAAAAACTAATCAGTTCCCTGTAAAATTAAGCCAATAAGGATTTGGATATTTATACCGGAATTTTATAATGCTTATTTAAGTTATTAAGGCATTCTAAATATCCTTCTACTGGTATTCTACAGTGGCTGTGAAAATATTTTGCTGAGTACCAGCATCGTAAAGATAGGTAAATATTTTGCTTGAGAGGGTAATCATCAGCAGCCCGTAATGCTCGTGAAGCGTATTGATATCGAAGGTGTTACCGGTATTCTGCCAGGCTTCAAATATTGCCTGCCCCTCCGCAGTAAGCTGCAGATGCAGCACGTTTAAATCATCTTTATAAATAACATGACGTGTGTTCAGCAGCGATGCCGCCAAAGGCCATTGAAGGCTGGTGTTTTGGGCTGTACAGCTGAAATGCAATGGCGGGCATTGGTCACGACGTATAATGGTAAGGTACTGGGGATACAACGTGATCAGCAATTCTGTGGCATCCTGTTCTGCATGTTTAATAGTGTTGGTAAGCAGTTCAGACAGGATGGTTTTGCAATAAAACAGTAAAGAAGGGCTGTGCGTGTACAATGGTGGTAGATGCTGTTCAATAAAAGACAGCACTTCCTCCAGGTAAGTGGGAAGGTGTTTTAGGTACGAAACGGGGAAAATATGTGTATGTAATGGCTGTTCAGACACTACTGTTGTTTTTGGGTGGCTTCATCAAAGCTGTTGTAAATAGAAAACACCTTGTCTATGCGTATCAGGTGCATTAAGTTGTAAATGTCTTTCTGCAATGAGATTAAAGCAATATCGGCCTGTTTGGCTATTGCATATTTGAGACAGGAAACCAGCGCGCCCAGGAAAGAGCTGTCTATATAGGTAACTTTTTCAAAGCTGATAACCATGTGCTTTTCGCCTGCATCCAATAGCTGCGTTATTGCAGTTTTAAAGGCTTCAGCATTGTTCAGGCCTGCTTCCGCTATTTGTATAGTAACCAGTAAATGTCCATTCTTTTCTTCTGTAGCTATTATCATATGGGTTATTTTTTCTGTATAAATATGAGACTGCAATCATCCACCTGCGCTTCTTCTGTAAAGCGTTTGGCAAAAGCTGTCTTCATAAATAAAAAGCTGTTTTCACGTGCCAGTGTAGGGGTAATCAATTCAACAAAGGCATTGTAATTACTGTGTTTTCCTTGTGCATCCCTGAAATCTGTCATCCCGTCGCTGAAAATAAGCAGTATGTCGTTAGGTTGCAGCTCAATCAATTGCTCTTCATACCTGCCGTCTTTCATCAACCCCGGCAATAGCCCGCTGGAGCTTACCTGGTCAGCTTTTTGAGAAGCATGATGATAATGCAATAGGGGCAAATCTCCTGCACCCGCATATTTAATGCTGCCATTCTCATTGTCTATCATTAGCAAAGACAGGCTGGATAACACATCATGCAGCACTTCATCGTAGCAGATAACATTGTTTATTTTTTCCAGGATGCGTGCGGGTGAAAACACCTGGTCCATAATACATATCCTGATGGCAGAGCGTACATAACTCAAAAAGCCAAAGCTAAAAAACCAGGCCTGCCATTTTTTGCCCATCACATCACCTAGCACCAAAAAGGTATAACGTTCATTAATACCTATAAAGTCAATAAAATCACCACCGGGATAGTTTTGAAAAGGCTGGTGCCAGAAGTTGGTATAAAAGCCTTTTAGTTGAGGAGGAGCAGCGGGTACTGATTTTATATTCAGTGCGTGCGCAGCTTTCTTCAACTCTTCTGTATTCAGCTCCTGGGTTTTATGTACGGTGTGTATAATGTTGTCTATTTTAGACGTAAGCACCGGAAAAGGCGTTTGTTTATCAATGAAATCAACGGCTTGCATGCCCAGGCCCTCCATCACCATGCCATCGCTGGAATGGGCTGTAAGAAATACAAAAGGGATATGAGAATACCGTTTGTTGGTTAATAGCTGCTGCCGGAAATCAAAGCCATTCATGCCGGGCATTTCATAATCCGACAAAATCAACTCCGGCACCTGGTGTTCTAATAAATGAAGTGCTGCGCTGGGCGAGTTTGCCAGCATGCAGTCATAGCCAGCCCTGCTGAAATGCTTATCCAGCAGCTTTAGAAATAACTCGTTGTCTTCTACAATGAGTATTTTCTTAACGGGTACGCTTGCCATTTTTATTGTTCTTAAATACGTTTATCAAAATATATACGCCACACAGCACAATCAGCAATGCAATCACATCCATGAGTGTAACTCCGTCATCCGGCGTAAAATAAAACAGGGTAAACATCTCAAAATAAGGCGGGGCGGGCATTATAATCATACCCATGCCCAGCACAATCATAGTGGCTGCAATCAGCGCCAGCACTACTTTGCTTAGTAACGATTTCTTTATATACGCATTGGAAATATTACTATCCACCGGATGTGTGGTAAGCAGTAAACTTAAATTGTCCAGGATTTCTTCACGCGATAAGTCCGGATTATCCAGCTGCCGAAAGGCTTTCAGCGACTCTTTCTGTTGCGGGGTGTTATCTACAGCTGTGTTGAACTTTTCCTGTAGCGATTGAATAGTATCACTGTCAAGTTCTGTACTGGACAGTAGGGAAATGAGCTCATCCAGCTTCTGATTTATTTCAGAAGAGCTGTTGTTGACTTTTTGAAGGTCAAAAATTTGTTGCTCTATACCTTTCTTTGTGCCCAAGTTTAAATACTTTCACTTATCAAAGTAACTGAATTATTACATGTAAGTTTTGTTCTATGCCCTCTGTTTCTGTTATTACAGTGAATTTTAATCAGCCTGAGGTGACAGAAGCATTACTCGCTTCTATCAGGCTCAAAAATACCTTTAAGTTACTTGATATCATTGTAGTAGACAATGGTAGTACCGCTAATCCCGTACCAAAGTGGCAAATTGAATACCCGGATATTCAATTTATAAGGTCTGATAAAAACCTGGGGTTTGCCGGAGGTAACAACCTAGCTATTTTGCAGGCTAAAGGGGACTATCTCTTTTTTGTAAACAATGACACCATTTTTACAGAAGGCCTGGTAGAGACGCTTGTTGGTACACTGCAAACACATGAGCAGGTGGCTATGGTGTCACCCAAAATCCATTATTTTCAACAGCCGGGATTGCTACAATACGCAGGGTTTACCGAAATGAACTACTATACAGCACGCAATGCTTGTATAGGCCAGTTTGAAGAAGACAAAGGGCAGTATGATAATGCTACCGGCGAAACAGGGTTTGCGCATGGGGCTGCTATGATGGTAAAGCGCACGGCTATTGAAAAGGTGGGAGTGATGCTGGACAGCTTTTTCCTGTATTATGAAGAAATGGACTGGTGTGCCCGTATGAAGCAAGCTGGTTATAGTATATGGGTAAATACCAGCGCTCTTATATATCATAAAGAATCGGTAAGTGTAGGTGCTAAAAGTGCCTTGAAAGAATATTTTATGAATCGCAATCGCCTGTTGTTTATCAGGCGCAATGGCAGCTTTATACAACGCAGTTTTTTTTGGATATATTTTCTACTGGTGGTAACACCCCGTAATATATTAAGCTACCTGAAAGATAAAAAGCCGGGCTTTATAAAAGTGTTGGGAAAAGCCATCTGGTGGAATTGTACCAATCATATCAATAGTCATAAACTGGGTTATCCCGTTAAGTAATAAAATCATGTACCCTCTATTCTGGATTAGTTTATTTATCATCTTTTACGCATTCATAGGCTATGGCATTGTGCTGTATATATTCATGCGCATACGCATTGCTATCAAAGGCAGGCGTAATAAAGGGCTTAGCGAAGCAGTAACAGAATGGCCTACCGTTACTTTAATTGTTGCCGCTTATAATGAAGCGGCCTATATAGAAGAAAAGATTGCCAACACCTTGCAGCTGGATTATCCGGCAGATAAAATTCAATTTCTTTTTGTAACAGATGGCTCTACAGATGAAACGCCTGCAATGATTGCTAAGCATTCGCAAATTACATTAATGCACCAGCCGGCGAGAAACGGGAAAATTGCTGCTGTTCACCGTGCTATGCAACAGGTTACTACAGAAATAGTAGTGTTTACCGATGCCAATACTGCTTTAAACAAACAAGCTATTAAAAAGATATGCCGGCATTACCAGGATGCCAGGGTGGGTGCGGTGTCGGGAGAGAAGCGGGTTCAGATTGATGAGGTTTCTGATGCTACTGCAGGTGAAGGGGTATATTGGAAATATGAATCCAAGCTAAAAGCCTGGGATTCTGAATTGTATTCGGTAGTAGGGGCAGCAGGAGAGTTGTTTAGTGTTAAAACCGCTTTATACGAGCCGGTGCCATCCGATTCTATCCTGGACGATTTTATGATATCCCTGCTTATTGCACAGAAAGGTTACCGCATTGTATACGAACCGGATGCTTATGCTTCTGAGTCCAGCTCGGCCAGTATTGAAGAAGAATTGAAACGTAAAGTGCGTATTTCTGCCGGAGGCATTCAGTCCATTAGCAGGCTCACGGCTTTATTAAATCCATTTAAATTTCCGGTATTGTCCTTCCAGTATATCAGCCACCGTGTGCTAAGATGGACGGTGGTGCCGTTTTTAATGCTACTGGTGTTTTTGCTGAATATAGCACTGGTGGCTATGGGGGCTACGGGTATTTATCTATTACTGCTGGTGTTGCAGGTTCTGTTTTACGGTGCAGCTTTACTAGGCTGGATATTAGAAAAAAAGCAACTCCGTATGAAGCTGCTTTTTATTCCATTTTATTTCTGTATGATGAATTATGCGGTTATCGCAGGCATTCGCAGGTATTATTCCGGTAATCAAAGTGCCGCCTGGGAAAAGGCTAAAAGAAAATAAGCTTACACATTCTCTTTTTGAAAAAGGGCTGGTATTGTTTTCAGTACCAGTCTTATATCATTCATTACACTGTGGTTGCGTGCATATACATTGTCCAGCATTAAACGCTCTTCTTCCGACATTTCACCCTTACCTCTCTTCTCTACCTGCCACAGTCCGGTAATACCGGCAGGGGCCAGAAAGCGAAGTGCATATTTATCAGTGGTTAACTTCTCGGCTTCATATAAAGGAAGCGGTCTGTTGCCCACAATGCTCATATCTCCTATTACCACATTCCATAACTGCGGAAGCTCGTCAATGCTGGTATTACGCAATATCTTACCCACCTTGGTAATGCGTGGATCATTTTTCAGTTTAAAGAAAGCAGAGCCAGAAGCCGATTTTTTAGAGTTGCGGTATTGTTTCTCGCACCAGGTATTTTTATCAGAATACAGTGGAAACTGACACTTGCTGCCTGCTTTTATACAATCATCGCAAAGCGTTTCCGTAAACACATCTGTGCTTTCTTCTTCACTGGCTTTATCGTATTGGTTTAAGTGTTTCAGGTCTTTCAGCCTTTTATCGGCATTGACATACATCGACCTGAACTTGTAAAACTTAAAAATATTATAGCCATTACCTACCCGGTAGGAATAGTAAAAAACAGGGCCTTTCGATTCCAGCTTTAAAGCGAGGAATACCACCAGGAATACAGGCGACAACATCAACAATGCACCACCTGCAAACACAATATCAAAAATTCTTTTACCTAAAGGAGTTTTATATTCTTTAAAAAGGTTGGACTGCTGGTTTTGTGGCCGGTTATGAATAAGGTGTCCATGCTTTAACAGGAAGTCAATACGTGTTTGAACGGCTTCTAAATGAAAGGGAAGCGTAAATACATCTGCCACACCTGCTTTTAAAGCTACCTGCATCAGGTTGCTATTGGCATGTTCGCATAAAATAACTACCGGCACTACGGGCAGTTTTTTCTTTTGGAGGGTGCCTAGTAAAGAAACGCCTGCGGGTGCTATAATTTCACTTTGCGTGATAATGCAGCTGATATTGATGCGCTGTTTTTCCCATCTGGAAACCAGCTCGGTTTCGTTGGGAAAGTGTAAAAACTGGAGATCAGGGAAGGCGGCCGATAACTGCTCTGAAACATCAGCAGAGCAATTAATTGCTGCTATTACAGAACCGGCGATTTGAACAGGAGCGTCGGTCATACGGTACATTTAATTTCAGGCAACCAGTTTGCCGTTTCTTTTTAGTATTAATTTCAATCTCACCTCCAGCTCTTTAGGGCTAAAAGGTTTCACAATATAATCTTCAGCGCCTGCTTCATAACACTTAATGCGGGTTTCACTATTGTCTTCGCCAGATAGCATTACCACAGGTATGTCTTTGAAAAAACCGCTCGACTTTACCTGCTTTAATAATTCCAGACCACTGATTTCCGGGATATTTAAATCTGAAATGATAATATCGGGGATGCTTCCCTGATGTAAAAAGGATAAAGCATCAGCAGCGCTGCCAAATACGTTTAATTCAAAGGTTTTTGACAAAAATTTGCTCAAAACCATTTGAATAGAAGGGTCGTCTTCTATGATGAATAATTTGGGAAAAAGAGAATTATCAGGATTCATAGTTATAGGGAGTTCTTTCTTTTAGAATTAGAGATACAAAAATAGTTGAGTTGACCTCGCTAATGAAATCTCAAGGTTAAATAAACATATAGTTATTATTAAAATGAGCTGAAAGGCTGCATTTATTTTGTCAAACTGCCAAATGACGAGATGTTAGTGGCAAAAATTTTCACCCCAATAGCCAAAAGCACCACCCCAAAAAACTTTCTGACAGCAGTAAGGCCGTTTTCGCCAAGCACTTTCTCCAGCCATACTAAAGAACGCAATACCGTGTAAATTATAACAAGGTTGATGGCAACTCCTATTACAATGTACAATTCTCCATAGTTGGCTTTTAACGACATGATGGTAGTAAGAGTTCCGCTACCAGCTATGATAGGAAAGGCAATAGGCACAAATGTGCCTGATTTGGCATTCGCATCTGCTTTAAAAATTTCATGCCCCAGCACCATTTCCAGGCCCAGCAGGAATATTACAATAGAGCCGCCTACAGCAAAAGACCGGATATCCAGGCCCAGTATTTTCAAAAACTGCTGACCTACAAACAAAAAAGAGATCATTAAAACGCCGGAAATAATGGTAACAGGCATGGCGCGTAGCCCACCCATTTTCTCTTTCATGGAAATAAGCAGCGGAATGGACCCTACAATATCTATTACCGCAAATAGCGTAAATGTAATAGTAATAATCTGATCAAGATTTATGGACATAGGGAGGGCTTTATACAAACATACTAAAAACAGGCTAAATACCTGCAATGCATACTGTTTGGGCCCTAATATGCCGGAATACCGGGAATGGCTGTAGAATTTTATCAACAATGTTGGGCCTTTAAAAAGGAACACCTGTAAAACCCGGCTACATTTACATTCCCGGCAGTTTTACTCCTTGCTGTTTAAGGCCATCGATCAGTTTTTCCTGTAAGGCCAGTCGAACATCATGAAAACCATGCGCATCTACCCAGGCATTTACAATAATCTTATAGCCATCTCCTTCTATTGCAGATACGCCTACACGTGGGGTGGGCTCCTGTAACACTTTCTTATTTTCTGCAATTACCTGTTTTAACACGCCTTCTGAATTTACATAATCAACAGTAAAGGGAACTTTTATTTCAATGTCCATCCTGCGCTTGCCTTCACTGCTCAGATTTACAATCAGCTCGTTAGATAACTTACTATTAGGAATAATGACAGTTCTGTTATCGTAGGTGGTTAACACGGTATAAAAGATCCTGATATCTGTTACAGTACCTTCCTGGCCTTGTGCAATAATGTTATCGCCTACTGTAAAGGGTTTCATAATCAGTATAAGAATGCCACTGGTAAAGTTTTGCAGGGTACCACTTAGTGCTAAGCCAGCAGCTACGCCTAAAGCGCCCACCAATGCTGCAAAAATGGTTAGCTGAATTCCCAGAATCTGCATCACAAGCAATATCAGCACTATTTGTAAGGCGGCCGTAATCATACTGCGCATAAAAGGCCGTAAAGAAGGGTTTACATCCTTATTGTGCATAGTGCTGGCAGTTCTCTTTTTCAGAATGCGTATAAGCCATTGGCCCACAAGAAAAACGAGGATAGCTATAAGAATCCTCGGGCCAAAAGTGATAAGCCAGTCATAAGCTTTATCATAGAATTTGTCGATGTTGAATTGCATAGGGCTTTTAGCCAATGGAGAAAAAAACTATGCCATTTTGCAACTACCCTTAGGTAAGGGGGGCGGCTATTGCTGATATCTGGATATCTTAAATCACTCAATAGGGAGTAATATTTTTATGGCAGTTAGCTATTTCCAGGTGTTATATATCCCGGCAGCATCGGGATTTAAAGAGTTTGAGCCCAACCAAAGCGCTGATATTTACAAACTGTATATACTATCTATGGGAGATCTGTTTCACGATCTTATACAGGATCAGTACCATTATACAGTGTACGATTTTGCGGGCGATGAAAATATGCTGGAAGTGATAGGGCTTACACCCATGAATAAAGAATTTTTATCTCCTGCTAAAATGCTGGAAGACCTGGAATACTACAACAGGCTGATTATTTACCTGGAGCAGGAATGCAAATCCGGTAAAGAAGAAGCCCTGTTACAAGAGCTGAGGTTATGGAGTGTAGATGTTGCCACATTGGCGATTATGAAGCAGGAGGCGGCAGCATTAACAGCCGTATGCCATTATGCACTACTTCATAACTGCAGCATAAGGTTTGGTATTAATAACCCATAAAAAAGCGGTATTACAGTACTACTGTAATACCGCCGTAAAAAAACGTCCTCTTAAGCAACTACCACACCGGCTTTAGCTCTTGCTTTTGCAGCAGCTTCCACCATGTTTTGTAATGCTTGTTTGGTTTCAGGCCATTTGCGGGTTTTTAATCCACAATCGGGGTTCACCCATAAATGTTCTACAGGAATTACATCCGCCGCTTTTTGCAGCAGTTGCTCCATTTCCTGTACGGTAGGTACACGGGGGGAGTGTATATCGTAAACGCCGGGGCCAATTTCATTCGGATATTTGAAATCTGCAAAGGCGTCCAGCAGCTCCATTTGTGAGCGGGAAGTTTCAATGGTAATGACATCTGCATCCATTGCGGCAATGCTGTCGATAATATCATTGAACTCGCTATAGCACATATGCGTATGTATCTGGGTGCTGTCCTCTACACTGCACGACGAAACTTTAAACGCCTTCACTGCCCATTGCAGATAAGCGGCCCAGTTTTCTTTGCGTAATGGTAAACCTTCTCTGATGGCAGGTTCATCTATCTGTATCACTTTAATACCCGCTTTTTCCAGGTCGCTTACTTCATCCCGGATAGCCAGTGCAATTTGCATGGTAGTGGTTTCCCGTGGCTGATCGTCACGGACAAAGCTCCATTGCAATATGGTAACAGGGCCTGTTAACATACCCTTCATGGGTCTGTTGGTCAACGATTGTGCATAGCTGGTCCATTCTACAGTCATAGGCGCTTTACGCTCTACGTCTCCAAAAATAACCGGAGGCTTTACACAACGGGAGCCATAACTCTGTACCCATCCGTTTTTAGTGAATACATAACCTTCCAGTTGTTCGCCAAAGTATTCCACCATGTCGTTACGCTCAAACTCTCCATGCACTAACACATCAATGTTCAACTCTTCCTGCATTCTTACACAGGTTTCGGTCGAAGCTTTAATGGCAGTGTTATAAGCTTCCAGTGTAATACTGCCTTTTTTCAATTGTGCACGTAACTGACGTATATCGGCTGTTTGAGGGAAAGAACCGATGGTAGTGGTAGGAAACAAAGGCAGCTTTAGCAGTGCCTGTTGTTGTTGCCTGCGGCTTGCAAAAACCGAGTTACGATGGGCATCTGCATCTGTAATAGCAGCTACTCTTTCTTTTACATGCGTTTTGTGAATCAAAGGAGAAGTGCGGCGGCTGGCAATGGCTTGCTTGTTCTCGTCCAGCAAGGCGGCGGCACCTGCAGCGTTGGTTGCCAGTTGTTTCAGGGCAACCACTTCCTCTACCTTTTGCTTAGCAAAAGACAACCAGTTTTTAATTTCGGCGGGTAACGCTGTTTCAAAAGAAAGATCGCATGGTACATGCAATAAAGAGCAGGATGGCGCAATCATAATACGATCGGTGCCAATCGCTGCTACTGCTTTCTGAATCAGCTTCAATGAGTTTTCAAAATCGTTCTTCCAGATATTCCGGCCATCAATTACGCCCAGCGATAACTTTTTGTCGCTTTTCGCAAAGTCAGTTGCCAGAATATCATCTAATTGAGAAGAGCATCTTACCAGGTCCAGGTGAATGGTTTGTACCGGTAAACCCAACACAGTGGTCAGGTTTTCGCCGTAACATTCAAAGTAGCTGGCTAATAAAATAGAAATTCGTGGTGTTACTTTAGATAGTTCATTATAGGTATAGACAACGCCCTTACGTTCCGCGTCAGTAAGATTTAAGCTCAGGTAAGGCTCATCAAACTGTATGGTACGAATGTTTAATTCATCCAGCTGCTGCATCAGTTTTTTATAAACAGGTAACAGATTTTTCAGCAGGTCAATACGGTGAAACCCTTCTTCTTTTTCCTTGCCACATAATAAAAATGACACAGGTCCTAATATCACAGGTTTAGGTTGTATCCCTGCCTGGATAGCTTCGCGGCACTCATTTACAATTTTGTCCGAAAGCAGGTTAAACTGCTGGTTGGCATAAAACTCAGGTACAATGTAGTGGTAGTTGGTATCAAACCACTTGGTCATTTCCATGGCAGTAATGTCATAACCATCTTTTTGATAGCCACGGGCCATGGCAAAAAGAAGATCTGTTTCCGGAAACTGCTGTTGCTCTACCAGGGGGTGAAAACGCTCAGGAATGGCGCTTACTGTTAAACACATGTCCAGTACCTGGTCATAAAACGAAAAATCGTTACAGGGAATCAGGTCAATACCTGCCTGTTGCTGTAATAGCCAGTTATGCCTGCGTATCTCTTTTGCAGTTAACTGAAGGTCGCGAAGTGTACTCTCACCAGCCCAATAGCTTTCACAAGCCTTTTTGAGTTCGCGGTGGCCACCAATACGTGGGTAGCCCAAAATGTTAGTGAACATGTTGTTTGTTTTAACGTGAAACAATTCAAACATGCTCTTTGCCAGCAAATGTTTACAGGATAAAAGAGGAGTAGGAGTAAGGACAAGACAAAGCACAGCCCTGCCATATAAAGGGGCTGATTATGCACTTATCAATTACTGACTACGCTTTATATCGTGAAAGCATTCATCATTTACAATAAAAAAGGCAAGTATCCTGGCTTGTTTTCTGTAGAGCGCCTTCCCACTGCGCCATTGCGCACTGTAGTGGCGTGATTGCTGTACAGCCGTTGACAGAGTGTAACCCCATCATCGGAATAAACTTACAGTAGCACGTCTGCCCGTGATTTACACACGGTTCCTTATTAATCCCGCTTTTGGCGGAAACCTTTTACTGAATTGACCTTATAACAAAGAACACAGGGCAAAGGTAGGGACTGGCAGGCAATTAATGGAAAAAGATCATTGGGCCAAAGACATGCAGGCGGCAGAGTATTGGGGCGTATGCTTACCGATACACGAAAATCATACGTATTTGATCAGGAACGAATACCCCGTAAATGCAGTAGAAGCAAGGATCTCTGTTTCAAAAACAGCTGTTAGGTGTGCCTGGTTGCTTTAAAAAGGGAGCTTTCCGAAGCCTCATCCTATAGAGCGAGTTGCTCGCTCTATAGGATGAGCTGCTCGTCTGTTGTGCTGAGCTGCTTGCTCTATAGGATGAGCTGCTCGTCTGTTGTGCTGAGCTGCTTGCTCTATAGGATGAGCTGCTCGTCTGTTGTGCTGAGCTGCTCGCTCTATAGGATGAGCTGCTCGTCTGTTGTGCTGAGCTGCTTGCTCTATAGGATGAGCTGCTCGTCTGTTGTGCTGAGCTGCTTGCGCTATAGAACGAGCAGCTCAGCACAACAGATCAGTTGCCTGTACGTTAGAATACGCGTTGGGATTGAAGGAATCGGTGGCCTGGCAGATGGAATGAGCATAAAAAAAGCATGCTCCGGGTGTCTGGAAGTGCTTTCCCATACCTCGTCCTATAGGACGAGCAACTCGTAAGTGCAAGCGAAGCGCCCGTTTGTTAGAATAGGAGGGCGGAAAGTGCAACTCTGTTTTAACAGTTATTGAGGACACTTGCTGCTGTTGCGCTTTGTTTTTTCTGCTATTAGGCTGACTAAAAAGGTTCAGCTTAAAAAAGTTGGGGCCGACCTTTTTAGGGCCGACAGCTTCTTTTTCTAAAGCTTAGCCTTTGGGATCAGCCCCCAAAAAGGCCCATATCGATAGATATGGGCCTTTGATATTTAGTAGGAGTAGTAAGCTTATGAGCTACAAGCTTCACAGCTGCCATCTATGGGGCAAGCCGCACCGGTAATCTCTTCATCAGAAGCTGGTGTTGCAGCCTGGTTTCTGTTGTTTAAAGGCTGCATTTGCACACTGCCTTGTTTTTCTACAGTAAACTGAACTGCTTGTGCAGCTGCCTGGGTACGTAAGTAGTACATACCGGTTTTCAGGCCTTTTTTCCAGGCATAGAAGTGCATGCTGGTTAATTTAGCCTTGTTCGGTTGCTGAACAAACAGGTTTAATGATTGAGATTGACAGATATAGGCACCACGGTCGGCTGCCATATCAATCAGTGTACGTTGCTTGATCTCCCAAACAGTTTTATAAATTTCCTTGATCTCCTGCGGAATCTCTTCAATAGCCTGAATAGAACCGTTGGCAGAAATAATCCTGTTCTTCATTTCGTCATTCCATAATCCCAGTGCTACCAGGTCTTTTAACAGGAACTTGTTTACAATAACAAATTCGCCACTTAATACACGTCTTACATAGATGTTGGATGTGTATGGCTCAAAGCATTCGTTATTGCCCAGTATTTGTGAAGTAGAGGCAGTTGGCATAGGAGCAATTAACAGGCTGTTTCTTACGCCATGTTGTTTAATCTCCTGTTGCAGTGCGCTCCAGTTCCATCTGTTGCCTGGTACCACACCCCAGAAATCAAACTGGAATGCACCTTTGCTTAGTGGGCTGCCTTCATACGAGCTGTAAGTGCCTTCTACTTTGGCCAGGTCTTTAGAAGCGGTCATTGCGGCAAAATACATGGTTTCGGCAATGTCTATGTTCAGTTGTTTAGCCTGCTCGCTTTCAAAAGGATAGCGCATTAATATAAAGGTATCTGCCAAACCTTGTATACCTAATCCTATAGGACGGTGACGCATATTGCTGTTGCGTGCTTCTTCTACAGGGTAGTAGTTACGGTCTATAATACGGTTGAGGTTTACCGCTGCCTGGTAAGTTACCTCGTATAATTTCTGATGATCAAACTGGCCGTCGATTACAAAACGGGGCAAAGCAATAGATGCCAGGTTACACACTGCCACTTCATCCGGCGCACAATATTCCACTATTTCTGTACACAGGTTGCTGTTGCGGATGGTACCCAGGTGCTGGTGGTTGCTTTTGCGGTTACAGGCATCTTTGTACAGCATGTATGGTGTACCGGTTTCTATCTGTGCATCCAGTATGGCAAACCATAAATCCTGTGCTTTTACGGTTTTGCGGGCCTTGCCTTCCTGCTCGTATTGGTGGTATAATTTTTCAAACTCTTCGCCAAAAGTATCCGCCAGGCCGGGGGCTTCGTGCGGGCAAAACAGGCTCCATTCGCCATTGGCTTCTACGCGCTCCATAAACAGATCGCTTATCCATAAGGCATAGAATAAATCCCTCGCACGCAATTCTTCTTTACCGTGGTTTTTACGCAGGTCCAGGAAGTCAAAAATATCTGCATGCCATGGTTCCAGGTAAATAGCAAACGCACCTTTACGTTTACCACCACCCTGGTCTACATAACGGGCGGTATCGTTAAACACACGCAGCATAGGAATAATACCATTGCTGGTGCCGTTGGTGCCGCTGATATACGAACCGGTAGCACGGATATTGTGAATGCTTAAACCAATACCACCTGCGCTTTGCGAAATACGGGCGGTTTGTTTTAAAGTATCGTAAATGCCTTCAATGCTGTCATCTTTCATGGTTAATAAAAAGCAAGACGACATCTGGGCTTTAGGCGTACCAGCATTAAATAAGGTAGGGGTAGCATGGGTAAACCATCTTTCCGACATCAGATTATAGGTTTTAATCACCTCTTCTATATTGTCCAGGTGTATACCTACTGCCACGCGCATGTACATATGTTGCGGGCGCTCTACCACTTTACCGTTCAGTTTCAGCAGGTAGCTGCGTTCCAGGGTTTTAAAGCCAAAGTAGTCAAAGGCAAAATCCCTGTCGTATATAATAGTGCTGTCCAGCAATGCCGAATGCTTGCTGATTACGGCGTATACTTCATCTTCCAGTAAGGATGCTTTTAGCCCGGTTTTAGGTTCTACATAATTATATAGCTCCCCCATAGTGATGGAGAACGACTTTGTGGTATTCTTATGGAGGTTGCTTACGGCTATGCGGGATGCCAGCAAACTGTAATCCGGGTGAATGGTACTCATCGAAGCTGCCGTTTCTGCAGCCAGGTTATCTAACTCTGTGGTGGTAACACCGTCATAAAGTCCCTCAATTACCTTCATAGCCACTTTAGTGGGGTCTATGAATTTGCTGTTGAGACTGTAACACAGTTTCTCAATACGAGCTGTAATCTTGTCAAATTTTACTGATTCTTTTCTGCCGTCTCTTTTTATAACGAACATAGGTTACAGAATTTTGTGTTAGAGTTATTGGTTTGTTATTCGTTGTTCTCAGCGCTCAATTATTGTTCCATGTATATTAGAAATCCTCATCTGTTGAAAAGATCTCTTGCTCCTTCGAACTATTCACACCCGCTTTCTGGTAATCACCCACTCTTTTCTCAAAAAAGTTGGTTTTTCCCTGTAAAGAGATCATTTCCATAAAGTCGAAGGGATTGGTGGCGTTGAATATTTTAGGGTAGCCCAGTGCAGTAATCCACCGGTCGGCCACAAACTCAATATATTGTTTCATCAAATCGGCGTTCATGCCAATCAGTCTTACAGGTAATGATTCTGAGATAAATTCTTTTTCAATACGCACGGCATCTGTAATTATCTCCGTAACCCTTTCCTGTGATAACTTATTGCTAAGCATGCTATATAGTAAACAGGCAAATTCGCAATGCAGGCCCTCATCTCTCGAAATCAATTCATTGCTAAAGCTAAGGCCGGGCATTAATCCTCTTTTCTTTAACCAGAAAATAGAGCAGAAGCTGCCGCTGAAAAAGATGCCTTCCACCGCTGCAAAAGCTACCAGGCGTTCGGCAAAAGAGCCCTGTTCAATCCAGCGCAGTGCCCATTGTGCTTTTTTAGTAACCGCAGGTACAGTTTCAATAGCGTTGAACAGCTTATTTTTTTCGGCCGGGTCTTTAATATAAGTGTCAATTAATAAGGCGTAGGTTTCTGAGTGTATGTTTTCCATCATAATCTGGAAACCATAAAAACAACGTGCTTCGGGCAGCTGCACCTCGCTCATAAAGTTCACCGCCAGGTTTTCGTTTACGATACCGTCACTGGCTGCAAAAAATGCCAATACATGTTTAATAAAGTGCTGTTCCCCTTCATTCATTCCAGCCCAGTCTTTTAAGTCCTGCGACAAATCAATTTCTTCTGCGGTCCAAAAGCTGGCTTCATGCTGCTTATACATTTCCCATATAGCAGGGTACTTGATGGGTAATAAAACAAACCGTTCCTTGTTCTCCTGTAGTAATAATTCTGTTTCCATAAACCGGGCCATTTATAATATAATCAAATGAGTATCAATATATTTCTTAACCGGGCAGAGTGTAAGATCCTATGACTGTACGGGGGGAATTGTACAATGTTATGGTGTCTAAACTCCGACAAGCTTATGAGCGTAAGGGTTGTCAGTAATATCATTAAGGCCGAGTATCTGACTAATTCCATGCAAAACGGAAAACACAGTTGCGCCACAGCCCGGGAATCTCACCCGGTTCCTCTTTAAAGACGGATAGCATAGTGCCTTAATGTTCCTGCAATCTCGGGCAGAAAACAGGTAATGGGAAAGAAACTTATAAACAGGGTGTGCATACTTTTTACACAATAAACAGAACCCTCACTGCATAGGCATTTGGTAAAAATTCCCCTATTCAAGGGTGAAACATAGAAGGGGCATTACTGAAAATCGGGGAAGAATTTTTCTTTGAATAAGGTGTATTTGTTTTTGAGTTCCCGCATACAACCGATACAAAGGCAATCATTGTATTTCAGTGCAATATGATCGCGTTCGGCTTGGGTAAGGTGTAATCCGTTACACTGACAGTTGCTTACATCGCCTACTTTACATTCAAAGGGCTGCTGGCAGCGGGGACATATTTTGTTTTCATGTATAGGCATTCGTATTGTACTTTAAACCAGGTTAACTGCTATAGCAAATATACACTTCTGCTTCCGGGATGCCACCTGTATAAAAAGGGTTTACCTGTGTTATTAAGAACAAACAAATTCCGTTACTTTCAGCTTTCAACCTTAAAATCTTAACCAATGAATGTAACATTCAAGCGCAGAACTAAAAAAGTAATCATATATCTCACCATTCCTTTCCTGGTATTATTTGTTTTCAGGCTGTCATATGGCTACCTGGTTTCCTCCGTAGAGAGAAACAATTGGGTGGCCGATTCTGATTTCTTTAGCAGTATAGGGGAGTTAAGAAAAAACTATGCATCGGAAAAGGGTGGGAAACGGGTAAGTGCGCCTGATTGGGCCGATAACCAGAAATATGAAAAAACAGCTACGGTACAAACCCGTACTACCAAATTTGATGCAGATGCTGCTGCGGTGGATAGTGCAACCAAACAATTTAGTGCCGTAATACAATACGAGCAAAGTGTGGGAAATAAAGGTAGCCGACAGTTACATTTATCTATTGGTGTAGTACCATCTGCCTTTGATAGTTTTTATACGGCTATTCAAAAAATAGGCACCGTAAAAGAGCGGGAAGTGGTAAAAGTGGATAAAACCAATGAGTACCGCCAGCTGAACGCAAAAAGGGAGTCACTGGAAAAAACACTGGCCTCTTTACAGGAACTGAAATCGGAAAGCGGCGTAATCTCCGACTTTGTTACCCTACATGATAAAATTCTGGAGATAGAAAAGGAATTGCAGGAGTTAGGTGTAGAGTTGGGGAATTTCAATTCTGAAAATGAGTATTGCACTGTGAGGGTGTCTTTGTTTGAAGGTTCGGCAGGAAAAAAGGCCAGCTTTTTTACGCAAACTAAAAATACATTGGAGTGGACCATTCAATATTATACCATTCTGATTGCGGCACTTTTTGGAGCGTGTTGTGCAGCTACCCTGATCGTTCATATTGCTATTAAGCTGAATATTCTGAAAAGCGAAGTACAAAACTGATCATATTCATCCGCAAAACCCGTTCAACTTCCGCTCATCAAGTTTTAAGAAACATGCCGGCTATTCGGTTATTTTTGTTACATGGGAAAGCGCTTACTGATTCTATTGGCTGCTGCAATGCCCTTTGCGTTGTTTGCACAGGAAAAATGGGACCTTCGCCGTTGCGTGGAATACGCGGTAAAAAATAATATTTCTGTTAAGCAGGCCGATGTACAGGCCCGCATTAGTGAACTGCAACTAAAGCAGGCCAGAATGAACCGGTTTCCCAGTCTTGGGTTTTCTACAGGATTGGGGACACAGTTTGGGCGTTCTATTGATCCTACTACCAACCAATTTACTACCACACAATTATTGTATCAGAATTATGGATTGCAGGGGAGTGTACAGGTATTTGGATTTGGACAGCTCAAAAACAGCATTCAGGCCGCCAGATTTAATGCAGAAGCTGCTTTAAAGGATATAGAACGGGCCGCTAATGATGTATCTATGAATGTTGCCACTTATTATTTGCAGGTAGTAGCTTCTAAAGAGCAGATCAATATTTCAGAAGTTCAGATAAAGCAGGATCTGGCACAATATAAGGATACCAAAAGCCGTGTAGATGCAGGTGCGTTACCTGAACTCAACCTTGCAGAAATTGAATCGCAGCTGGCAACAGATAGTATTGCGCTGATTACGTCCAGAGCTACTTTTGAGCAAAACGTGCTTTCTTTGAAGGCACTTCTTAACATAGAAGCAGGAGATGCCTTTGAGGTAGATACGCCTCCTATGGAACAAATTCCTTTGGAAAATATTGCAGATATGCAGCCTGATATTGTATATCAACTGGCTTTAAACAATCAGCCGCTGCAAAAAGTAAATGAACTTAAAATAAAAGGAGCTGAAAAAACAATTGCAGCGTATAAATCGCAATTGTATCCTTCTTTATCGCTGGGTTATAGCCTTACGTCCCGCTTTTCCAGTTCATTGAAGTCTGCTACTAATACGATAGCCGGTTATGATTATTTGCCTTATTTTACGGATATAAATGGCCAGATATATCCTGTGCAAACACCGGTTTATTCCAGTTCTTATTCCCGTAAATCATTTGGCAAATGGTGGGATGGATATGGTTCTCAGCTGGATCAGAATTTTAACCAGTCCATAGGATTCACGCTAAGTGTGCCCATCTTTAATTCAGGCAACACTTATAAAGTCAATTATCAGCGTTCGCAACTGGATTTGAAAACATTGCAACTGCAAAAAGCACAGGCAAATCAGGATTTGCAACAGAATATTTATAAAGCTTACGTGAATGCAACATCGGCAATGCAAAAATTTTATGCAGGTGATAGAAGCGTAGCTTCTGCACAAAAAGCATATGACTTTGCCACTAAACGATATGAAGTAGGGCTATTGAGTTCAATAGATTTACTTACTAACCAGAACAACTTACTTAAAGCCAAACTGCAACAGTTAAGCAACCAGTATGAATATGTATTTCGCATGAAATTGCTGGAGTTTTACAAAGGGCAGGGGCTTAAATTATAATTCAATGATCCTAGAAACTGTTTTTGTATATGAGTAAAAAAGCAATATGGATTATCAGTACACTGGTGGTGTTGGTCATCTTACTGGTAGTTCTTAAAAAAAGTGGAGCGTTGGGTAAGGACGAAGGGACAAAAGTATCAGCGGAGAAGGCTGCTGTACGTTCTATTACAGAAACGGTAACAGCCAGCGGTAAGGTATATCCCGAGGTAGAAGTGAAAATAAGCTCTGATATTTCCGGCGAAATTGTAGAGCTCACAATTGCCGAAGGCGACACCGTGAGAAAAGGACAAATGCTGGCGCGCATTTATGCAGATATCTATGCTTCACAGCGCGACCAGGCAGCGGCTACCGTTTCCCAAACAGAAGCACAGGTAGCTAATGCGAAAGCACAGCTGGGAGCATTGAAAGCTACACTGGACCAGACAGAAGCGGCTTATAAAAGACAAAAAACATTGCTGGATCAAAAGGTGATTTCCCAATCTGAATTTGAGCAGGCATCACAGGCTTACTTTTCTGCCCAGTCCAATTATCAGGCATCAAAGGATAACATTAATGCAAACCTGGCAGGTGTGAGAAGTGCCCAGGCTAGTTTAAACAGGGCCAGTAAAGATGTAAGCAGAACTACTATTACAGCTCCTATGGATGGTGTGGTAAGTTTAATGCTGGTGAAGAAAGGCGAAAGAGTAGTGGGTACTGCACAGATGACCGGTACAGAAATGATGCGTGTTGCCGATTTAAACAGCATTGAAGTACAGGTAGACGTAGGCGAAAATGATATTCCTAAAGTGAAAATAGGCGACAGCGCTATTGTTCAGGTAGATGCTTATAATAACAGGAAGTTCAAAGGAATTGTATATAAAATAGCCAACCCTTCCAGCGCATCTTCCAGCACTACCAGTTCGGCATCTTCTTCAACTACTATCACCAATTACCAGGTGCATATCCGGTTATTGCAGGATAGTTATAAAGATTTGCTGGTGAAAGGCAAGGCTTTCCCTTTCCGGCCTAATATGACTGCCAGCGCCGATATTCAAACCAAAACACATGCACAGGCTTTGTCAGTGCCATTGAATGCGGTTACCACGCGTGATAAAAACAGTGATGATGCGGCAGGGAAAGACAAAAAGGAGAAAAAAGATAATGCAGATAAAGCTAGCACCTCTGGCAATAACGACGACGAAGTAAATAAAGATGACTTGCAGGAAGTGGTGTTTGTGCTACAGCAGGATGGTACTGTTAAAAAGGTGGTAGTGACCACTGATATACAGGATATCAATAATATTGAAATAAAAACAGGCCTGAAGCCAGGTGATGAGGTGATTAGCGGTCCTTATGATGTGGTGAACAAGCAGCTGAAGCAGGGTACTAAAGTGAAAGTAGTTCCGAAAAGTGAGCTGGTTCAGACTTTTAAAAAGAATTAAGACAAATCTCCCTATGTTTGTCGCCTGATTTATTGGTTTAAACAGGCGTGTTATGCAGTTTGGAATAATAGGAAGTGGAAGTTGGGCTACGGCGCTGGCGAAAATATTAACGGATGGCAAACATTGTATTGCCTGGTGGGTGCGTAATGCAGATACGGTGCAGCACATTCGCCAACGACACCATAATCCTCATTATTTAAGCTCTGCTTATTTCGATAACACCCTGCTTAACATGTACAACGATGTTAAGCAGGTGGTTGCCGAATCTGATGTAATAGTAATAGCAGTTCCATCTGCCTATGTACATGATGCCTTGCAGGCTTTGCCCGCAGATGCCTTTGCTGGCAAAAAGGTGGTTTCGGCGGTAAAAGGAATTTTACCTGGCAGCAACCAGCTGTTACATGAATACCTGGCCGAAAAGTTTCAATTAGATATTCATCATTACTTTACAGTACTAGGGCCTTGCCATGCAGAAGAAGTGGCGGCCGAAAAACTTTCTTATCTTACTTTTTCCGGATTAGATGAAAATGCAGCAGCTGAAATAGCGGCTTATTTCCACACTGATTACATTAATACTGTAGTAAATCACGATGTGGTAGGGGCGCAGTACGCAGCAGTATTAAAAAATATTTACGCATTAGGGGCAGGCATTGCACATGGCCTTGAATACGGAGATAACTTTTTAAGTGTTTATATCGCTAACGCAGCCAATGAGATGAACCGTTTTTTACAACGGTCTATCGAACATTACCCTGTTGGTGTAGAACGGGAAGCCATTAACTATACCGCTTCTGTTTACCTGGGCGATTTGCTGGTTACCTGCTATTCGCTATACAGCCGCAACCGTATGTTTGGAAACATGATTGGGAAAGGCTATTCTGTAAAAGCAGCTACATTGGAACTGAACATGGTGGCAGAAGGGTATAACGCCAGCAAGTGCGTATTCCATACCAACCAGCAGTTTGCAGTGGCGATGCCCGTTGCGGCCACCATTTACGAGATATTGTGGGAGCATTTGCCGGCGGCAGAAGGATTTGCTAAAATAGAAGCAGCCCTGGTATAAGCAGGCGCTAACAAAACAAGTCTGCTGCTATACCATCGGCTAAAAATTTGCCTGCATTGGTAATTATAAGGGTATCCTCCTGTTGCAGCATCAATCCTTGTTGTATGTATTTGGCTGCTCCTTTTTTCAGTTGCTCTACCGTTTTTTCGCCCGCCAGCCCCGGTTGAATTTCCTGTATCTTTTTTAAATGAAGCCCCTCCATAGTTCTAAGGCTGGTCATAATATATTCATTCAACTGCTGTTTGGTGGTTAGATACTCTACTTCAAAGGGAACTTCGCCTTTTTCCAGGCTTTGTGTATACAAGGTGTTATTCGCAATATTCCATTGGCGGCTAATGCCGTTAAAAGAGTGTGCGGAAGGGCCCACACCTAAATAATGGGTACCTGCCCAGTAATTGCTGTTATGTTTGCTACGGTAGCCGGGCCTGGCAAAATTGGAAATTTCGTAGTGTTCAAAACCCGCAGCAGTAACCCATTGCACCAGTTGATCAAAATGCCGGCTCTGCTTATCAGTGTCAACATCTTCTTTTTTATGTTGGGCAATCATCTTTTCCAAAGCTGTTTTAGGTTCCACAGTAAGCGCATAGCAACTCAAATGGGGAATGCCCAGCGCTATGGCTGTTTGTACATTTTGTTTCCAATGTTCGTCCGATAAAGTGGGGCCACCATAAATAAAGTCGATGGTGATGTTATCAAACCCGGCAGCTTGTGCCAGTTCAATAGCCGCTTTAGCCTGGGTGGCATTATGTGCCCGGTTCATCCAGGCCAGGTCTTCTTCAAAAAAAGATTGAATGCCTATGCTTAACCGGTTAACGCCTGCCTGTTTCCATTGCTGCAGGTTTTCTGTGGTAATGTCGTCAGGGTTTGATTCCAGTGTTATTTCTGCGTCTGGCGCAACCGTGAATTGTGACCGTATCTGATGTAGCATAGTATGGATAACAGCAGCAGGAAGGATAGAAGGAGTGCCGCCTCCCCAGTATATAGTATGTACTGTATCGTGCAGGTAATTTTTGCGCAAGGTTATTTCGTTAGAAATAGCACTCAAAAGCGCATCCATTGTTTTCAGGTTGGTAGAAAAATGGAAGTTGCAATAGTGACAGGCTTTTTTACAAAAAGGGATATGAATATAAATGCCTGACATTTTACGGAAAATTAATGTTGAGTGATGATAGCCGCAGCTACTTTATAGTGCAAAAGTAATTGAACATCTATCAATAGCCGAATACAGAAGTTGATAGGTTGCACGGGTGTTTATATATTTGTTCACTCATGCTAAAGCATTTCATTTTTATAGCCCTTGTATTGTTTTCTATTCAGGCGTGGGCACAGACCGATTCTGTGCAACGGCGGATTGCTCCGGCGCGGGATACGGTTAAAAAAACAGATACTGCCAGAAAGGCCCCTGCTACAACAGTGCCACCAGTAGCAACATCTGCTACCGATTCCGTAAAGCATAACAGGGCTGCCGATTCTATAAAAATGAAAGCAGACAGCCTTGCTAAAGCGGCTGCCCCAACTATTGTTGCTACTCAACATACAGTAAACTGGCAGGAAGACACTTTGTTTCAGCACCTGTTTAAAAATCCTTACCTGCCTATAGGAAAAACGCCTGTCTTTATGGTATCGGAGTACAAGGTGTTACAGGAGAAAGATCAGCTGTTTTATGTATTGATGGGGCTTTTACTGATTTTAGGGTTTATCAGGGCCAGTTTCCCGAAGTACTTCACTTATATGTTTATGTTGATAAGGCAAACTTCCTTCCGGCAAAAACAAACCCGTGAGCAATTATTACAAGGCCGTTTGCCCTCGCTGATGATGAACTTACTGTTTATTATGGTGGCAGCTATCTACATCAGTATCGTTGCTACACAGAAGAAACTTACCCACATCACATTTTGGTATTTTGTACTATATAGCATGCTGATATTATCAGCTGTTTACTTGCTTAAATTTCTCTTTCTCCGGTTCACCGGGTGGGTGTTCAGAGTGTCAGAAGCCGCTGAAACCTATATATTTATTGTATTTCTGGTGAATAAATTACTGGCGGTGGCACTTTTACCACTGGTATGGTTACTAGCCTATTCTACAGGAGATTTGAATGTAATTGTATTTACAATTTCCACATTTTTAATCGGTATTCTACTCATATACAGGTATATATTGTCGTTAGCAGCAGTGCGCAACATGGTGCGTATTAGTCCTTTTCACTTTTTTATTTACCTTTGTGCCGTGGAAATATTACCTGTTTTGCTGATATATAAGATTTTGTTCAGCAAATTAGGGTTATCTATTTAATATTTTTAATTGTAACCAGGGGAACAACAGCATGGTAAAAAATGGGGCAAAAAGCTTAGGCGCTAAGAAAAGCAGTGCTAAAAGAATATTAATTACCCAGCCTAGGCCAGAAAGCGATAAATCACCATATTTTGAGCTGGCCAGAAAGTATAATGTAGAGTTGTTTTTTCATCCATTCATTAAGCTGGAGGGTATCCCTGCGCGTGATTTTCGCAAGCAAAAGGTGGATATCGCATCGTTTACAGCTGTTATTTTCACCAGCCGGAACGCGATTGATCATTTTTTCCGCACCTGCGAAGAAATGAAGGTGAGTATTAAACAAGACACAAAATATTTCTGCATTACAGAAGCTGTGGCTTTATATCTCCAGAAATTTATCCTCTATCGTAAGCGTAAGGTGTTTTACGGCGCAGATGGTACCAACAAAAGCTTGTTCGACGTTATCAATAAGCATAAGGAAAATGAACGTTTCCTGTATGTGTGCAGCGAAAACCAGCAGGATAACGAAATTGTAAACTGGCTAAAAACGAACAAGTGCGAATTCCAGATGGGCTTTATGTATCGCACGGTGAGTAATGATGTAAAAGAGGTGATGGATAGCCAGCGCTACGACGTTATTTGTTTTTTCACTCCCAGTGGTGTAAAAAGTTTATACGACAACTATCCCGACTTTCAGTTAACTGATACCCATATAGGTGCTTTTGGTAGTAACACCGCCAAAGCAGTTGAGGAAGCAGGGTTGCCGTTGGAAATTAAAGCTCCGGCACCGCAGGCTCCCAGCATGGTATCGGCGCTGGATCAATATTTAAGCAGTCAAAAACTGGCTAAATAAACACATTTAGAGTAGTAAAGAAATATAATGGCTAACCAGCTATTACACGAAACCAGTCCCTACCTTTTGCAGCATGCCCACAACCCGGTTCATTGGTATCCTTGGGGTGAGGAAGCATTGCAAAAAGCGAAAGCAGAGAATAAACCAATACTGGTAAGTATTGGTTATGCTGCCTGCCATTGGTGTCACGTAATGGAACGTGAAAGTTTTGAAAACGAAGAAACTGCGGCATTAATGAACCGCATTTTCGTGAACATTAAAATTGACCGGGAAGAACGGCCCGACCTTGACCATATTTATATGGATGCTGTGCAGGCAATGACCGGCAGCGGAGGTTGGCCACTCAATGTTTTTCTCACTCCCGATTTGAAACCTTTTTATGGAGGTACTTATTTTCCCCCGGTTCGTGCTTTTAACAGAAGCAGCTGGCGGGAAACTATCTCCGGAATAGAAGAAGCCTGGACGCAACGCAGGGATGACATCCTTACCCAAGCCGAAAATCTTACCGCACATTTAGAAAATGCCAACCAGTTTGGTATTAACCGCGCCGGAGCCAAAGAAAACGCTGGTTTATTTACCCGCGAAAGCCTGGAGCAAATGGCGGCAAATGTGTTAACCTCCTCCGACAGAGAATGGGGCGGTTTTGGTAACGCTCCTAAATTTCCGCAATCATTCACCATCCGTTTTTTGTTAAGACATTATCACTTAACGGGTAATTCCGAAGTGGCAGAGCAAGCCCTGCTTACCCTGAACAGGATGATTCAGGGAGGTATTTACGACCAGATGGGTGGTGGTTTTGCCCGCTACAGCACAGATAAAGAATGGTTTGCTCCTCACTTTGAAAAAATGTTGTACGACAATGCTTTGATGATCAGTGCTTTGTCGGAAGCATATGCGCTTACACACCAAAAAGAATACAAACAGGTAATAGAACAAACCCTGCAATTTATAGAGCGGGAGCTGCTGTCGCCTGATTTTGGTTTTTATAGTGCCCTGGATGCAGATAGTGAAGGGGTGGAAGGGCTATTTTATACCTGGCATATCACAGAAATTGAAGCTGCTTTACAGGAAGACGCTGCTCTTTTTTGCGAACTATATAATATTACCCCGGAAGGCAACTGGCACGAGGAGCATACTAATATTATATGGTTACCGGAAAGCCTAGCCTCTTTTGCTACAGAAAAGAACCTGGAGCTATTCTGGCTGGAGCAGAAAGTGGTACAATGGCATCAACAACTGATGGCTATCCGGGCCACCCGCATACGCCCATTGCTGGACGACAAGATTTTGCTGGGCTGGAATGCGCTTTTAAATACAGCCTATTGCGAAGCCTACGCAGTATTAGGGAACACTTCTTACCTGGAAATTGCAGAAAAAAACATGCAATTCCTTGAAAATAAATTACGGGCAGCTGATGGCAGCTGGCAGCATTGCTGGAAAAAGGATGCCAAATTTCCCGCCTTCCTGGATGATTATGCCTACCTGGTACAGGCATATATTAAATTGCAGGAAGTAACAGGTAATTCCGCTTATCTACTTAAAGCTCAGGACATTGTACTTTATTTGCAGGAATATTTTGCAGATGAAGAGTCGGGCTATTTCTATTTTACCCATCGCAATCAAACAGATGTGGTAGTGCGTAAAAAAGAAGTGTACGACGGGGCCACGCCTTCCGGAAATGCGGTAATGGCCAGCAATCTTTATTATTTGTCTGTCATATTTAATAACCAGGAGTGGCAACAGCAGGCAGAGAAAATGATTCAGGCATTGGGGCAGGCCATTGTAAGATATCCCACTTCTTTTGGGGTTTGGGCCATGCTGTTACAGGCTATTGTGCAAGGGGTTCACGAAATAGTGGTGGTAGGAGAAAAAGCACCGGAGATAGTTAAAAAAATAATAACACATTATATACCCATAAAAATTATTCAAAGCAATAGGGGATCGGATCAATTTTTTCCACTATTAGATAATAGGCATGGAAAAAACGATGAAACGTTGATTTTTCTCTGTAAAAACTACGCTTGTGAGGCCCCTGTTACTTCAGTAGAGGAGCTTTTAGATCTCTTGTAATGGTTTTTGTATATAAATGTGATTGTTAGCATAATAAGAAACGGTAAGAAAACGTTAAGAAAAGGCAAAGGTGGGCAGGGCAAGTGGGTGAAAAAAAGTAAGATAGAGAAAAATTGGAAATTTAACAATCCCATAGAATAAACATTAATTAATACCTGAAATGAAGTGTTGGTTTGGCTTTTCCTCCTATATTTACATCATCTGACAAATAAAAGTTTAATTCATATATGGAAAACAAATATTTTTCAGATTTAGTTGTGCAAGTTGCTTTAAAATGCAAATTGCCAAGTAGTAATAGAGTAGTAAAATTTGCCAATACCCTTCAATAACCTTTATTGACAAAAATGAGAAGCCAATTATTTGCAATAAGCGCACTAACTGCCTTAACCGCCATCTTGGTGATGGGCGGTTGCAAACCGAGTGGAAAAGGAGGCGGAGCGCCTAATGATGGTCAGCTACACGGAGTAGCTCCCTCTACACGAGCTAGTATGGGACGACCCATTGGAATGGTGTATGTGCCACCAGGAACCTTTCACATGGGACCCAGCGACGAAGACGTAAACTACAGTTACACAGCCCGTAACAGGCAGGTGTCTATCAATGGATTCTGGATGGACGCTACCGAAATTACCAACAACGAGTACCGTCAGTTTGTAAACTGGGTGAGAGATTCTCTGGCCGCGGTACAGTTAGGCTATTTCAAAACAGGAACTACAGGTGATACTGCGGTAGACTGGGCTAAAGCCAGAACTATCAAGTATAGCGACAAAGGCACCCTGGAAAAACTGAATGCTATGGTGCTGGCTCCTGACAACAGGCTGTACAACAAAATTGAAATTGATCCAGACAAACTGGAATACAATGTACAGGGCTTTAACCTGAAAGAAGCTGCCAGACGCGAAAACGCTGGTAACCGCAGCAGGTTCATTTACCGTTACAATCAGAAAGTGTATCCGGATACCTTAGTTTGGATGCGTGATTTCTCTTACTCTTATAATGAGCCAATGGCTAAACGTTATTACGCTCACCCTTCTTTTGGCAACTACCCTGTTGTAGGTGTTAACTGGAAGCAAGCTGTAGCATTTTGTCAATGGCGTACTATGTACCTGAACAGCTTCCTGGAACGTACTAAAAAAGCTACGGAGAGCGATTTCCGTTTGCCTACAGAAGCAGAATGGGAATATGCTGCAAGAGGTGGCCGTACACAATCTATGTATCCTTGGGGTAACCCTTACGCCAGGAACAAAAAAGGTTGTTTGTTAGCTAACTTTAAACCAGGCAGAGGTAACTATCCGGAAGATGGTGGCTTCTATACTGTAAGAGCTGATGCTTACTGGCCTAACGATTTTGGCTTATATAATATGGCCGGCAACGTAGCTGAATGGACTTCTTCTTACTACTACGAAGGTGCTTACAACTTCCAACATGATATGAACCCTGATATTCGCTGGGATGCTAAGGAAACTGATCCTCCCCGTATGAAAAGGAAAGTGGTTCGTGGCGGTAGCTGGAAAGACGTAGCTTACTACCTGCAAACAAGCGCACGTAACTACGAATACCAGGATACAGCTAAATCTTATATTGGTTTCCGTTGTGTTATCGACTTACCAGCTCAACTGAGAAGACGATAATACCGGGGGAAAGAAAGGGTATAAGTTAAAATTTAATCCGTCTTTATTCAATAAAACAGACAACAAAGCGTTCTTTTGGGAGAAGCGTTTGATTAAGTGTGTATCCCTTTGAATAGTTTTTCAATCAAAACCGAAATTTTAAAAAACATCTAAGTTATGGCATCAGGAGTTTCCCCAAGGGTTAACAGGCTTGTAAACATTTTTGTTTGTGTGGGCGCTGCAGTAGTTATCTTCGGCGCAATGGCTAAAATTCTTCACCTATCCTGGGCAGACTGGGCGTTGAAGATTGGTTTGACAACAGAGGCGTTAATATTCCTGGTGTATGCATACCTGCCACCACCAGAAACTGGTCACGCTCCAGCTGCTGCCGCTGCTCCTAAAGTAGAAAAAGGCAATCCAGCTTTAAAGAGCATGGAAAAAATGTTGCAGGAAGCAGACATCACTCCAACCAACCTGTCTAAATTAAGCGACGGCTTCAAGAAACTGGGTACTACCGTTGATAAAATGGGTGAAATCAGCGACGTTGTAGCTGCAACTGGCGATTATACTCAAAAAACAAGAGAGGCTACCCACGCATTGGCTTCTGTTAAAGACGCTTACGTTCAAACTGCAGGCGCTTTATCTTCTTTCAATCAGGCTTCTGATTCTACCAGAACTTTCCACGAGCAGGTTCAGGTACTGACTAAGAACTTAACTTCTTTAAATACCATTTACGAATTAGAATTACAGGAAAGCAACAACCACCTGAAAGCGTTGAACTCATTCTACGGTAAGTTGAACGAAGCTTCTACTGCTATGCAGGGTAGTGCTGATGACGCTATCAGAGCGCAACATCAGATCGCTTCTCTGGCAAACAACCTGACCAGACTGAACCAGGTGTATGGTAACATGTTAACTGCTATGCAGGGTCGTTAATCCATCGCGTTTGCTAAATCCTAAACAATTTTGTAAATAGTAATTAAATTATAAACGCGATATGGGACTTCCTGCGGAACCGCGGCAAAAGATGATTAACATGATGTACCTGGTGCTTACCGCACTGCTGGCACTGAACGTATCATCTGAAATATTGAACGCATTCAAAACTGTGAACAACAGTTTGATACACGCGAATGAAATAGTAGACCAGAAGAATAATATGGTTATGTCTTCTTTCAAAGACAAATTGAAAGATGCTCAAACCCGTGAACAAGCTGCTAAATGGGAACCTTTAGCAGAAAAAGCACAAAGCCTTTCTGACGAAACTTACAAATACCTGGAAAGCTTAAAACAAGAGCTGAAAGTAGATGCAGGATTAGTAATGGAAAATGGCGAAGAGCATTTCAAGGAAGACAACATGGATGTTCCAACCAAATTATTCCTGGAGGCTCCTAAAAAGAAAGGTCCGGAATTACTGAAAAAACTGGAAGATTTTAAAGCCCAGTTATTAGGTCTGGATCCGGAAGTTAAAAAAGATCTGGAAAAAAGCTTACCACTGGATTTAGAAGTTCCTCATACCCATGGTTCTGAGAACAACAAAGAGTGGGACTACGCTTATTTTCATATGACGCCGGTTATCGCTTCTATTACTATTCTGAGCAAATTTCAGAACGACGTAAGAAACAGTGAAGCAATGGTGTTAGATAACCTGCACAAAAGAGTAGGTGAAGTAAAAGTGATCTTCAACAAGTTTCAGGCTATTGCCAGCCAAAGCTCGGCTTACCTGATGCCAGGTCAGGAATTAACACTGACTGGTGGTGTAGGTGCTTTCAGCGATGCTGCAAAACCTACTGTAACTATCGATGGTCAAACTGTTCCTTTAAATGCTGATGGTGTTGCAGAATATAAAACTACTGTAGGTGGTCCAGGTGGTTATACCAAGAAAATGGTGATCACTTATACAAAACCTGATGGTACTTCTGCTCAGTTAAGCAAAGACATTGCTTACACAGTAGGTTCACCAACCGGCGCTTCTGTAAGTGCTGATAAAGTGAAAGTATTGTACATCGGTTTAGATAACGACCTATCAGTGAGTGGTGGTAGCGTAGGTGACGAAAAAGTTACTGCTTCTATCAATAATGGTTCACTGCCCAAAACTGGTCCAGGTAAATACGTAGCTAAGCCTGCTTCTGTAGGTAAAGCCACTGTAACTGTAACCGCTGACGGCAAACCTACTTCATTCGAATTCAGAGTGAAAACTGTACCCGATCCGGTTGCCATGATTGGTAAAGAAAAAGGTGGACGTGTACCGGTGAACCAGATTAAAGCACAACAAGGTGTACGTGCTGAATTAGAAAACTTCGTATTCGAAGGCGTACAGTTTGATGTAACAGGTTATGTAGTATATGCAACGGGTGCTGGTTTCTCTAACCCAGGCATTGCTCCTAACCAGGGTAGCGCTTATTTCAACGCTGATTCTAAAAGAATTCTGAGCAAACTGCAACCAGGTTCTACTTTAGTGATCGATGAAATTAAAGCAGTAGGCCCAGGTGGTACTACCAGAAAATTACCACCATTGGTATTTAACTGTTATTAATCATTAATACAGAGAGATTATGAAACGCAGTATATTAAAAATAGCAGGTTGTTTAACGCTGATGGTTGCTTTGGCTGCTGTCTCTGTAGATGCGTCTGCACAGAAAAAGAGAACTAAAAAGAAGCGTGATACAACGGATCAAAGTGGTTATGGAACTACGCCTAGTGGTTACGGCACTCCGACTCAGCAGCCTGCTACTAATAATAATGACAATGGTTTAGGTGCTTATGGCACTCCTGCCGGTCAACAACCAGCTGCTGCTCCTGCAGGTAATGTACCTATTGAGGTAATTCCTGGTGCGGGTGGTGGATTAGGTGACACTATCAAACCTTCTCTTCGTAACGACAACGCTATTGAGAGAAACCTGGTAAAAGAAAGGATACCTCTGGTGTATGACCATATTCGTGAAGATGATGCGGTGTATCGTCAGCGTGTATGGCGTATTATTGACGCAAGAGAAAAAGTAAACCTGCCTTTCCGTTATTCAGCTAATGAAGACAACGGTAACCAGCGCTTCATATCTATTTTGTATGATGCAATAACAGGTCCGGATAGCGTTACCGCATTTAACGGCGACGACGACCGTTTCACTATTCCTTTAACCAAAGAGCAGGTAACACAGGCTTTAACCGGTGGTGCCGCTATGGATACTGTAGACGTAACTGACCTTAACGGTAACGTTATTAAAAGAGAAGTACGTTCTAAACAAGTTCCTGTTGACTCTATCTATCAGTTTAAAGTAAAAGAAGAGTGGATCTTCGATAAAGAATCTTCCCGTTTGATTGTACGTATCTTAGGCATTGCGCCAATGATGCACATGTACACCAGCACCGGTGTTGATTTGGGCGAAGACAGAATTCTTTTCTGGGTATATTATCCTGATTTAAGAGCTTCTTTGGCTACACACGAAGTGTTTAATGGTAAAAACTATGGTGGCAGAATGAGCTGGGAAGAACTGTTCGAAAACAGAATGTTCGCCAGCCGCATTGTAAAGTCTACCTTAGACAATCCATTCGACAGAGAGCTGAAAGAGTATATAAAAGATCCTCTTTTCCGCTTGCTGGAAGGTGAAAACATTAAAGAAAAAATATTCAACTACGAACAGTCTCTTTGGGCTTACTAGTAAAAGATATTTAAACCAACCAATAAAAAAGGGATACGTGAAAATGTATCCCTTTTTTATTTCTTGTTTATTCCCGCCTGTTGTGATTTTTTTTCAAAAAAACTATCCCTAAAACTTGGTGGGTTACTAACATTCGTTATATTTGTTACGGTTTTTCATAGGATATTGGATTTTAAAACGGGGTAGGATTTCAATCCAGGCCCCTCCCTTTTTCTTCACTCACTTTCTTCTTTATCTATCTCTGTTTCATCGAAATGATGAAAATAATTCCAGACCAATTTAGCTTTTGCATTTCCTATTTCTGTTGTCAATTCCTCTATAGAAGCTTCTTTTACTTTAGTTACAGAACGGAAAGTTTTTAATAACTGGGTAGCAGTACTATCACCAATGCCTTTTATACCTTCCAGTTCATTTTTGAAGGTGCCTTTACTACGCTGATTACGGTGGAAAGTAATGCCAAAACGGTGTACTTCGTCCCTGATACGGCGGATGAGTTTTAAACTTTCACTGTCCCAGGAAAGCTTTAAAGATTCGCTATCTCCCGGGAAAAATAATTCTTCTTCATTTTTAGCTAAACCAACCAATGTCATCTGGCCTGTCAGGTTCAATTCGTGAATGCTTTCCATAGCGGCACCCAGTTGTCCTTTACCGCCATCAATAATTACCAGTTGGGGTAGGGGCGCATTTTCGGTGCTAAGGCGCTTATAACGTCTGTAAACCGCTTCCTTCATGGTGGCAAAGTCGTTGATGCCTTGCACCGTTTTTACATTAAAATGCCGGTAATCCTGTTTGCTGGGCACCCCCTCTTTAAAGCATACCATTGCCGATACCGGGTAGCTCCCCTGAAAGTTAGAGTTATCAAAACATTCAATATGAACCGGTAAAACGGGCAATTGCAAATCTTGCTGCACATTGTACAATACCTGCTTACGTTCCATATCAGTATGGCCTTCCAGTTGCAGTATTTTGCGTTTACGCAGCTCTTCCTTAAAGTAGTTTACATTTTTGTAGGAAAGGTCCAGCAGCTTTTTCTTATCCCCTCCTTTGGGAATAGTAAGGGACAGCGCTGTATCGGCTAACTCCACCGTAAAAGGCGCCACTATTTCATCTGCTATGCTGTTAAAGGTTTCACGCAGGTTTACAATAGCAAATGCCAGTACTTCTTCATCCGGTTCTTCCAGTTTGGTTTCCAGTTCTACCGTGTGGGTTTGCACAATAGTGCCGTTTTGTACCATCAGGTAGTTAACATAGGCAGTTTCATGCTCCTTTAAAATGGTAAACACATCCAGGTTACCCAAATGCCTGCTTACAATAACAGAACGTGCCTGGTAGTTTTCAAGATGCTCCAGTTTTTTACGCACCATTTCTGCCTTTTCAAACTGCAGGTTCATGGCAAAATCTTTCATCTCCTGCTGAAAATGCTGAATAACCGGTGCCAGGTTGCCTTTCAGCATTTGCCGTATCTGTTGCAGGCCGCTGGCGTAATCCTCATCCTGTTGCAGGTTTTCGCAAGGCCCTTTGCAGTTACCTAAATGGTACTCCAGGCAAACTTTGAATTTACCTTTATTGATATTGTTACGGGTTAAGTTAAGCTTACAGGTACGGAGGGGAATGTACTGCCTGATAAAATCGATCAGCTCCCTAACCTTACCTGCCGAGGTAAAAGGCCCCAGGTATTCACTGCCATCATTAATTTTTCTGCGGGTAAGAAAAATACGCGGGAAGGGTTCTTTTTTGATAACAATATAAGGATAGGTTTTATCATCCTTCAGGTTGATATTAAACCGTGGCTGAAACTGTTTAATCAGTGCATTCTCCAGCAGAAAAGCATCCTGTTCCGAATCTACAATCGTAAATTCAATACGCTGAATACGCTGAACAAGCTCGTGCGTTTTATAGCTGACAAACGTTTTATTGAAATAAGAACTAACCCTTTTTCTAAGGCTTTTGGCCTTGCCTACATATAATAAAACACCTTCGGTATCAAAATATTTATAAATACCCGGTTGTAAAGGAATGGTACCTGCAATTTGTTGAAACTGTTCGGCCGTCATAGTAAAAGCCTCCTGTTATTTATTCTCATTCCATACAACAGTGGTTTGACTGGTATGTTCATCCTTGCCATTCAATATGATAGTTTTAGCAATGCTGCAACTGCTATTTGCCTTCCAACCCAGTTTATAAATAAAGGTGGTATCAGCTGCCTGTTGCATAATGCTCATAAATATCCGTTTTACCATTTTGGTTTCCTGATTCAGCATTATATCTACCTGTTGAACAGGTAACTCTTTATTACGGGTGGAGTAGCTCATAGTAATACTATGTGTGCTTTCATCATTAAAAGCATCTTCCCGGTAGTATTTTTTTACCGTAGTATCTTCTATGGAGTATTGGGTGAACAGATTTACTGTATGCATAAATTCCGCTACCGTTAACACAGCCGAATCGCGTTGTTGTGCTTGTGTGGTAATTTTATAAATGAAGTAGGGCGTAGTGCTTACATCTTTTATCTGTTGCTGGAAAAAGCTGTGTACAGGATAAAACTCTAATGAATCATTGTCGTTGGTTAAATTCTCCGGGGCTTCTTTAGGTTTGTCTTTACACGATACTGCTAGTATAGAAAATAATAGGCCCGCTGCTAAGTAAGAAAAACGTAAACATTTCATGCTGCTAAGTTACAACGCTGCCGGTGTATTGCAGCTGGTAACATGCCTATTTGATGGGAGTAGAGAAGCCTAGTTTTATACCATAATCCAGTAAAAACTCCCTGACTGGGTATTGGTTTTTGAAAGTAGATAACTGCTGATAACGGAACTGCGGACCAATTTGCCAGGTTATTTCGCCGGTTCTGTAGCTGATAAATGTTTCAAAGCTGGTATTAATATTCCACCGGCGTGCCAGGGAAGTGCCGCCTACATAGTTTTTGTAATCCGTGCTGATAATATAAGCCTGGTTTTGTAAAATGTAAGTAGGTTGAATAGATGCGCTTACGTGCCAGGATAATTTTTTCCGTTCCCAGCCTTTCCAGCTGATACTTACAGGTATGGCTAACTCGCGGTATACGTTCTGTAAGGTTACCGGATAACTGCCTTTGAGGTTACGGTAGGGAGTATAGGTAGTAAGCGTGTCCATACCACTTAATGCTACATTAGCCCTTTCGTAGTTAAAGGTAGAAGCTTCTATATTGTATTTACGGCTGTTATATTGTAAGCCAGCCTTGATAGTAAATTGCTTGTTCAACTGGTAACCGATGGCAAATCCTATTTCAAAGCCATTGGCTGGTGTATGCTTTACCACGCTATTGACATCATCTGTAGCGGGAGGTGCTATGGGGGCATTGTCTAAACCAGGTGCAGATTTGGTGTTTTTTCCCGATACCAGTCTGCGATAGGTTTGTGAAGGCGTTACATACAGCTGAAAGCTCCAACGGTCGTTGCTGGCTGCCTGGTTTATTACAGGGGCGGCCATAGCCGTGTGGTTTTGGGCAGCTTTTACGCTTTTTTCCACTGGGGCAACGGAGTGTTCAGCAACTGTGTTGTGCGCTATTACCATACTGTCTATATAGCTATCCGCAACAATAGATATGTTTTCAAGGCTGGCAGGCGGCATTGCCTGAAATACAGCTTCAGGTAATATAGAAGAAACCGGCTGGTTCAGTAGTTCAACAGTGGCAGTGGTGGAAATATTCTGTAAACTGTCTTTAGAAGAAATTACACTGGCATCTGTGGCATACATGTTTAAGCGCTCTGTGGCATAGGCTATTGTCTTTTGGGTAATAGCACCGGTAGCCAGGCTTTCTTCCAGTGATTGTATGTTGGAAGCACTGTCTTTGGCAGTAACGGGAATTTTGCTGGCCAGTAAATGGCTGCGGTAAAAGAAATGTTCTTCTGGTTTTACCAGTAAGGTGCCTACCACTAATGCGGCTATAATAAAAAGGAGTATAAATGGCAAAGCGGGCCAGCGTACATCTTCATGCAGCTGCTGCTGTATCTTTCGCCAAACATGGTCGGACGGATAAAGGCGGTGCTGGTTAGCCCGGTTTTCCAGGAACTGCTCCATTTCATCTTTATACAAGGGATCATGCATTGGTCTAACTCAAAATAAATGGTCTAATTAAGTAGTGCCTAAATTAGGCATCAACGCTGCATCGCCACCAGGTTTTTCTATTATTTTTTTCCTGATAAGCAAGTCTTCCAGCATTACCCGGGCGCGGGTGTACTGGCTTCTGCTGGTACTTTCGCCTATTTCCAGCATATCGGCGATTTCTTTGTGTGAATAGCCTTCTATTGCATAAAGATTTAATACGGTTTTATAACCAATAGGCAGTAAGCGAATGCACTCTACCACCTGTTTTACCTGCATAATGGCAGAAATGGATTCCTCCCTTACCTGCATATATTGCTCTGCATGAATCAATTCTACGTTATCCGAAAATTTCTTGTCTTTTTTGAGCTGGTTAATACAGGTGTGCACAATAATACGACGTATCCAGCCTTCAAATGATCCGCGGTTTTCAAAACCTCCCATTTGTGTAAATACTTTGATAAACCCCTCCTGCAGCATGTCTTCTGCGTCTTGCCTGCTTTGTGAAAAGCGATAGCATACAGAGAGCATTCGTGGGCTATAGCGGTTGTACAGTTCCCGTTGGGAAACCGGATCATTTTGTAAGCAGCCTAGTATGAGGGCTTCCTCCGTCATGAGCTTAAAGGTTCTGCCTTAAAATTAAGAAATTTTTAATACCAAACTACTTCAATAAGGGGGTAATAGCTGAATAAATATTTTTTTGTAACAATGTTGTAAATATGACGCTTGCTTGTTTATATTTGCAACGGCGTAACAAAAACAACAATGAAAAGAATCCTTTATCTATTAGGGCTTGTAATACTATGTGTACCAGGCCTGTATGCGCAAAACGCAACTTCGGGCAAGACAGTAGCTGTTTTATCCGGCAAAGTAACCGATGCTACTTCCGGTAATGCACTACCTGGTGCAACGATATTTATACATGAACTGAAAACAGGAGTGATCTCTCAAAATGATGGTTCTTATACCAGTCCTAAACTCAGGCCTGGAAAATACCTGGTAGAAGTATCCTACCAGGGATATGGTTCTGTTATTGAAACCATTAACCTGCAACAGGCTACCCAGGAGAATTTTGCTTTAAAAGAAAGTATTGTAGAACAGGAAGGCGTAACGGTAACCGGTGTTACATCAGCGACAAAAACAAAACTGTCGCCACAACCAGTAGTGATTGTAAAGCGTGACGACCTGATAAAAACCACTTCCACCAACCTGATAGATGCACTGAGCAAAGCTGTGCCTGGTGTCACCAATATTGCTACCGGCCCGGCCATCAGCAAACCTGTTATCAGGGGCTTAGGCTACAACAGGGTAGTAGTAGTGAATGATGGTATGCGTCAGGAAGGCCAGCAATGGGGCGATGAGCATGGTATTGAAATAGACGATTATAGTGTACAGCGTGTAGAAGTGTTGAAAGGACCGGCTTCTTTAATGTATGGTAGCGATGCTATGGGCGGTGTAGTGAACATACAATCTTATACACCGGCACCGGAAGGCACTATGGGAGTGAATGTGTTAAGTGAATATCAAACCAACAACAGGTTACGTGGTGTGTATGCCAATGTAAACGGAACTAAAAATGGTATTGACTGGAATGCATATGGTACTTACAAAGGAGCCGCTGACTATCAGAATAAATATGATGGCCGAGTTTATAACTCTAAGTTCTATAATAAAAACTTTGGAGGTTTGCTGGGCTACACGGGTAAATGGGGGTATAGCCGCATTAGTGCTTCAAATTTCGATCAGCATATCGGCATGGTGGAAGGAGAGCGGGATGATGCTACAGGGGCTTTTGTAAAGGCCGATGGCGAAATTGCTACTAATGCCGATTTTAATAAAATAAAGCCGCAGATCCCTTTCCAGCATATTCAGCATTTTAAAACAGTTTGGGATAACAGTATTCGTTTAGGGGCAGAAAGATTAGACGCTATTGTGGCTTACCAGCATAACCAGCGCCGCGAGTTTGGAGAAAGTGAAACTGTGCCCAGCGCTTACTTTGATTTAAAAACGATCAACTATTCGCTGAAACTGCAACTGGCCGAACGTAATAACTGGAAAACTAGTGTGGGAGTAACCGGCATGTATCAAACCAACCGTAACAAAGCCGAAGAGCGTTTGATTCCTGATTATGACCTGTTTGATATTGGTGGTTTCGTATTTACACAATACACGAAAGATAAGCTTACAGTAAGTGGTGGTGTACGTTATGATAATCGCCATATTAACAGCCTGGCTACTTTTGATGAAACTGATTTAAAATTTGCTTCCTTCACTAAAAACTTTTCTAACATTTCTGGTAGTATCGGTGCCAGCTATGCTGCTTCTAAACAAACCACTTTTAAAGTAAACATCTCCCGTGGCTTCAGAGCGCCTAACATGGCCGAGCTGGCCAGCAACGGGGCGCATGAAGGCACCAACCGTTACGAAGTGGGTAATACCAATTTGAAATCGGAAACCAGTTTTCAGGTAGATGCCGGTGTGGAAGTAAATACCGAACACGTATCTGTAGCTGCTTCCCTGTATTATAATAATATCCGCAATTTTATCTTTTACGAAAAAATGGTGAATGGGGCAGGGGCAGACTCTGTGATAGCAGATCCGTCAGGTGACTTATTTGTATATCAGTTTGACCAGCATAATGCTAATTTGTATGGTGGTGAAATTAGTGTGGACATTCATCCGCATCCATTGGACTGGTTGCATTTTGAAAATATTTTCTCTTATACGCGTGCTCAGTTTACCAGTGAAATAGGGGGAACTAAAAACATTCCTTTTATTCCTGCAGGGCGCCTGGTGTCGGAGTTAAAAGGTAACTTTTTACCTAAAGGCAAAGGCTTGCGTAATGTTTATGCCAGTGTGGAAAGTGATTACAATTTCGCGCAAAATCATGCCTTCACCGGTTTTAATACAGAAACTGCTACCGGTAGCTATTGGCTTATCAACGCAGGCATTGGTACTGATATCGTTAGCAGGGGTAAAAAGATATTCAGCATCAGCATCAATGGCTTAAACCTGGCCGATGTGGCTTATCAGAATCATTTAAGCAGGTTAAAATACAATCCTGAAAACCTGGCAACAGGCAGAATGGGCGTATTTAATATGGGCAGAAACTTTAGTGTAAAAATTAATGTTCCCCTGAGCTTTAAAATATAACTATTTCACGTTTTTCTTTATAGCAGTAGGTTTTGGTTGTCCAGGGGGTATTCGAACAGAATACCCCTTTTTTGCGTCCTCTAATAAATTGTTAAAGGCGGTGTAATAAAAATGTGTATCCGGTTAATATAGGATCAAAACAGTGTAAAATTTAGGAAGGATAATGCTGGTGTGACGGGTAATTTTATGATGTTATGAGAAGTTGCACAAAAAGCCTGATTACTGGAATACTGATGCTTGCCGGATCTGTTGCTTATGGAAGTGATTATCTGCTGTATTCCCCGGACAAACAAATTGAAGTTAAAATACAGTCAAACACACAGTTAACCTGGTCGGTCAGTTATCACCAGCAGGCTGTGCTGGCGCCGTCTGTTATTGCCCTTGCTTTTACCAATGGTATGCAGTGTGGGGTGAATGGCAAGGTGTTGAAAGAACAGCGGCATAGTGTTAATGAGGTGATAGAAGCGGCAGTACCTGTTAAAAGCAGGTGGATTGCCAACCAGTATAATGAAGTAAAGCTGTTGTTTGATAAAAAATATGCCATTGTTTTCAGGGCTTATGATAATGGGGTGGCCTACCGCTTTGAAACTGCTTTTGGTGAAGGGGAGGTAGAAGTGGCTAAAGAGGATGCCGATTTTGTGTTTACAGGGAATAACCGCGTACTATGGTCTGATGAAAAAGATACCGGCTTTCAATCGCATTTTGAGTCGCTGTACATAGATAGCATGGTGGCTGCCTATGGTAGTGATAAACATGCGGCTTTGCCTTTTTATACCCAATCTTCTTCCGGCGTAAGCATGATTGTGAGTGAATCGGATTTATATGATTATCCTAACCTGTTTTTATTTGGAACAGGTACAAATCGGTTAACAGCCGGCTTTCCCAGGGTAATACAGCAGCAACGGCGTGTTGCTGACAGGCGTTACCAGATTACCCAGCTGGCGCCTTATATAGCAAAAACGAAAGCTACACGTACCTATCCCTGGCGATTGCTTACCATAGCGGATAATGATAAAGCTTTACTGGAAAGTAACCTTACTTACCAGTTGTCTTCACCAAGCGTTATTAAAGATGCCAGCTGGATAAAACCCGGGAAGGTGGCATGGGACTGGTGGAATGCGAACAATATATATGGGGTGCCTTTTGCATCGGGCATTAACACCGAAACTTATAAATACTATGTAGATTTTGCATCAGCTTATCACCTGGAATATGTAATACTGGATGAAGGCTGGTCGCGCACCACGGTAGATGTACTGCATAGCAATGCACAGCTGGATATTCATGAGTTAATACGCTATGCTACTACTAAAAACGTAGGCATTATTTTATGGACACTCTGGAACCCCTTAGACTCTGCACTGCACGAAACCCTGGATACCTTTGCGGCCTGGGGCGTAAAAGGCATTAAGGTGGACTTTATGGCCCGTGCCGATCAGTATATGGTAAACTACTACGAAAGGGTGGCTAAAGCAGCAGCAGACCGTAAGCTGTTGGTTGACTTGCATGGTGCTTACAAACCTGTAGGGTTAAACAGAAAATATCCCAACGTACTATCCTATGAAGGAGTACGTGGGTTGGAAAATGATAAATGGAGTGATGAAATTACGCCTAAGCATGATGTAACGCTGCCTTTTACGCGTATGGTGGCAGGGCCTATGGACTTTACGCCCGGAGCTATGATCAATAGCAATAAACGCAATTTCCATATTTCTTTTACGGAGCCTATGAGCCAGGGCACACGTGCGCACCAGGTAGCTATGTATGTGGTATATGAAAGCCCGCTGCAAATGCTGGCTGATAATCCTTCTAACTATTTACGTGACAGTGCCTGCACCCGGTTTATAGCACAAATGCCGGTTACCTGGGACACTACTATTGCCCTGCATGGTAAAGCCGGTGAATATGTAGCAGTAGCCAGAAAACACGGGGATAATTGGTATATTGGTGCTATGACTAACTGGACTGCACGCTCCTTAACTATACCGCTTACTTTTTTAGAAAATGGTCAATGGCAAATGCAGGCGTTGAAAGATGGCGTGAATGCCAATAATCATGCTGCTGATTATACAATAGAAAATGCAACTGTTACTGTCGGCGCTTCTATTACAATAGAACTAAGCAGTGGGGGCGGATGGAGTGCTGTACTTACTAAAAAGACTTTATAAGCAAATAATATATTACAATGGCAAATTCGATATACACCAAAGGACTGCTGCTGGCGGGCATTACATTGTTTGCTGGTAAGGCAACTGCGCAAAAGAAGGCTGATTATCCTATTCAACCTGTTGCGTTTACGCATGTAAAACTGAACGATCTTTTTTGGGAACCCAAAATAAGGGTGAATGCAGAAGTGTCTATTCCGTACACGTTAGAACAATGCAAAAAAACAGGCAGGATCAATAACTTTTTAAAGGCTGCCGGTAAAATGCCGGCGGATAGTTATACGGAATTTACATTCGACGATACCGATTTATACAAAGTGATTGAAGGTGCTTCGTATAGTTTGCAGGTTAAAAACAATCCTGCGCTGGCCAGGTATCTGGATACCCTGATTGCTATTATAGGTGCGGCACAGGAAGCTGATGGCTATTTGTATACTTTTCGCACTATGAAGGCTGCAAAGCCGCATGAATGGATAGGTAGTAAAAGATGGGTGAAAGAAGAAGACCTGAGTCATGAATTATATAATTCCGGCCATTTGTTTGAAGCAGCTGTGGCGCATTACCAGGCTACCGGAAAGAAAACCTTTTTAAATATTGCTATTAAAAATGCCGATCTGCTGGTAAAAACATTTGGTTATGGCAAGGAAGAAAGATTTCCCGGCCACCAGATTGTAGAAACAGGCCTTACCAAAATGTACCGGGTAACTGGTAAGAAAGAATACCTGGATCTGGCTAAGTTTTTCCTGGATGTTCGTGGCCCGGGCAAACAATACAGTTCTGAATATAGTCAGTCGCACAAAAAGGTAACCGACCAGCACGAAGCAGTAGGGCATGCGGTAAGAGCTGCTTATATGTACACTGCTATGGCCGATGTGGCCGCCTTAACCGGTAACCAGCAATATCTTTCTGCCATTGATGATATCTGGCATGATGTGGTGGATAAAAAACTATATATCACTGGAGGTATTGGAGCTACCGGTAATGGAGAAGCTTTTGGTGATGCGTATGATTTGCCCAATATGAGCGCTTATGCCGAAACCTGTGCAGCTATTGCCAATGTGTATTGGAACAACCGTATGTTTTTATTGCATGGCGATTCTAAATACATTGATGTATTAGAACGTACTTTATACAATGGCTTGTTATCGGGCGTTTCGTTAAGTGGCGATCGCTTTTTCTATCCTAATCCTTTAGCTTCCCTGGGCCAGCACCAGCGGAGTGCGTGGTTTGGATGTGCCTGTTGTATTTCTAACATGACACGTTTTCTGCCTTCTATGCCGGGATATATTTACGCACAAAAGGATAATCATTTGTATGTAAACCTTTTTGTAGGCGATACGGCTTCTATTAAACTGACCGCTGGTAATATTTCACTGATTCAGCAAACCAATTATCCCTGGGAAGGTAGTGATGTTATTACTGTAAACACAGCCATTAAAACACCGGTTGCTATACATGTCCGTATTCCGGGTTGGACTAAAAACGAGGCCGTGCCTGGCGATTTATATGGCGAGTTATCTGCTGATAAAAAGCCGGTAAAGATTTCATTGAATGGCCAGCCGGTGGAGTATGTGATGGAAAAAGGATATGCAGTGATTAACCGTGCCTGGAAAAAAGGAGACAAGCTGGAAGTGCTGTTTCCTATGGAAGTGCAACGTGTTATAGCCAATGAAAAAGTAAAAGCAGATATTCATCGCTTTGCATTGGAAAGGGGCCCAATGGTATATTGCCTGGAAGGGCCGGATAATAAAGATTCTACAGTGCAAAATATTGTGGTGTCGAAAGATGCTGCTGTACAGGTGGCTTACAAACCGGATTTATTAAAGGGCGTTACTGTGCTGCAAATGGAAGGCGCTTCTACTAAAAGACAAATCGGATCGGATGTATTAGTGCGCTCCACACAACAGGTAACAGCTATTCCTTATTATGCATGGGCTAACAGAGGGCCGGGCGAAATGGAAGTATGGATCCCTTATAACGACTCGGCAGCACGTCCTAAACCTGCTCCTACTGTGGCATCACGCAGCAAGGTCACTGCATCTATCACTAATGTCAGAATGTATCGCGCGTTGAACGATCAGTATCAGCCGCAGGATTCCAGGGATGCCAGTGCTTCCTACCTCCATTGGTGGCCTAAGAAGGGCACTACAGAATGGGTGCAGTACACCTTTGACAGTACACAAACAGTTTCTGAATCAGAAGTATACTGGTATGACGATGCGCCCTGGGGTGGTTGCCGTTTACCTGTGTCGTACATTGTTTATTACAAAAAAGGCAACGATTGGGTGCCTGTAGAAAATACAAGTGCTTACACCATTAGCAAAGACGCTTACAATAAAGTGCAGTTTAAGCCAGTGATTACTTCTGCATTGAAGCTGGAACTGAAGCTGCCTGATGAGTATGCCTCCGGTATTCATGAGTGGATTGTTAAATAAAAACCTGTTTGATGAAAAAACTATTTTGTTTGCTGGCAGGTGCCATACATCTGTGCGCAACAGGGTATGGGCAGGTAACAGCCACTATTCATGTAAACACAGCTACTACTGCCAATAAGGTATCCCCCACGCTACATGGTGTCTTCTTTGAAGAAATAAGCCATGCGGGAGAGGGCGGGCTTTATGCAGAGCTGATTCAGAACAGGGGATTTGAAGAATGTCGTATTCCGGCAGGAACCACTTTGCAAAACGGATTTCTGGTGCCAGACACTACCCGGCCGCATTTTATGCTGGAACCGGCAAAAACAGACTGGAAACTGGAATGGCCTTTAAAAAGCGATTGGCCGGCATGGAGCATGCAAAGCACAGGTAATAATAAAATGAGCCTGTCGCTTACACAAAGTCAGCCACTTAACAAAGCTACTCCTAATAATCTATGCGTATGGATGCAGGCTTATGATGCAACTGGTAAAGCCAGTGTAGTGAATGAAGGGTTCTGGGGCATCAATACCGTAAAAGATCATAAATATCATTTATCTTTTTACGCACACACCAGCGCCGATTACAAAGGGGGCCTTACTGTAACGCTACAGTCTAAAAAAGGAGCCGTACTGGCCAGCTATCATTTTAGCAATGTAAAAGGGAAGGAGTGGAGGAAATACACCTGCGACCTGCTGGCTACTGCCGATGATGGAGAAGCACAGTTTGCAATGTCGTTTGAAAGTGCAGGCAAAGTATGGCTGGATTTTGTATCACTGTTTCCTGACAACACATTTAATAACAGACCCAACGGATTACGCAAAGATATTGCCGGGCTGATAGCAGGAATGAAGCCTTCCTTCATCCGATGGCCCGGCGGTTGTTTTGTAGAAGGCATTACTATTGAAAGCGCACCGGACTGGAAAAAAACGATAGGCCCGGTAGAAGAACGGCCAGGAACTTTTAGTCCCTGGGGATATTGGAGTAGCGATGGTTTGGGCTACCACGAGTATTTGCAGTTTTGTGAAGATGTGCATGCAGATGCTTTGTATGTGTTTAATGTGGGTGTTTCGTGCGAGTACAGAAGTGGAACGTATGTGCCGGAAAGTGAATTGCAGCCTTATATACAAAACGCCCTGGATGCAATAGAGTATGCTATTGGACCGGTAACTTCTACCTGGGGGCGCTTACGGGCAAAGAATGGGCACCCTAAACCTTTTCCGCTGAAATATGTAGAAATAGGGAACGAACAGCATGGGCCTAAATATGCACGCCGTTATAACTTGTTTTATGATGCCATACGTGCTAAATATCCAAACATTGTTACTATTGCTAGCATGGGCATTGGAGATGTAAACCGGCATACACTGGATAGCATGAAGCAGGTACAGATAGCAGATGAACATGCCTATAAAGATGCTAACTGGATATTCCGCAATACAGATCATTTTGATAGGTACAAACGGGGTAACTGGGATATGTATGTAGGGGAATATGCCACCAATGCGGGTGTAGGAGCGGGTAATATGCAGGCAGCTTTAAGCGATGCTATTTATGTGATGAGTATGGAGCGGAATGCCGACCTGGTAAAAATGTCGAGCTATGCGCCCTTGCTGGTGAATGAGAATGATGTAGACTGGCCTGTAAATCTTATCCACTATACGGCTTCTCAAAGTTTTGCACGCATCTCTTATTACGCTATTAACCTGCTGGCTGAAAACAAAGCCGACATCAATATTCCCGCTAAGGTAACCATACAGCCTAAGTCAAAAGAAACAGCTGCTTTTGCAGGTGGTGTAGGTTTGGGTACCTGGGACACACAAACAGAGTTTGCTAATGTAAAGATTACGCAAAATGGCGCTGTGGTATATAGCAGCGACTTTGCGGCCCGTCCCGGAGAATGGAAGCCCATTCGGGGAAACTGGAACTATACCGATAGTGGAGCGTTGGCTCAAACGGCAATGGGCGAGCAGTTGCTGGCATTGTTAGCGGGTAAAAGCTTTGACAATTATACTATTACTTTACAGGCGCGCCGAACAGGTGGCATCAACGCTTTTCTTATCCCCTTTGCTGTAAAAGACAGCAATACCTATTTACGGGCGCACATTGGCTCGTGGTATAACAGTCATTGTGTGTTTGAATCGGTAACAAACGGATACGATGTGGCAGGTTTAACCAACCAGTTTCCTTTAGCCGGTAAACTGGAGAACAATAAGTGGTATAATGTAAAGCTGGAGGTAGGTAAGGAAGACGTAAAGTGTTACCTGGATGATAAGTTGTTAATGACTTATCGTGAACCTGAAAAGCTTTTTGCATTGGCCGGGAAGGATACTACTAACGGAGATGTGATTGTAAAGGTGGTAAATGCGTATGAAACGCCTGCGAGCATTCAATTGAATTTTGATGATGGATTTACTGCAACAGAAGAGGTGGCAGTGCTGCAATTGTCTGCTAATAAAACCACAGATGAAAATTCTTATCAACGCCCACAAGCTTTTGTACCTGTTGCCAGTGTAGTAAGCAGTATGGAGTTGAAGCATCCCTGGACCTGCAAGCCATTATCTATAACCGTACTGAGGTTTAAAAGAAAATAAATTGAATATATGCGTGCTTATTGGGTATATCTCGCTTTTTTAACAGCATCAGAATTAATGATGATCAACAGAAGTAGTGCGCAGGTTGCGGACATGAATGTGTATGAGCAAACAAGTGAAGTAAACAATCTGATGGTGCAATACCAGGCTGATAGAGGAAGCCTGGAACGCTTTTACCATATAGAGTTTTTGCCTGAAAGAAGGCAACGTTTGCAACAGATGACAGAAGGCTATGTGCAAAGGGTAGCCCGGTTGCCTTTTGACCAGTTGAATACGGGAGCTAAAGTGGATTATGTATTGTTTAAGCGCGATCTGGAAGAAACCCTGTTTCAACTGAAAGAGGAAGCGGCACAGTATGAAGCAGTGAAACAATGGTTCCCTTATGCCACTCAGTTGTATAGCGCTGTAGCATTGCGTAGCAGAGGGGCGTTGCCTGATGCGGCAAAGATGGCAGGCGAATGGAATAATATAGCTAAGGATATTGTGTTACAACAAAAAGCTTTAGCACAAAAAGGGCCTGCTTCGGCACAGCAATGTATTGCGGCAATTCATATCATTACCGGCCTGAGCCAGGCCGTAAAAAGTGTGTATGAGTTTTACAATGGATATGATCCGTTGTTTACCTGGTGGATGCCCCAGCCTTATGAAAAGCTACAGGCATTATTGCAGGAGGAGATCGCTTTTTTCAAGGAATACAAAAGCAAGGTTTCTACACAGGAAAAAGATGGTAGCGGCATAGTAGGAAATCCTATAGGCCGGGAAGCTCTGGTACGTAAGCTAAAGCTGGAAATGATCCCTTACACTCCGGAAGAACTGCTGTCTATTGCTGATAAGGAATTTGCCTGGTGCGATAAAGAAATGTTGAAGGCCTCTAACGAAATGGGTTTTGGTAACGACTGGCATGCTGCCATGGAAAAAGTAAAGAACAGCTATGTGACACCCGGTAACCAGCCTACTGCCATGTTACAACTGTATAACGAATCGGTTGACTTTATTAAACAACACGATTTAATTACGTTACCGCCACTGGCAGAGGAAACCTGGCGTATGAGCATGATGTCGCCGGAAAGACAATTGGTAAATCCGTTTTTCCTGGGTGGAGAAGAGTTTATTATTTCTTATCCCACTAACACCATGAGTCATGATGATAAGCTGATGAGCATGCGTGGTAATAACCCGCATTTTTCAAGAGCCACGGTGCATCACGAGCTACTGGCCGGACACGCCTTGCAGGAGTTTATGCAAAGCAGGTATAAATCGTACCGTCATTTTGAAACACCTTTCTGGATTGAAGGATGGGCATTATACTGGGAGCGTTTGTTGTGGGACCTGAAATTTCCGCAATCACCGGAAGACAGGATTGGTATGTTGTTCTGGCGCATGCACCGTTGTGCGCGTATTATCTTCTCCATCAATTATCATACAGGTAAATGGACTCCACAGCAGTGTATTAACTTCCTGGTAGAGCGTGTGGGACACGAAAAAGCCAATGCTGAAGGAGAGGTGCGCCGCTCGTTTGTTGGTGGGTATGATCCATTATATCAGATTGCCTATATGATGGGAGGTTTGCAGTTTGAAGCATTGAGAAAAGAACTGGTAGATGGTGGCAAGATGACTTATAAACAATTTCATGACGCCATTATCAAAGAAAATATGATGCCTGTAGAAATGGTAAGGGCTATTCTTACCAACCAGCCACCGAAAAAGGACTTTGTTACCAGCTGGCGGTTCTACAAGTAAACTGCGTTCAGTTAGTATTTGGAAAGTCAAATAAAAAAGCCGGAAGTCTTTCCGGCTTTTCATTTTTTATATTTTACCAGTTGCCCATTTGTTCGGGCACAATACGTTCTGGTTTGGCGGCTTCTTTTGTTTCCCAGTTAGGATCGTACTTTACAAACCAGCTTAGCCACAACGTGCGGCTTAAGCGCATTAAAACGGGTTGTAATAATAATAGTAATACACTGTTCACGCCCAGGTACCAGAACAGGCTGTTATCGTAAATAGAGATACCCAGTAAAACCCACCAGGCAACAAACATAGCTACAGAAAATGCTACTCCCAAAGCATAGCTTACATAGCTGGTGCCGTAGTAAAAGCCTACTTCAATTTCTGTTTGCTGACCACAGGTAGGGCAATTAGTATGCATTTTAATGTACTTGCTGCCCTTTAAAGCATAGGCATTATCCGAGACAAACAATTTCCCTTGTCGGCAACGAGGGCATTTATTGGTGAATACACTCCAGATATATAAAGGTTTACGTTGTGAGTGGGGGCGTTGCATAGATGCCATAAATTAAAACTGAAAGAATTTTGCAAAGGTACCATTAATTCTGCTATCCTTCTGCTAAAACACGTTCCATGCCAGTGCTGCGCGACCCTTTTACCAGTATATGTGTATGTTCAAAATGTTGTTGTTGTAACCATGCCTTAGCATCCAGTGCATTTTCAAAGTACAGGTAAGGGCCGGCTATTCCTTTAAAATCGCCACCTACCAGCACTACCTGGTTCCATTGGTATTGTTGTAACAAGGTTACCAGTGCCTGATGTTCTTGTTTGCTTTCCTGTCCCAGTTCCATCATGGCACCCAGTAATAACACTTTGGCAGGTGCATGTAAGGCCGCAAAGTTTTGAATAGCGGCACGCATGCTGGTAGGGTTGGCATTATAGGCGTCCAGTATAATGGAATTAGTGCCTTTTTCTATCAGTTGCGACCGGCTGTTGCTGGGTTTGTATGCTTCTATGGCTTGTTGTATAGCAGCATCCGGCACCTGAAAATAGTGCCCGGCAGTAATAGCGCATAATACATTAGGCAGGTTGTAGTCACCTACCAGTTGGGTTTGTAAAGTGTGGAAAGCTACGCCGCCGGTTACGGTAACATCCAGGAAAGGTTCGCTGGCCTTTACCTGGCCGGTGATGGTGCCTTTGCCGGTGCCATACCATACAATATGTTCTATCCCCTTGCTCATATCGTGCAGGTAATCATAATCGTCAAATGCGAATACAGTGCCCTTATTGGCGCGTAAATAGTCGTACAGTTCCCCTTTCCCCTTTCTTACTCCTTCGATGCCGCCAAAGCCTTCTAAATGGGCTTTGCCGCAGTTGGTGATAATGCCGTGGGTGGGTTTGGTATATTGGCAATAACCTTCAATCTCTTTCTGGTGGTTGGCACCCATTTCAATAACAGCCATTTGTGCATCTTCCTTTACGCGCAACAGGGTAAGCGGTATGCCTATGTGGTTGTTGAGATTGCCCTGTGTGGTATAGGTGATATAGTGGGCGCTTAAAGCGGCATTCACAAGCTCTTTGGTGGTGGTTTTGCCATTACTGCCGGTAATAGCTATAAAAGGAATAGTGAACTGATCTCTGTGATAACCTGCCAGCTGTTGCAGGGTGGTTAACGCATCTTCTACCAGTATCAACCTGCTATCGGGCACGGCCGGGGCTTCGTCAATAATAGCATAAGCGGCACCGGCTTCCAGAGCCTGCAACGCAAATTCGTTACCATTGAAGCTGGGGCCTTTTAACGCAAAAAACAAATCGCCCTTTTGTAGTTTCCTGGTATCTGTTTGAACAGACGGGTATTGTTTAAACAGGGAATATAATTCGGAGATAAGCACTATTCTATAAATTTTAAGCAAGTTAACGGATTCGTCTAAAAACAAAAAAGCCACCCGGCAATGAATGCGGATGGCTTTTTATTGTATTTACCTTTCCTTATCTTTTCTGTCTTCTGGTAGGGAAGAAGTTACCATTTTTGAATTTGGTAGCAGGGCCTTCAGGAGAACCATAGTGTGTCATTGCACAACGGAAACCTACCGTGCTGCTGCTTTGATCTTCTTCCAGGAAGCGGCGTGTGCCGGGGCTTAACCAGTAAGCCATATCGTTCCAGCTACCACCTTTAATTACTCTTGACTTATCGCTGATTAAGGTAGTAACACCGTAACCGTAAGAAGAAGTACTTAAAGAGTCACCATCCAGGTAGTTGATAGCATATGATTTCTGATAGTTACGACGCTCACGCAGTACAGAATCACTTTCAGGAATGTATTTGATTCTACCCAGGCTGTCGCGCAGGTTACCTTCACCACCGCTAACATCTATCTTTTTAAATTCGTTACCCCTGAATGGGCTCACGTCATCCATATCAACACCAGTTGTTGGACGGTATACGTCAGCAACCCATTCGTTTACGTTACCGCTCATGTTGTATAAGCCGAAACCGTTAGGGAAGAAAGCAGTTACTTCAGAAGGGTAAGCAGAACGGTCATTCAAACCACCGGGAGTACCCATGTAGTCACCATTACCACGTTTGAAGTTAGCGAGGAAAGCACCTTGCCAGTTACCTTTACGGGTAGCGCGCAGGTTATCGTATCCATCGTTTTTCCAGCTATAAATTTGTTTGTTACTGATTAACTCCTCACCACGTTGCTTTTCGCTTTTACGTTGTTGTGGGTTTTCGGTAATTAAACCTAAAGCAGCATATTCCCACTCTGCTTCTGTAGGCAGGCGGTAGTCAGGTAATAAGATACCATCTTCAAACTTAACAGTATTACGAGGACGGCCTTGTGCATCTTTCAGCGGATTCTTTTTAGGTTTACCAGGTACACCTTGGTACTCACCCATCAGGTAAGATTTGGTGTTGAAGTTTTCCTGGCCACCACCGTTTAATTCCTGCTTCAGCACATTTTGGCTTTGGTAACCTTTGTCAATTAATTCTTTTTCGTTTACCCTGTCGGTACGCCAGATACAGAAGTCATAAGCCTGTTTCCAGGTTACACCTACTACCGGATAATAGTTGTAAGATGGGTGACGGAAGTAATATTCCACTAATGGTTCGTTATAGCTTAACTCGCTACGCCATACCAGGGTATCTGGCTTGGCACCTTTTACCACTGCTTCATACTGAGGATCCTGAAACACGTTTTCCAGCCAGAATAAATATTCACGGTAGTGAACGTTAGCCACTTCCGTTTTATCCATAAAAAACGAGTTGATGGTAACACGGCGGGGAACGTTGTTCCAATCTCCCATCACATCTTCCTGCGTTGCACCCATGGTGAAAGTACCACCCTGTACAAAAACAAGACCGGGGCCGGTTTTAATGTCTTTTGCTTTTGCCACGTAGAAACCACTTGATTTTTTACCATCATTGTAGTTCCAGCCGGTTACGTCCGACTTGGCTTGTTTGGGTTTACAGGCAGCAAAACTGCCAAGGGTTGCGAGCAGCAACGTACAATTCCTAAGTCTTTGTTGCATTTATAGACCAGTTTTAACTGATTATTTAACGTTTGGTTTTTCGAAATATTGCAAGCGCACGTAGAATTGCGAATATATATGTTTTCGGTATCAAATATAATGTAACAGGATTTAATTAAAAAAAAGTAAAAAACTTCGCGGTTTCCTGAAAAAATTAACATATTTGCATCGTAACTCAAATCTACTGTTGGCCCTAACCAAATAAACCATTCGTTATTGATTCTACATTTACACCTATTTTTTTAACAAGAATGGCATGATAGTAAGCGTATTACCAGAATGGTGTATCTTATGTTCATGATTTTGAATCACCAAAAAACTCTAAATGAAACTGATTGCTTTCGGGGCTAAATCATTATTATTAATAATGGTCCTATCAGGCAGTATACTGGTAGCAAGCGCACAAAGTATTAACGTAGTAACAAGTGCGGTGCCCTTTTTACGCATATCACCCGATGCACGGGCCGGGGGCATGGGCGATGTGGGTATAGCTACCCTACCCGACGCCAATTCCTCTTTCTGGAACCAGGCAAAAATTCCCTTTGCTACTCAAAAATCAGCAATAGGTGTTACTTATACCCCCTGGTTAAGTGATATTACCAGCGATGTTTACCTGGCTACCCTGGCTGGTTACCACCAGCTGGATGAGGAACAGGCTATCACTGCTTCTCTGCGTTATTTTAACATGGGTAATATCCAGTTTACCAATATCAATAACGAGCCGTTAGGGCAATCTACCCCACGCGAGCTGGCTTTTGACCTGGGTTATACCCGCAAGCTTACCAGCAAGTTATCAGTAGGCGTGCAGCTACGGTATATCAATTCTAAACTGGTTACAGGCCCTGTGGGTAATGTTAACTACAAACCGGGTAACGCTTTTGCTGCGGATTTATCTGTGTTCCATAATGGACTGGATGATAAAGGCCAGGGTTTTACCTGGGGTGTTACTTTATCTAACCTGGGTACCCGCATCAGCTATACAGATAACGCGGCTAATAAAGATTATATCCCTGCCAATATGGGCGTAGGTGGTGCATACACTTTTGCTTTGGACGAAGACAGCAAATTAACATTCGGTGCCGACCTGAATAAGCTGTTAGTACCAGCAATGCCAGTGGGAGCCAGCACAGATGAGCAAAAAGAATATTACAATCGCAACGTGTTTGAAAGCTGGTTTAAATCGTTTGGTGGTGCTAATGGCGGTTTAAAAACTGTTCAGGTGTCTACCGGTGCTGAGTTTGCTTATATGAACCAGTTTTTTGCCCGCGCTGGTTACTTCTTTGAAGATAAATCGCAGGGAGGACGTAAGTACATCACCATGGGTGTAGGTTTCCGCTACAACATTGTAGGCGCTAACTTCTCTTATTTAATACCTTCCGGCTCAGGAGTAACACGTAACCCATTATCTAATACTTTACGTTTTGGACTTTCTTTCGACCTCTCTGGAAGTAAGGATTAGTTCGTAAACTGAAAATAAAAGGAAGCCAAAAGTAAAAAGGACAGTTTTGCCTTTTACTTTTGGCTTTTTTAATTGATATATATGGCAACAAAGTTAAGAGTAGGATCAGGGGTTGATTTTCACCAGCTGGTAGAAGGCAGGGATTTCTGGTTGGGTGGCGTTAAAGTTCCTCACATAAAGGGAGCTTTGGGGCACAGTGATGCAGATGTGTTGTTGCATGCTATCTGCGATGCTTTACTGGGCGCATTGGGCCTGGGTGATATTGGCCTGCATTTTCCGGATACTTCTAACGAGTTTAAAAATATTGACAGCAAAATATTACTGGCCCGGGTAATGGAGCTGATTAAAAAAGAGGGTTACCAGGTGGTAAACGTAGATAGTACCCTGTGTTTACAGGCGCCTAAAATAAAACCTTATGTGCCGGTGATGCAGCAAACCATTGCTGATATACTTGGGGTTTCGGTAAAAGAGGTTTCTATCAAGGCTACTACCACCGAAGAGCTGGGTTTTGTAGGCAGGGAAGAAGGTGTGGTTGCTTATGCCACCGCATTGCTGGAAGGCTGTTAAGTATTCAGGCAATTGCTTAGTTTTGCCACCGTGGAAAAATTAAGCGTTAAAATAATCAATCAGTCGGGGTTTTCACTCCCCGCTTATGCTACTACAGGTTCGGCCGGAATGGACATTCGTGCGCATTTAACCGAACCTATTATATTGCAACCGCTGCAACGGACCTTAGTACCAACCGGTTTGTTTATAGCACTGCCTGAGGGTTTTGAAGCCCAGATAAGGCCCCGTAGTGGTTTGGCTATCAAACAGGGGCTTACCTGCCTGAATACCCCTGGCACGATTGATGCAGATTACCGGGGGGAAATAAAAGTGATTCTGATTAACCTTTCCAATGAAGAACAAACCATTCAGCCGGGCGACCGCATTGCGCAGATGGTGATTCAGCAGGTTTCACAGATAGAATGGGAAGTGGTTGCCGATCTGGATGCCACAGAAAGAGGTAGCGGAGGATTTGGTCACACAGGGAAAATTTAAATAGTAACAGATGAAGTTTCTTGTTTATAGTGCAACAGCCTGTTTAGTACTGGCAGTAGCATGCCGGCCTGCAAAAAAAGTGCAGCGTATTGAAAATGCCATTTCTAAAAAAGACACCGTAGCGAAGGTGGTGGTGAAGCCTGAAGATGTAGTGGATTCTATGTCGCTGGTGCAAACCGAAGTAAAAAAACTGCATAATCATAAAATTCCCTTTACCACCTTTAGTGGCAAGGTAAGAGTGGAATATGAAGATAAAGACGGTGGCAACCAGGCCAACGCCAATATACAGATGCAAAAAGACAGTGCTATCTGGATCTCCCTTACAGGCCCGTTCAATATTGAAGGTTTTCGCCTGCTGGTTACCAAAGACAGCGTGCGCCTGATGAACAAAATCAAAAAAACGGTACAGTTCAGAAGTATTGAATATTTACAGGAGCTTACACAAATACCTTTTGATTTTTATACGCTACAGGACCTTATTATAGGCAACCCGGTATTTATTGATGGGAAAGTTCATTCCTACAAAAATTCAGACAATGGCTTGCAGGTGTTAATACTGGGCAAGTTATTTAAGCACCTGGTTACCATTGATGTACCTAACCAAAGGGTACTGCACAGCAAACTGGATGATGTGGATTCGGTGAGAAACAGAACCTGTGACATTACTTTTGATAAGTATGAAACCAATAACGACATCAGCTTTTCTACCTATCGCAAGATATCTGTAGCAGAACATTCCAGGCTGGATGTTTCATTAGAATTTAAAAAGTATAGCTTTACCGACCCGGTAAGTTTTCCGTTCAATATTCCGAAAAACTTTAAGAAGAAGTAATTTTATTTGACTGTCAACGTTTACTTTGTAAGTGTATACTTGAACCCATTATAAAGCCAGATTTGCATGACCACTAAAAAGCTGTTTTTATCCCTTGTTGTACTGTTGGTAACCCTGTCGGGTAGTGCCCAGACGAAAGATGAGATCCAGAAAAAACAGCAGGACTTGCAACAGGAGCTTGCCGATTTAAACAAAACCTATAACGAAATCAAGCAGAATAAAAAGATTTCGTTAGGTCAGCTGGCGGTGGTGCAACGTAAAATACGTGCCCGGGAAGAGTTGATTTCTACACTGAACAAAGATTTACGCCGTATTGATGATGATATTTATTTAACCACGCTGGAAATGAACCGCATGCGGCGTGAGTTAGATACTTTAAAGCAGAACTATGCGCAAAGCCTGGTTTTTGCTTATAAAAACCGCAGTAACTACGATTATCTCAACTTTATATTCTCTGCTACCAGCTTTAACGATGCCGTTAAAAGGGTAGAGTATTTAAGAAGCTACCGCCAGTTCAGGGCTACCCAGGTAGATAATATTGTAAAAACCCAGCAGGTATTACAGGAAAAATCCAGTTATCTGAGTTCCAGTAAAACAAACAAAAACAGTGCGCTGAAAGAACAGGGCGCTCAAATGATAGGACTGGAAGAGGAGAAAAAAGAGAAAGACCAGGTAGTACAGGAACTGAAAGGAAGGGAATCGGAAATTTCTGCCCAGATAAAGGAACGTGAGGTTTCGCGCCAGCGGTTAAAGAAAGCACTGGATCAGGCTATACGTCGTGAAAGAGAAGCGTTGATTCGTGAAGCCAAGAAAAGAGAAGAGCAGGCCAAAATAGCCAGAGAAAAAGCAGCCGAAGAAGACCGTAAACGTAAAGCGGCACTTGCTGCCAAAGAAGAGCAGGACCGAAAAGCGGCTGTTGCCGCTGCGAATGTGAATAAAGAAAAAGAAAAGGAGAATGCAACAGCTGCTGCACAGCCGCCACGCACCAATCCTGCACCAACTCCAAGCTCCACTACCACTCCGCCTAAAAAGGATGAGCCTGCAACAGGTATGGTAGGAATTGGAAATAAAAACCGGGAAGTGAGCATTTTTGAAACTACACCGGAAGGCCTGGAAAGATCATTGAACTTTGAACATAATAAAGGGCATTTGCCGTGGCCGGCCGATGCGGGCTATGTATCTACCCACTTTGGTCCTTATACCATTCCTAACACTCCTTTGCATGGTGTAAGTGATGGTATTGTAATTACCATGTCAAAAGGCGCCAGTGTAAAAGCTGTTGCAGATGGCGAGGTGTCTACTATCGCCGATTTTGGTGATGGACAGGCTGTAATTGTAATACACGGTAAATACTTTACTACTTATAGTAACCTGGGCTCGGTAAGTGTGAGTAAAGGGGATAAAGTGAAGGCGGGTACTTTATTAGGTAAAGTAGCTGCGGGAGACGATGGAGAAGGGCAGCTTACCTTTATGGTTACAAACGATAAAGGTAACCTGCTGAATCCCGAACAATGGTTAAAAAGAAAATAGAGGGGAGCCTTAAAAACAAGGCTCCATACGGCAGAAGCGGCTATACAGCTTCTCGTACTTAGGAATAATATTATGAATATCAAAGCGGCAGGCTTGCTCATAGGCCTGCTCTTTAAATATATTCAGTTTGTCTTCGTTGGTTAATAGCTCCACTACTTTTTCGCTCATAGCGGCTACATCCCCTACTTTGGTTAAATAACCGGTAACACCTTCTATATTCACTTCAGGTAAGCCACCGGCATTGGAACTGATCACTGGCATGCGGGCAGCCATTGCTTCCAGCGCAGCCAAACCAAAGCTTTCATATTCAGACGGCAGAATAAACACATCAGATACTGCCATAATCTCTTCCATTTGCTCCTGCTTCCCCAAAAAGCGCACATGCTCATCTACACCTAATTCTCTGGCCAGTTCTTCTGCCATAGGACGTTCAGGGCCATCACCCACCATTAAAAGCTTTGCCGGTACTTTGTCAATAGCACTGGCCAGTATTTTAATCACATCCTGCACTCTTTTTATCTTACGGAAGTTAGAAGCATGCACCAGAATTTTTTCATCGTTGGGGGCAATTACTTTTCTAAACGCGTCGATGGGCTTTTTATTGAAGCGTTTTACATCCACAAAGTTGTGAATCACATCTATATCCTTGGTAATCTGGAATGAGCGATAGGTTTCTTCTTTCAGGTTGTCCGATACCGCGGTAATGGCATCGCTTTCGTTGATAGAGAAAGTAACTACCGGTTCGTAGGTTTTATCGCGGCCTACCAGGGTAATATCGGTGCCATGTAATGTGGTAATAAAAGGAATTTCCCGGCCTTGCTTAGCCAGTATTTGTTTAGCCATATACGCAGCAGAAGCGTGTGGTATGGCATAATGCACATGCAGCAGATCCAGATCGTGGTTACGGATAACATCTACCATGGTACTTGCCAGTGCCACCTCGTAGGGTGGATAATCGAACAAGGGATAGGTAGGTACCCTTACCTCATGGTAATAAATGTTGGTATTAAAAACGTTTAACCGAACCGGTTGCTGGTATGTGATAAAATGTACTGAGTGTCCTTTATCTGCTAATGCTTTCCCTAACTCTGTAGCCAATACGCCACTACCCCCAAAGGTGGGGTAGCATACAATTCCTATACGCATGCACAATGGTTTAATTACTGCAAAGTAACAATCATTTCTCTATTTGGTTGTTTCGATAGCAGGAATAGTTAACCGGTAAGCCTACGGAAACAATAGGATAATGAATTGATAATGTGCTTATTATAGCAATTGAGTATCAGGCATGTAATAGAAAGATAACAGGCTTTTTGTGTTCGTCGGGCACCTGTTGTTTCCATTCTTTAATAGTGCGGGTACGTATGTTTTCGGTAGATGCCGTAATATCGGCGGCAATGCAAAACCGTGTTTCGGGGCGGCAGCTTTGCAATACATCGTTAATCAGCTGGTTATTACGGTAAGGTGTTTCTATAAACAGCTGGGTGCAGTTTTGTTTTAACGAATCGGCTTCCAGGTCTTTAATAGCTTTTTTGCGGGCGGTGGCATCTATAGGCAGGTAACCATGAAACCGGAAACCCTGACCATTCATACCGCTGGCCATTAATGCCAGTAGAATAGAGCTGGGGCCTACCAGAGGTTTTACTACCGCACCGTTTTTTTGGGCAGCAGCTACCAGTATCTGACCCGGATCGGCTACGCCAGGGCAACCTGCTTCGCTGATAATACCAATATTTTTACCTTGCTGTAACTGATCGGTAAAAGCATTTTTTACGGCGTCTTCGGCTTTGTGAATGGCAAACCAGGTATAGTTATCTATCACCATTTCACGCCATATCTTTTTTAAAAAGCGGCGTGCTGTTTTTTCATTTTCAACAAAAAAGGTATCACAGCTTTTTACAGCATCGGTAATATAAGCGGGCAGCACCTGCAGGGCCTGCTCTTCGTCGTGTAAAACAGTAGGTATTAAATAAACAGTTCCCAACGCCATACTTTACTTTTTGTTATCCAAAATTCCCGGTTTCTCTCTCACTCTACGCATGCTAAAGGTAGCGGCTATAATAGCATAGGCAGGAGCCAGCACCCATCCCAGCACAGGTACCAGGTGCATTAAAAAAAAGATAACTCCGTTGCCTACTGCCAGCCCCCTGTTATGGGTAATAAAATAATTACTGGAAGCAGTGCCTTTGTGCTTGCGGGCAAAGCTATAATCTATCATAGAAAACCCATAGTAAAAACATTCATTGGTAATAGCCATTACAGGCGTTGCCCAGCCCACTATAGGTATAATAGACAATAACAATAAAAAACAACTATATAAAATTTGCCAGCCTGCATTGCGCAACGCCACTTTTATACCACGGGTAATATCACTTTTTACTTCAGAAAACTGAAAGCGTAATTCCTGTCCTTCCGATATGGCATCGGTTTTTTCGCTCAGGTAGGCAAAAACAGGAGAGCCGATAATTAAGATCAGGTATTTAAACAGCGAAATGTACAGCGCCATTTGCATGAGCAGAAAAAACAGACCGGATAGTGTAAATAAAAACCCCAGTAAACCACTTTCTTTTTTAGCTATCCAGTTGGGCAAGCCAGTTTTAAGGCTTAACCATTCGATAAATTCACTGGAAGTTCTACCAAAGAAATACAGGCACAAGCAAAACAGAACGGCATATACCACACCTGGAATGATAATCCATTTCCATAGTTTGTGTTTTTGAATAAAAAAATGCGCCTGTCGGTATGATTGGATGGCTATTATTATCTCTTTTAGCACCTGGGGGTTTATTTTGCGGTTAAATTTAGGTTATTGCCACGTAAATCAAACCATATTAATCAATCAGAGGAAGTTTTTGGCTATGGGCAAAAACTGGACCAGTCGTTTTATTTACGCAAGAATGTTGTAACAATTGCCCGGGAACTGCTGGGTAAAATGCTGATAACTGTTTTTGATGGGGTGATCACTGCCGGCCGTATAGTGGAAACAGAAGCGTATGAAGGAGTAATAGACAAAGCAAGCCATGCGTATGGTGGCCGCAGAACCAACCGTACAGAAGTGATGTATGCAGCAGGCGGCACTGCTTATGTGTTTTTGTGCTATGGAATGCATCAGATGTTTAATGTGGTAACCAATGTAAAGGATACACCTCATGCTATTTTAATAAGGGCGGTAGAACCTGTAACAGGCATAGAAACAATGCTACAGCGAACAGGCAAGCCAAAGGCCGATTTTACGCTTACCCGTGGACCGGGAAATGTGGCAAAAGCGTTAGGCATTTCGGTAAAGCATACCGGCGAAAACCTGCTGGGCAATGTCATCTGGATTGCGGATGATGGCACTGTTTATTCCGATGAACAGGTGGTAGCTACTGCCCGTATAGGGGTAGACTATGCCGGTGAACATGCTTTGTGGCCTTACCGTTTTATAGTAAAAGGCAATAAGTATGTAAGTGGAAAAAAGAAATAACCTGTGTTAGAACTTAGGACAAGGCAGGCCTTTTGATTCGGCAGGCTTGTTAATATAAATAAGAGATATCTCTATACCCCCACGGCTGGAAGATGCTGTTTTCAATTGTGATGTGTTTACATCATAACTAACTCCCAAACGCATAGAGCTGAATTCAAGTCCCAGGTAAGGAATGATGGCATCGTTTAAGCGCATCCAGGCTCCGGTGTATACACTTACGGGGTTATAATCGGGATCACCCGTCATAAACTGTATAGCGCCACCTGCTACTGTTTCAGTTGCTTTAGCCTGTGAGCTGGTTAATAAGCTCAGGTGTAAAGTGGTTCTTTCACCTATAGGAGTGTAGCCGCCTGCATGAAAAGTAACCCGGGGATTTAACAGATAAATTAATTCGTTGGGCCCGGGGTTAAAACTTTGTTTGGGCCTGTTGATATGATAAATGCTAAAACCTGCGTAAAAATTATTTCTATCGGTGGTGCTGCCCGTATATAAAACACCGGCATTTACATCAAAGTAGTTGTTCTTTAAAGTGCTGCCGCCAAATGCTTCCGAAGTGGCGCCGGTAAAGCCCGAACTGGTAAGCTGATCTTCAAATTTCAGTTCACCGGTATTAATCATCATGTTACTATACGTAGTTTGAAAGCCTAATCCAATCTGGTGGTAGCCTTCTTCGTCCAAACCTTTATGGTAGGCAGTACTCATAGTAAAGTAATTGAACTTTACTGCACCGTTGGCGCTTTTGTCGGTAAAGCCCATGAAACCCAGGCCCCAGGTGTCAGTGCTGGGAATGCTGCTGCGTAATATGGGAAAATCAACAGATGCGGTAGCTGTTTGATAGGCTCTGTTAATTGTGGGCCATTGATTGCGGTAGTTTCCGGCAATACGGATATTGCCATCAAACTTACCCGTAAAGGCGGGGTTGAGGGTTAAGGGTGAGGCAAAAAACTGCGAAAAATGCGGGTCTTGTGAGGTTGCATTTTCTGTTATGCCCCATATTGCTATAAACAGCAGTATGTATTTTCTCATCAGAAGGGATTGCTCATTAAAAGTAAGATAAACTTATCTGTTTTAATGATGCCCGGCTTAATAAATATGTAAAAATTTAATATTTAGGATTATGATTGCATTTTGGTACCAAAAGCCAGGTCGCCCGCGTCGCCCAATCCCGGTACAATGTAACCTTTGGCAGTTAATTCATCATCAATATCGCCGCACCAGATTTTAATGTCTTCTCCTGCCTGTGCTTTTACCAGTTCAATACCTGTGGTGCAGGCAATGGCTGCTACTACGTGAATGGCAGCAGGTGTGCCTTCTGCTTTTAAGCCGGCAATGGTTTTTACCAGTGAAGCGCCGGTAGCCAGCATAGGATCGCTGATAATAACAATGCGACTGTCCAGTGGAGGACAGCTTACATAATCCAGGCTTATTTCAAATGAACCATCCCGGTTGTGTTTACGGTAGGCGCTTACAAAGCCATTGTCGGCCTTGTCAAGGTAATTGAGCATGCCCTGGTGCAACGGAAGTCCGGCGCGCAGAATGGTGATTAACACCGGTTGCTGAGCCAGTAATTTACTGCTATGGATGCCCATAGGAGTTTGTACGTCTACAGTTTCCCAGGGTAATTCTTTGCTGATTTCATAAGCGGCTATCTCGCCAATACGTTCCAGGTTGCGGCGAAAACGCATACGGTCATTTTGTACCTCTACATTTCTTAATTCGCTTACCCAGTTGGTTACCAGGCTGTGTTGGTCGCTTAAATTGATTACCATGCAGCAAAAGTAGAAATTCGAAAGTAGAAATTGATTTTTTACTTTTGCCGGTATGATATACAGGGTAATAGGTTTAATGAGCGGGTCTTCGCTGGATGGTTTGGATATAGTATTAGCCGAACTGGATGAAAGTCGTGGTAAATGGTCTTATATTATAAAAGCATCACATAATTATGCTTATGATACTGAATTTGCGCAACGGCTTGGTACTGCAGCTTCGCTGCCGGCTTATGAATACCTGCTGTTGCACAGTGAATTTGGTAAATTCTGTGGAGAAAAAGTAAATGAATTTATAGATACTTACCAGCTGCACCACCAGGTGCAGTTGATTGCTTCTCATGGACATACGGTGTTTCATGCACCACAGTTGGGCACGACTTCGCAGCTGGGTGACGGAGCTACTATTGCGGCAACAACCGGTATTAACGTAGTGAGTGATTTGCGTGCGCTGGATGTGGCACTTGGCGGACAAGGCGCACCTATTGTGCCTATGGGCGAAAAACTGTTATTATCAGGATACAACTGGTTTTTAAATATCGGTGGCATTGCCAATATCTCTTTAAACAATGCATCGGATTATAAAGCATTTGATGTGTGCGCTGCTAACCGGGTGTTAAACCTATTAGCGCAACAGGCGGGTAAAAGCTTTGACGAAGGTGGTCAGCTGGCGGCAACCGGTACAGTACACACCGGGCTGCTTACACAGCTAAACGCATTACCTTATTATCAGCAACCAGCGCCTAAATCGTTGGCCAACCAGTTTGGTACAGATGAAGTATACCCTTTAATAGCTTCTTTCCAGCTTCCGGTAGCAGATGCACTGGCTACCTATATCCAGCATATTGCCCAACAGGTGGCTTATGCCGTAAATGCGGTAAAAGCACAGGTGGCACAGGATGGAGGAACCATGCTGGTAACCGGCGGTGGTGCTTTAAACACCTTCCTGGTGAAACAGTTAACCAATGCTTTACAGCCTTTGGGAATTACTGTTGAAGTACCGGAAGAGCAGCTGGTACAATATAAAGAAGCATTAATTATGGCCCTGCTGGGTATACTGCGTTGGAGGGAGGAGAACACGGTGTTAAACAGTGTTACCGGAGCCCGCCGCAGCAGTATAGGTGGTGCAGTGTGGATTGGCCAGGAGTTTTAATGAACAAAAGAGAAACTATCTCCATCAAACAGGCCAAGGTCGCTCAGTTTTAAATGCGGTATTACCAGCAATGCCATGAAGCTTAACGTCATAAACGGAGAAGCCAATGTGGCACCTGAGGCTTTGGCCAGTTTATCTATAGCGGTATATTTTTCTGCTACCGCATAACCATCTTCCTGGCTCATAAGGCCGGCAACCGGCAATCCTATTACCAGCTCCTGTCCATGAATACCAGTGCAGCTAATGCCGCCCTGTTGTTCAATCACCAGGTTAATGGCGTTAGCCAGGCTATCGTCATCTGTGCCTACAGCAATAATATTATGACTGTCGTGTGCTACGCTGGATGCTATAGCACCATGTTGTAAGCCAAAATTCTTTACCCAGGCAATAGCAGCCGGGGCTTTGTGATAACGGTTTACTACTACTATTTTCAGAATATCACGGCTGGTGTCACTTATTACGTAGCCATCTTTTGCCAGGGGGGCATACAAGCCTTTATTGGTAATAAGCTGTCCATCCAGCGCTTCAATCACCGGTATGGTTTCCTGGTTTACAAAAGGCGCTTGCAGGCCTGCACTGTTAATAGCGGTGCAATTAAACTGGTTAATGGGTTTGACTGTGTGACTGGATAATTTGCTTACGCCTTTGTCTGCTACCAGTTCGCCATTAATATAGGTTTGATCTACTGCAAAGGAAGTAACGTTTTGCACCACAATAAAATCAGCAGGATCTCCCACACGTAGCAAACCTACGTCCAGCTTATAGTGTAGTACCGGGTTTACACAGGCGGTTTGCAATACTTTAAACAGTGATACTCCTTTGGCCACTGCGCGTGCGCATAGTTGGTTGATATGCCCTTCTACCAGGCTGTCGGGATGTTTGTCGTCGCTGCAAAACATCATATTGTCAGAATGCTCATGCAACAAATCTACCAGGGCATTGAAGTTTTTGGCAGCACTGCCTTCCCTGATCAATATTTTCATACCGTATTGTAGCTTATCCAGTGCTTCTTCGGCTGTAAAGCATTCGTGATCGGTAGAAATACCGGCAGCAATATATTGCCTGGCCTGCTCGCCACGTAAACCGGGGGCATGACCATCTACCGGTTTGCCGGCTGCATGTGCAGCTGCTATCTTATCCATTACTTCCGTGTCTTTGTGCAATACTCCCGGGAAGTTCATCATTTCGCTCAGGTATTTAATCTCAGGCATGGCCAGTAAATCGGCCACATCCTGTGTATGTAAGGTGGCGCCTGCTGTTTCAAAAGTGGTGGCAGGTACACAACTGGGGGCGCCAAAGTTGAACTTGAAAGGCGTTTGCTTACCGTTTGCAATCATAAAAAGCACGCCTTCCATGCCACACACGTTGGCTATTTCGTGTGGGTCGCTTACGGTGGCTACTGTGCCATGCACTACTGCCAGGCGTGCAAACTCTGAAGGCACCAGCATGCTGCTTTCAATGTGTACATGACTATCTGTGAACCCAGGCATTATAAAGGGAAGTGAAAGGGTAGAGGTGGTAGCTGGTAGTGGTAAAATAGCTGCTATTTTGCCGTTCTCTACTTTTATTTCTGCGGGATAAATCTCTTTTTTCCAAACATCTGCTAATTGCCCCGTAATAGTAAAATCAGGCATAGTGTATATAGTTTTAACTGCAATAGCAATAAAAGTACAGAAATACCCTAAAAGCAGGGCAACAGATGGAGGAGTGCAGGAGAACTAAGTTAGCAAACGGCCTTATCAACAAAACAGACGGGTAAATGGATGAAGAGAGTGCTATGGTACAAAAACCCTATCCGATAAAAAGTTGTCTGATAGGATTTTTGTACGCCAAAGCAACTTTACGCCTTTGAAAGCTGCTCTGAATGTTGTTATTCAGATATGGGCTAACAAGGTCTTTCTGATATTGGATTGGAAAACGGGGAGCTCTTTCGAAGCTTGAATCAAAACTAATTACTTGTAATATGATTTCCTCGGTTTTTCCGTTATTGAAATAACCGTATCGGACATAAAATGCCTTATTGGGGCATTAATGTCGCCACATTATCATCGTAAAAGGATGCTTAATTAGTTACAACTCATTGTTCGTCAAACAAATCAGGACGTCTTTGGCGGGTTCTTTCCACTGATTGATCATAACGCCAGTCTTCAATCTTTTTAGGATCACCGGACAGGAGTATTTCCGGAATTTTCATGCCCATAAAATCGGCAGGGCGGGTATATACCGGCGGTGCCAGCAGATTATCCTGGAAAGAGTCGGTTAAGGCAGAAGTTTCGTCATTTAATACGCCAGGCAGCAAACGGCCAATAGCGTCAATAACCACAGCGGCTGCTAATTCGCCACCACTTAATACAAAATCACCAATGGATATTTCCATGGTTACATACTTATCACGAATGCGTTGATCTATGCCTTTATAGTGTCCGCAAATAATCAGCAGTCTTTCTTTTAACGAAAGCATGTTGGCAGTACGCTGGTTAAACGTTTTGCCATCAGGCGTCATATAGATAATGGCATCGTAAGCGCCTTCCTGTTGCAATTCTTCAATGGCATTGGCTAAGGGCTCACACATCATTACCATTCCTGCCCCGCCACCATATTGATAATCATCTACCTGTCCGTATTGGTTTACAGCCCATTTCCTCAGCAAATGCACCTTCACTTCCAGTAGTCCTTTTTCCTGCGCACGCTTCATAATGCTATGCGAAAGCGGGCTTTCCAGTAACTCGGGCAATACGGTGATGATATCTATTTTCATAGGGCAAAGATATATAAAGGCTTACTTTCCAAATTGATAGAAAATGCCTGCCTGGCCTATATAGTTACGGTACGAAGCTTCTTTGGTAGTGAGTACATTGGTTAATCCTAATGTAGCACGTGTGTAAAAGCCTAAGGGTATTTTCTGTAGCTGGTAACCCAGGCCCAATGCCAGTGAGCATTCTACCGTGTTGGACTGTGATAGCATATCACGGGTTTGTCCGCCAAAATGCGTGCTGGTACCCTTTACGTTTATTTTGGTAAGAAACCCTATTTGCGGGCCGGCTTCCAGGTACAGGCGAGGTTTTATCCGGTACTGCATCATTATCGGAACGTTAATACAGGTAAGATCAAAGTCAAGACTAGCTACGCCTGATAAATCATAATAACTATAGTGCGAGCGTAATTTATACTGTTGTGATGAGTATAGCACTTCGGGTTGCAGATACCACTTTTTGCCCAGGGCCAGGTTTACAAAGGCTCCGCCATGAAAGGCAGCGCAAAGCCTGCTGCTGAATATCATGTCTTTAACGGGATAGCCCATGGCCGCCAGTGTGGCATTTGCCGCTTTGTTATAGCTGATAGCGCCGGTGATATTCACGCCGGCTTTTAGCCCGTAGGTAAAGCGTTGGGCAAAAGAAACACATATGATCATCAGCAATGCTGCTGTGAACACTACTTTTTTCATTGGATATTGGTTTAGGGATATGCTGTTTGTATTATTCTTCTACAGGCGCTTCTTCTTCGTCGTCGCCCATAAAACCGTCCAGCTCGCGCCGGTCTTTTTTGGTAGGCCGTCCTATTTTGCTTAGGCGCTTACCGGTATGGAAACTGGATGCATCCGATTTTACCTTATCCAGTTCTTCAGGTGGGGTAAGGTCGGTATAATGGAGTATGGCTTCTGAATATTGTACACGGCGGTCCAGCAGGCCGGTGACTTTAATCACCCATTTGCGGGCTTCTGTTTTCACGTCATATTCATCTCCCAGGTTCACTGTTCGGGAGGCTTTCACAGAGCTGCCCTGCAGTTTCACCTTGCCTTTATCGCACGCATCAGCTGCCTGGCTGCGTGTTTTAAATAACCGGATAGCCCAGAGGTATTTATCAATTCGTAATTTCTCTTTCGGAGCTGCTGTATTCATATCTCAAAATTAGAAAGCATAGTAGCAGGAGGGGAAAGTAAACGGGAAACAGGCCATTCACAATAGATGCGATATCCTGTTTCCCGTTAGCAAACCTCATTGGCTGTTACTTCTTCATTTCCGCATAATACTGGTGGAAATAAGGAATGGTTTCTATGCCTTTATAAAAATTAGCTACATCGTATTTTTCGTTAGGGCTGTGCAGGTTATCGCTGTCTAATCCAAAGCCCAGGAAAACGGTTTTACACTGCAAAATGCTTTCGAATAAGGCTGTGATAGGAATGCTTCCACCACCTCTTACCGGGATAGGCGTTTTGCCAAAAGTGGTTTCAATGGCTTTGGAAGCTGCCCTGTACTCATCCGAATTAACAGGAGTCATATAAGGATCGCCACCGTGGTGTGGAGTTGCTTTTACCTGCACATACTCAGGAGCAATGCTAAGCAGGTGGTCAATTACCACTTTAGTCATTTTTTCGCTCATTTGATTAGGCACCAGACGACAGCTTATTTTGGCAAAAGCTTTAGAAGGCAATACAGTTTTAGCGCCTTCCCCTGTATAGCCACCCCAAATGCCGTTTACTTCCAGGGTAGGACGTATGCCGGTACGTTCGTTGGTGGTAAAGCCTTTCTCACCCCATAAAGCATTTACACCCAGGTCTTGTTTGTATTCTGCTTCATCATAAGGGGCTTTAGCCAGTTCTGCTCTTTCAGCAGCAGGCACTTCCAGCACATCATCATAAAAGCCAGGTATGGTAATATGGTTGTTTTCGTCGTGCATGCTGGCTATCATTTTAGCCAGAATAGTGATAGGGTTGGCTACTGCACCACCATATACACCACTGTGTAAATCGCGGTTAGGGCCGGTTACCTCTACTTCAATATAAGTAAGACCACGTACACCTACATCAATGCTTGGGTTTTCCAGGCTTAACATAGCGGTGTCGCTGATTAATATTACATCGGCTTTCAGCAGCTCTTTGTGTGCTTCTACAAAGTCCTGCAGGTTGCGCGAACCAATTTCTTCCTCCCCTTCAATTAAAAACTTGATGTTTACAGGCAGGCTGTTAGTTTGCGTCATGGTTTCAAAAGCCTTAATGTGCATGTAAAACTGGCCTTTGTCGTCGCACGCACCACGGGCATAGATCTTACCGTCTTTAATAACGGGTTCAAATGGTCCGCTGTTCCACAGTTCCAATGGATCGGCCGGCTGTACATCGTAGTGGCCGTATACCAGTACGGTGGGTTTAGAGGCATCTAAAAATTTCTCACCGTATACTACCGGGTGGCCGGGAGTAGGGTAAATGTCTACTTTGTCAGCGCCAGCTTCCAGCAAACGTTGCTTTACGGCTTCTGCGCAGCTGATCATATCGTTTTTATGCTCACTTCTGGCACTTACGCTGGGTATACGCAACAAGTCAAGCAGTTCATTTAAAAACCTGTCTTTATGTTGTTGCTGGTAATCTTTCCACGCTTGCATATATGTAATTGTTTTTTTGAATTTAAGCAGCGAAGATAAGTTGAATGGCTAAATACCCTGCAACTTGCCCGCTTCGTTATTGTGTTTAACATTGGAAATAAGGTTTTTCAATGTCCATTCCATCCGGTGTGTAAAAGGATGTTCCCTTTTTGTGCAATCTTCCTTTATACAAATAGGGCAGCCAAAAGGTAAACAGCCGTCGGTGTGAACAAACATTTCAAAGGCATCTCCAAATTCGTCTCTTATCAATTTGTGCAGGGCATCCACTTCCACATGTGCTTCGTGTACGTTCAGGTACCAGGGAACAGTAAGGTGGCAGTCTACATGCAGCAGACTTCCGTATTTAATTACGCGCAGGTTGTGCATATCTACCCAGTTATGCCGGCGGTTTTGATTGAGTATGGCTACCAGGCGTTCCAGCAGTTCCATATCTGCTTCATCCATAATGCCAGCCAGCGAGCGGCGGAGTATTTTATACCCGTTGAAAATAATAAATACGCCCATAGCCAGGGCTATGGCTTTATCCAGCCAGTATAAGTGTGTAACAAGAATAACTAATAGCCCCAGTACAATTCCACCGGTAGAGTATGTGTCCAGTTGCAAATGCTTCCCGGCGCTTTGCAGGGCAATAGATTGATTGCGTTTGCCGGTGCTGATGCAGTAGGCGCCGGCTATGTAATTAATGATGGCTGTAATTGCTATTAATATAAGCCCGCTATCCAGTTGCTGAATAGGTTGCTGCTCAATAAAATTGAGGATGGTTTCATAAATCACCATTACACCAGCGCAAATTACCAGGGTGCCTTCCGCGGCTGCGGATACAAACTCGGCCTTGCCATGTCCGTATGGGTGATCGGTATCGCGTGGTTTAGCAGCCACATACAGGCTATATAAGCCTATTACACCAGCCATAATGTTCACAATGCTTTCCAGTGCATCAGTTAATATAGCCAGTGAATGCGTTAAATACCAGGCGGCTATTTTAGTAACGAATAAAGCTATTGACAGCACGGTGATCCATTGCTGCACTTTCAGGTTTTGTCTGGCTGTGGTCAAAAGCACTAATTTGTGCAAAAGTAGTAAAAAGCCCCGGCTACAGCCGGTTTGCGGCTATCCTAACTTTTCTTCCTTCGTTTTTTTAGCCAGCTTTTTTAATTTCTTAAATATGCGGAAGTAAGCTTCCTTGTTGAACAGTTGTGAATCGCGCATGGCTTTTACAGTAAGGAACAAACCTATCGGTATTAACACAAAGGTGGAAAGCCACATGCCTACACCTGGTGAGGTAACGCCTTCTTTGGCAAACTTTTCACCCATGGTGTTTAATATGTAGAAAACAACGAAGAATATGATAGCAAAGATCAAAGGCATACCCAAACCGCCTTTCCGGATGATAGAGCCTAAGGGGGCACCTATCATAAACAACACCAGGCAACCTACTGATAAGGTAAACTTCCTGTTCCATTCAATCCAGTGCTTACGCAATACCTGGCGTTTGGTAGAGTAGTCAACTGCTATCTGGTTAATGTTACTGGTGATCATGTTTATTTGCGAAACAGCTCTTTCTGTAACCTGGCTACTGATACTGTCAGCCACAAAGGCGTCAAAGCTTTTTGCTTTTTTAACAACTGGGAATTTGAATCTTTTCCAGCTACTGTCGCCAAAACGGGCAAAAGTGAGGTAGGCGCTGGTTTCCCGTTTGGCCCGGTCGTAGAAGATATTAAAGCCTTTGTTTAACGAGTCGATAGAGATGGTCAATTGCCGAACGCTCAGCATTTTAGGATCGTACTTAAACAGGGAGTCTTCTGTTTTGTTGATCTTAAAACTGCTCAGGTCCATTACCTTTTTATACTCTTTAAAGCCTAAGCGGATAAATTCTGTACTTAGTGAGTTGTGTGGGCCATTTTCTTCATACCGCCAGCCATTTTGCAACACAAATTCCAGGAATTTTTTATCAGGTGTAACGCGCATGATACCGCTTTCCGATACCAGCATCCTGTCCTGTAAATTGTAGGCTTTTTCGTAAATGATCACATTGCGGATAGTGCTGTCATCTTTTTCTTTCTTACCTATCTTAATTACGAAGCCATCAATTTTATCGTAAAATACACCTTCCTTAATATCAAAGGCGGGCTTGGTTACAATGATGTCGTATTTGAGGGCATTCAGTTTCAGGTTTACAACCGGAATAACGTTGTTGGCAAACAAAAAGGCAATACCACTTAAGCCAATAGTTACCAGCAACAGCGGGCGCATAAAGCGTACCAGTGGAATGCCGGCAGATTTAATGGCCACCAGTTCAAAGGTTTCGCCAAGGTTCCCAAAGGTCATAATAGAAGATAGCAATAGTGCCAGGGGCAACGCCATAGGAACGTTAAAGGCGGCTACATATCCAATCAGCTTTAAGATGGTAAACAGGTCAAGCCCTTTACCTACCAGGTCATCAATGTACAGCCAGAAAAACTGCATCACCAACACAAACAGGGAGATAAGAAAAGTAGCAAAAAAAGGCCCTACAAAGGCCCTTATAATGAGTTTATCAAGTCTTTTTATCACTTCTTTATCTCCTTACATTTTAGCTTCTGCGATGCCGGTAATTCCACTATATAACTAAAAACGCACTAGTTTCCCAAACGATGAAACAGATCTTTTACCTGGTATTCCCAAAGTTGGCTTTGGTCTTTAATTTCACCTTTCTCTGCAAAATCTTTTATTACCAGGATGGTTTGATTGGTGATCTCTGTTTTTTCAATCCTGAATTCAAAATATTCTTCTTTAGCCAGGTGTAACCAACGGTAACGAACATATTTATCTAATTCTTTTTCAATCAGTTCTGCTTTATCGGGGGTTCCTCCGTTCCAGGAAAAGCTGAATACATTATCCCTCTCATCCACTTTATCTGCAAACCACTCCTGTAAGCCAGCCGGGGTAGACAGAAATTCGTACAAAATGGCCGGTGAACATCTTACAGGGTATTCCAGCGTATATATCTGTTTTTTACTCATTACACATCGTTTAATCATCAACAATCAAGGGCTGCAATAATATTAAATAATTAATAGCCCCGAAATAATTTTTCTATCAAATTACGGGCACCCTGTAAAAGGCTGTTTTTCAGGCTTTTCATATGGAAAAAAAATTGCTCATATTTATAAAAAATGTTAAATTGCTAGAAGACTACCTGTTTTTTGCTGTTTTAGACTACTAAACACCTGCATATGAGCATGCGCCAATTAAAAATCACCAAATCGATCACTAACCGTGAATCACAAAGTTTAGAAAAATACCTTCAGGAGATTGGCAAAGTGGGAATGGTAACGATTGAAGACGAGGTAAAACTTGCTGCTGAAATTAAAAAAGGTAACCAGCTATCGCTGGAAAAGTTGGTAAAAGCCAACCTGCGCTTTGTGGTTTCTGTTGCCAAACAGTATCAGAATCAGGGCCTTTCGCTGCCCGATTTGATTAATGAGGGCAACCTGGGGCTTATAAAAGCTGCCATCCGGTTCGACGAAACCAAGGGGTTTAAATTTATTTCCTACGCTGTGTGGTGGATCAGGCAAAGTATTATGCAATCGCTGGCCGAGCAAAGCAGGCTGGTGCGTTTGCCGCTGAACAAAGTAGGACTCAACAACCGTATTACCAAAGCCTGCCAGCAGCTGGAGCAGGAGTTTGAGCGGGAGCCTACGCCCGAAGAAGTGTCTGACCTGCTGGAAATTAGCCTGGAAGAGGTGGCGGCCAGCATGAATATCAACTCCCGGCATGTGAGCATGGATTCACCTATGTCTGATGCAGAAGACGCTATTACCCTGATGGATGTGATGGTAAATGCGAATGCCGACAGCACTGACAGGCAGCTGGACCACTACGAATCGTTACGGCAGGATATAGCGCGGTCGTTGCTTTCGCTTACCGGCCGGCAAAAAGATGTGGTGTGTTATTTTTTTGGAATAGGAGTAGATCATCCACTGAGCCTGGAAGATATAGGAGAGCGCTTTAATTTAACCCGCGAACGGGTTCGCCAGATAAAAGACAAGGCTATCAGCAAGCTTAAAACCAAAACCTGTAGCCATTTAAGAGTGTACCTGGGCTAATTAACCTACTTACTACTGCAAACTCTAACCTATATTTGCGGTTCTAAAAGCCCAGAATTGCTATGTTCCAGAACCTGTCTGAGAGGTTAGAAAGTGCATTTAAGAACCTGAAAGGCGAAGCCCGCATTTCAGAATTGAATATTGCCAATACCGTAAAGGATATTCGCCGTGCATTAATTGATGCCGACGTTAACTATAAGATTGCCAAGGAGTTTACTGATAAAGTAAAAGAAAAAGCCTTGGGCGAAAAAGTGTTAAACGCTATTAGTCCCGGCCAGTTGATGGTGAAAATTGTGCAGGACGAACTGGCGGAGTTAATGGGAGGTAAGGAAGCGGATTTTTCCATTACCGGCAATCCGGCTGTTATCCTTATTGCAGGTTTACAGGGTAGTGGTAAAACCACTTTTACCGGTAAGCTGGCTAACTATCTCAAAACCAAAAAAGGCAAATCGCCATTGGTGGTGGCAGCAGATATTTACCGTCCGGCGGCGATTGACCAGCTGACCGTACTGGCCGAGCAAATTGGGGTAGATATTTATGCCGAGCGGGAAAATACCGATGCAGTAGCCATTGTACAAAACGCGATTAAAGAAGCGAAAGCTAAAAATAAGAATGTAGTCATCATCGATACTGCCGGCCGTTTAGCGGTAGATGAGGTGATGATGACCGAGGTGGCTAATATCAAGGCTGCCGTAAATCCTACCGAAATCCTGTTCGTGGTAGACTCTATGACTGGTCAGGATGCCGTAAACACCGCCAAAGCCTTTAACGACAGGCTGGACTTTAGTGGTGTGGTGCTTACCAAGTTAGATGGCGATACCCGCGGTGGTGCGGCGCTTTCTATCCAATACACTGTTAACAAGCCCATTAAGTTTGTAAGTAGTGGCGAAAAAATGGAAACGCTGGATGTGTTTTATCCTGAGAGGATGGCACAGCGTATCCTGGGCATGGGTGATATTGCGTCCTTAGTTGAGAAGGCGCAGGAGCAATATGACGAAGAGCAGGCCCGTAAGCTGGAAAAGAAAATCCGCAAAAACCAGTTCGATTTTCAGGATTTTCTGGATCAGTTGCAGCAGATTAAGAAAATGGGTAACCTGAAAGACCTGATGGGAATGATCCCCGGCGTAGGTAAGGCCATTAAAGATGTGGATATCAGCGATGATGCTTTTAAAGGCATAGAAGCAATGATCAACTCAATGACTCCGCACGAACGTTCTAATCCTGACGACATTACGCCTTCCCGCCGTGTGCGCATTGCCAAGGGCGCTGGTAAGGAGTTGAGCGAGGTAAATGCATTTATGAAGCAGTTTGACCAGATGCGTCAAATGATGAAAATGATGAATAAAATGCCCATGGGCCGTATGCCTGGTATGATGGGCAGAAGATAGATGGGGTAACATTCTTCATTGAAATGTTAAGTCTTGTCCGAAGTACGAATTTGGGAGAAAGGAATTTTGGAATTTATTTTCCGAAAGAGTACTTTTGCCCTCCATTAAAAAGTTAACCTAATTGTTTAGCCTTTAAATGTCTATTTAACATGGCCGTAAAAATGAGATTACAGCGCCACGGGAGCAAAAAAAGACCATTCTACTTTATTGTAGTTGCAGATGCCCGGGCCCCTAGGGATGGTAAATTCATCCAAAAGATTGGTACGTACAATCCACTTACTGTACCCGCTTCTATCAGTTTAGACCGTCAGAAAGCGTTGGAATGGTTGCACAAAGGTGCTCAACCTACCGATACAGTTCGTAGAATCCTTTCATTCAAAGGCGTATTGTACCTGAAACACTTGTTAAGAGGTGTGAAATTGGGATTGTTTGATGAAGCTACAGCAATGACTAAATTTGCTAAGTGGCACGAAGAACATGAAGCAAAACTGAAGCAGCGTAGCGAAGAGAACAAAAGAACTCAACGCGCAAAACGTCCAGGTAGTGCTCCTGTAAGAAGGGTTGCACAAAGGAATGATCAGCCTGCTGATGGTGCTGCTGAAGCATAATCGGATCAATGAAATTCCCTGTAAAAGTCCCGGGCAACGACTGCTTGGGACTTTTATTTTTTTATGCACTTTCCAGGGTTATATAGCCGCGTAGTATTTATGGAATACATTCATATTGGAAAAATAGTGGCCACGTTTGGCGTAAAAGGCGAATTGGTGTTATTACATGCCTTAAATAAAAGAAGCACTTTAAAAGGCGTGGAAGCTGTGTTTATAGAAGAGCGGGCAGGTAGCTGGCTGCCTTATTTTTTAGAAAGTGCCAAAGCAAAATCTCACACAGAAGCTTATATCAAAGTAGAAGGGGTGGATACAAAAGAAGCCGCCAGTAAGCTGATACAAAAGAAGGCATGGCTGCTGGATGCCGATTTCAGAAGGCTGGCAGGTGCTAAATCTCCGGTAAGTTACCTGGGCTACCAGTTAATTCATGAAGAAGAAGCTTTAGGCCCGATAGAAGAAGTAATTGAACAGCCACACCAGGTGTTATTGCGCATTACTTATAAAGGCAATGAAGCACTGATTCCTTTACATGATGAAACTTTACTGAAGGTAGATAGGGACAAACAGGAATTGCATGTGGTGTTACCGGAAGGGTTACTGGAAATTTATGAATAACCTTAGTATAACAAGACGTTATTAAAAAAAGAAGGCCGAGGTAAAGACCTCAGCCCGTTTTTAATCCGTACCCTATGAAAACTTGACCAAATGTAACGCTTGTTAGTATCTCTCCAAAAAAAAATTATTAACATTTTTTCTAAAGGGTCATAAAGTATAGTTAAATAGAAAAAATATGCGTCTAATAGATACTCATACACATTTATATAGTGATGATTTTTCGGGTGACAGGAAGGAAATGATTCAAAGAGCGCTGGACGCGGGTATCAGCCGGTTATATATGCCCGGTATAGATAGTACCTGCATTGATGATATGTTATTGTTGGAACAGCAATATCCGGGAGTGTGTATTCCTATGATGGGATTGCATCCGTGTTATGTAAAAGAAAACTATAAAGAGGAATTACAGATAGTAAAAGACTGGCTGGATAAAAGACCTTTTACGGCTATTGGTGAAATTGGAATGGATTTTTACTGGGACACTACTTTTGCCGATCAGCAACTGGAAGCGTTCAACTTACAAATGCAATGGGCTTTAGATAAAAATCTGCCTATTATTATTCATACCCGCAATGCCATGCAGCCTACTATAGATGCTGTAAAGCCGTTTGCCGCAAAAGGATTAACGGGTATATTTCATTGTTTTAGTGGTAGCTATGAAAGTGCTGTGCAAATTATTAACATGGGCTTTTATTTAGGGATAGGGGGCGTAATTACCTATAAAAATGCCGGCTTGCCTGCTGTACTGGAAAAAATAGACCTGGCGCATATGGTGCTGGAAACTGATGCACCTTACCTTACGCCGGTACCTTTCAGGGGTAAAAGAAACGAAAGTGCCTATATGGTGCATGTAGCTGAGAAACTGGCAGATACCAAACAGGTAAGCATAGAAACAGTGGCAAAAATTACTTCTGAAAATGCTTTGAAAATTTTCCGCGATTAATGAAAGGAAATTGTATTTTTGCCGCCCTGTCGGAAATTGGAAACGTGTCCGAGTGGTTGAAGGAGCACGCCTGGAAAGTGTGTATACGGGAAACTGTATCGCGAGTTCGAATCTCGCCGTTTCCGCAGAAAAGAAAGCCTGTAAATCAAATATTTGCAGGCTTTTTTCATTTTGATTACTTTCTGAAATAAAAATAATTCACAGGTAGTGCCGGTGAAACTGGTATTTATAAAGGGAAAAGCCTCTTGATCAATAAAGATCAGAGGCTTTTTTAAATCCCCAGCTTAACAACTAGTTTAAAAATTTTTGAAACGTTCTGTTGGTTCTGTACGCTGGCTGTTATCAGTAGTGTTTGTTGATTGTTGCTGTTGTGCGCTTTTCATATCGCGGGTGTTTTTTTGAACCGCAATGGCTGCAAACAAACTTAAGGTGTACGACATGGCGTAAAAGCCTTTTTCGCTTTTAGACATAGCAGCGTTCCATAGGCCAATGGTAAGCAACAGAACAGACAGTAGGGTGGTAAACCAGGCCAAACCATAATAAAGGTTAGTTACCGGAATACCTTCCAGCTGGTCACGAACTGATTTTTGTACCGAAATAGCGGAAAAAAGGCCGAATAGTAATACTGTAAAATAATACCCCTTTTCGTTTAGCTGCATTTCTGCATTCCATAATCCAATATTGTAAGCGACCATACCTGCTATTAAGCAAATCCAGGAAGCAGCGATAAAAGCATTAGAAGGTTGTTGTTGTTGGCTGAGTTTCTGTTCCATAAATCATTCATTTATAACATCAAAACTAGCGGCCAGCTTCCAGCTTTCTTTTGACAATAGTCAAAAACGAAAATGGTATTTGTTAAAGGCGGTTACGTACCCGGCTTAAGGTTTCCTGCGACATGCCCAGGAACGAAGCAATATAGCCCAGCGGAACTCTTTCTAAAATATGTGGGTTTTGGGTAAGCAGGTTCTCATACAGCTCCTGTGCTGTTTTAAACTGTGCGTTTACATAGCGTTCTTCCAGTCGTATATAGTACTGTTCATATACAATACGTACCAGTCGTTCTATTTCGTGATGTTGGTTAAACAGTGCTGTTAGTTTGTCCTTGGAAATAGCCCATAGCACGCTGCCTTCCATCACCTGAAGACTTTCAATAGCAGGTTTTTGGGTAATAAAGCTGTGAAAAGAGGTTACAAAGTCATCTTCAAAACCAAACCAATGGGTAATTTCTTTACCGTTGAGGTTGTAAAAACTGCGAAGACACCCTTGCTGCACAAAATACATGTGTCTGCACACTTTACCTTCCTGAAGCAACAACTCGTTTTTAGGTAACACAATTTCTTCAAAGTTGTCGCGCAGGGCATGCTGTGCTTCCTGGCTAATGGGATAATATTTGTTTACATGATTCAGTAATAGGTCCATGTGTTAATCGTGGTTTAGGGTATTGGGGGGTTAAAAGTCGAAGGTACGCTTTGCCATATTTATTCGTAACCCTGCCATATAAAAGAATACGGCACTTCGGGGCATAGCCTGTACATTATAATTGCGGTGGGTAACTGAAAAGTCGAAGAACATATTTTCAAACAACTCCCATGAAGCACTGGCATTAGCGGTAAGGCTGGTAACGGGAATGCCGGAGCCAATAAAATACCCATTGGAGCGGGTGCGCGACAGATAGCTTCTGAATATATCTCCGCCCATATTTACACCTGCAGAATCAAGGCCCTGTTTAAACCAGGCGAGCTTGGCCGACAGGTATAATCTTTTTAGTGGCTGATAGTGTAATAAGGCAATGTATTCACGCACACTGGCACCCAGTGGGTGGGCCAGTGGCTGATGGTAATGGGTAAGATTAGTAACGCTGTCGAAGTTGGTGTAAGTAAAAGGGCGAATCAGGTTAGCTTCTACCTGTATGTCCAGGTTGCGAATGCCCAGTGCATTGATATACTTGCCACCTAGTTGAAACGCATGCTTGTTGGCGTAAGCTCCACTACTATAATGCATTACATCTTTAATCTGAAATTCGTTAATCAGCAACTGCCCATATAACTGCACTTTGCGCCCGATATTCGATTTTAAATCTATGCCTATATTGCATTTACCGGCTGCGCCCAGGTTACTTTCGGCAGCACGGTAAAAAATAACGGGGTTCAAATAACTTAACTGCAGGCCATATTTCCCATCTTCCATAATGTTCTCATAAATACCCAGGTTTAACCATTTGGCCAGCTGTATACTTAAATGGTGTATGGCCATGTAATTCACTGGTTTCATTTCACGGCCTTTTTGTGGTACAGATTGTATGGTTTGTGCAATAATCATTTCATAGTCAAGTTTCCATATCCGTGTGCGCAGGCGCATGAATAAATAGTTGTTGCTGAAATCGCTTATATAAAGGCTTCTGTAACCGTTGCCGATGAAAAGCTTGTCGTAGGCAAACTGTATGTCAAAGTAGCGTGCAGCTTTAAAAGAAAAGCCGCCTTTCATATCAAAATAATCGTAACCGCCATTTTTATAAGGTTTGTAAAAGCCCGCACCTGGTACTGCATCGTGTTTAGTAATCCAGTCTTGCACAAATTGCGGGTCGCGCTCCTGGGTGTCAGTAACATACTGGTAAAATGAAATTCTTTTTCCAATATTACCCCTCAAAAGCAATCCACGTGAGTTTTGGTATAAGTTGGGAGTACCATCATTGGCTTTGCCATATTGCAGATATAACAAAGGTTCTACCCGTAAAGTGAATACAGGAGTGTTTACCATATACATATGTGCGGGCGATTGGTAAAAATGTTTCAGTAAAGGCTTGCGTAAAAACGAATCTGTATAATGCCTGGTCCATTCCGAATTGTCCAGTAACATACGCTTCATATTATACCTGTCAATAGCCGAAAGAGATAATGCGTGTGGGTTGGCTTGTTGCAGGCTGTCCAGGTATTCAATGCGTTCAGTAATATCTTTTCTGTTATAAGGTTTTACAGTAGTAAAGCCCAGTATGGTGTCGTTGGTAAGCATAATGTCCAGCCTGTCCAGAAGCTGATAGCCTTTGGCGTGCAGGTATAGGTTGTCCGACTGGGCATAGCATATGTTTGCCAGTAGCAAACAGGCACATAAAATTCTTGTCATTGTAGCAGCTTATGGGTGTTGACGAAATAGTGTTGGTAAGAGGATGTCTGTAGAAGTTGTGTTTAGTGGTTAAGGTTGATTGTTCTAATCATCAACACTTGTTGTCTTCAATTGTTGGGGTGGGGCAGGAGGCTTGTGATGCAAACGCACCGGGCATTACAGACGCATGTAGTAGGGGTTGGGGACACAGCAAGTGTCGCTGTTGTATAGCTGTCTTAGTATTATATATAATATAAAATTATAGTTAATAAAGTAACGGTATCAGCACATGAGACAGGTGCAGATGCGATGTTTGGTCTGATAGGGCTATAGATGTATACTTTAGCAAAGATGATCCAGCCGGAAAGGATTCAGCAGATCTTCCAGTTTGCCTATGCTTAGTAAATCGCGTATAGCATCTTCTATACACTGCCGGGTGAGTTCTTTTACAAACAGATCGGGAATGCGGGAGGTGCGTGCCTGTGCGGGTGTTTCGTGCTGGTGCATGGCATTGTCCAGGTATTGGTAAGTGCCTACCTGTAAGCCATAATATTTTCCATCCGGAAGGTCTACATGAATATTACAAAACCCGTTTTCTATATGCCAGTTGCAGGGATTAAACACCTGAAATTCTAACCACAGTGAAAAGTTTTTCATGAGAACAGGGGATGAGGGGTGAAGTATTTTTATTTGTTTGGATACTGATAAAAGATCCCTGTATCAAAGATGGTCCATTTACAGGCTTTTTGCCCACAGCTTTTTAAACCGTTATTGGCCCAGGTGTTACAGGTATGAAATAAATGATAACTGCCTTTTGCTTCATAAAAAGCATCGTGCTTGCCATAGTTGGCGCTGGTTTTAATCACTACCGGTTGTCCTTCTTTCATAACAAGTGTGTTGTTAATATAGTCTACCAGTCGTTTGTATTGTGCTTTGCTTATTTCCAGCTTACGGCATTGCGCCCCTTCGTGCATGGCAGTGTAGTAGGTGGCGTGTATAGCCGATGTGCTCAGGCTAAAAGCTGCTTTAAACGCAGTGCTGAATTTTAAATCGCCCCAGGTGGGGGTTTCCAGGTAAAAACCACGATCGCCCCAGCCAAAGGCCAACCATTGGGCAGTGGTATCGGTGTGTGGCGTGTTGCCAAATGGAATTGCCCGGCTCCAGTCGGCTATTTCTGTTTTTACAGGCACTACCAGGTCGGTATGCACTCCATTGGTAAGAATGTATACGGGCACTTCGGCCACGGTGTCTTTTTCTTTTTCCGTACTCATCCGCGAAAGGGTATAGGCGGCAAGCAGGTAAATCAAAATCAGTACTACCAGCGTTATTACAGTATATCCTATTATGCTCAATATCTTCTTTACAATGATTATCATACAGTGGATGGTCAACAAAGTTGTGTTACCGGATTAAAATGCTTCAAATATGATGAATTTTAAGCAGCAAACCGCCCCCTTGTTTATACGAATAAAAGCTAATAAGTTTCCTGATACCGTAACCGTTTTTCCCGAATAGGTAATCAATTGCCGTTGCCGGGGTGCATTTTTGCAGCCAGGAACGTTGCACAATCTTTGAATACACTGCATTTTTCACATATTCTGATGGTTTTACGGTGATGGGTATAGATAAAAAACAAAAAACGCACAAACCCAAAGGGAAATCTTTGTTCAGGCGCATCAATGACTGGCTGCACTTGTGGCTGGGGCTGGCGAGTGGTATTGTGGTGGTAATAGTAAGTATTACTGGTTGTATTTATGTGTTTGAGCGTGAAATACGCACAGTTACCGAGCCTTTTCAATATGTAAAAGCCGAAAACAAGCCTTTACTGCCGCCTTCTGTTTTAAAGCAGAAAGCGGAGCTGTTTGCCTTTGGTGGTAAAACCGATACGCTGGAAAGAAAAATTAACGGCGTTACCTATAACGCGCCTGGTTATGCTGTCATGAGCAACTACTCTACCAAGGCCAAAGGATACTGCATCATTTATCAAAACCCCTACACGGGCGAGGTATTAAAAGAAAAACGCCTGGAAACGGACTTTTTCAGAACGGTGCTGATGGGGCATTACTACCTGTGGTTGCCACACGAAGTGGGTCATGTGGTGGTAGGCTGGGCTATTTTCATTTTTCTGTTGCTGCTGATTACCGGTTTAATTATGTGGTGGCCTAAAAACCTGAAAAAGGCGAATGTTGATAAGAGTTTTAAAATAAAATGGGGTGCCAGTTTTAAACGGGTAAACTACGATTTGCATAATGTGATGGGCTTTTATGTGTTGCTGGTGGCTTTTGCCATTGCCGTTACGGGCCTGGTGTGGAGCTTTGAGTGGTTCAGTAAATCGTATTACTGGACTCTTTCGGGAGGTAAAACCCTGAATGTAGGCCGTAACAATAAGCCTAAACTGGACAGCGCTTCGCTCACAAAAGTGCTGTTTACACATCCGGAAGATGTGTTGTGGCAGCGCATGATGGCACAATATCCTAACAACCAGGGTTCGTTGCAGGTGCAGTTTGCTGCTAAAAAGGGCAGCACCCTCAATATTGGCTATAACCCTCAGGCTAAAACCTATTATAAAAGAGAATTCCGGTCTTTTCATCCTGCCACCCTGGAAGAGATCAAAGGCAAAGGCATTTATGCCATGCCTTATGCAAAAGCCACTGTAGCGGATAAGATATACCGTATGAACTACGATATTCACGTGGGAGCCATTGCGGGCCTTACGGGAAAAATCATTGCTTTTTTTGCCAGCCTTACCTGTGCCACTTTACCTGTTACCGGTTTTATTATCTGGTGGGGTAAAAAGAAAAAGAAGAAAAAGCCGGCTGGTCGAAAAAAAGAAGCTGTTCATCAGGAAAAAGCTTTAGAAATGGTGTAATATTTAGTGAGCTGCAATAAGTTTACCGGCTGTATGGCCGGTGCTTACTGTGGTTGAATTATCGTAACGCGATAATATTAAAACGGGCCGGCCGTCTATTTCACGGATAGTGTAAATATATTCGCTGAAACATATTATAGACATTCTATGACATCCCCCATTCCCCGTTTTCTCCTGCTATTAGTATGTGTATTGCTGACTGGCGCTTCTGTATGGGCGCAACAGGACACCTCTCATTTCAGAAGGCCTGGATTTTCAGCAGAGTCGTTATTTGCCGATTCCGGAAAATTAACGGCATCTGATTACACAGAACGTATACAGGAAGTATACCAGATACTGAGCCATATTAACAGCAGTGCTCATTTACGCAGAGAAGTGAAAGACCTGGCAGGTAAACTGGCAGAATGCGACAGTGCATTACAGGTAGTGAACCGCGTAGTATCGGTAGAAGGCAACGCCACCAATGTACGCAACCTGCAAATGTTTAACGTGCTGCTGCAAAATGTGCAGAGCGATGTGGCATCGTATGAGAGTGAAATAGACACTGCTGATAATTTACTGCAGAGTTTAAAAGAAGAAATGCGCTTAATGGTGCGGGATACCACCTTACGCCAGCTGGTAAGGGATTCTATGGCCAGAAGGCCTTTTATGGATCAGCTGAAAAGCATCCGCGCTAAAAGAAGAATGGCCGACAGTTTATTAAGAAACGGCATTGCCATGGTAAGCCAGCTGAAAATACGTGCTTCTTCTATCTCCATTTTATCCTCAGAATTAACCAGCAAGGTCAATGAAAAATTAAGGATATCCGGCTTTAAGGCTTTTGGTAAGGAAATGCCTTACCTGTGGGAGTCCGGTAAGGCCAAAAAAGCAGCGGCTGCTATAGCGAAAGAAAATGCCGGTGCTTTGAATGACGAAAAAAAGGCATTGAACTATTACCTGAAAGATGCAGGACCTAAGCGTTTGCTGCTGTTGTTGTTTGGTGCTGTGTTTTTATGGTGGATTATCGTAAATATCAAAGTCATCCGCAAGGCAGGTATGGCGCATACGTTTAAGCACTACCATATTCAATTACTGGCTATGCAGCCCTGGGCAAGTGCTTTTGCACTGATGTTTAGTATTGCGCCTTTATTTGACATGAATGCGCCTGCGGTGTATGTAGAAAGCATGCAGTTTTTCCTGTTAATAGCGCTCACCTTTTTATTTTACAAGCAATGGCCCCGTCAGCTGTTTTATAACTGGTTGAGTGTAATTGCTTTGTTTTTACTGTTTACCTGGGTAGAACATACTACTACACCCACTTTACTGCGCCGTTATACTTTTATTATCTTAAACATAGCTTCTATTGTTGCCTGGGTTACTTTCCTGCGCAGGCTGCCGGAAGAGATTGCTTTAAAGCGTTTTATCAAGGTGGTGATCTACTTTAACTTCGTGTTGAACGTAGCAGCTATTTTGCACAACGCTTTTGGTCGTATCTCTTTATCACATCAGTTTGCTACCACGGCCATTTTCTCGTTCACCAGTGTAATGGGCTTATCGGTTTGTTACAAAATATTTACCGAGGCTATTCTGTTGCAGGTGCATGCCAGCCGCGTGCGTCAGGGCATACAAAAAAGCTTTGAAGTAAAAGTGGTAACAGAAGGTTTCCGCAAACCACTTTTTGCCGTGTTGTTGTTTATCTGGCTGGTAGAGCTTACCACCAATTTAAACATGTATGGTCCCCTGGCCAAAGGCATATCCGGTTTCCTGAGCATTCCACGCAGCATAGGCAGTATCTCTTTCACTTTTGGTAGTGTAGCCTTGTTTTTCCTGATTATTATGCTGGCGCACATGTTACAGCGTTATATAGGGTATTTTATGGGCGCTGTGGATGATGAAGAGGAAGAAGGTGCTAAGGGGCAACGTTCACGTCTGTTAATGACCAAGCTGATATTGATTACAGCAGGTTACCTGCTGGCGGTGGCAGCATCTGGTTTACCGGTAGATAAAATTACTATTGTGCTGGGTGCGTTAGGTGTAGGTATTGGTATGGGTTTACAAAACATTGTAAACAACTTTGTATCGGGTATTATTCTCATTTTCGACAGGCCACTGCAAATTGGCGACTCTGTGGATGTGGGTAGTAAATCGGGTAAAGTAAAAGAAATAGGATTGCGTTCCAGCACTTTATTTACACCGGATGGCGCTGAGGTAATTATTCCTAACGGGGATATTTTATCGCAGCAGATTACTAACTGGACGTTTAGCAACAGCTATAAGCGGTTAGATATTTCGGTAACTATTGCTGGTGCAGCTGATAAAGAAACATTGGAGAAGCTGATTACCGATGCTTTAAGCGCTTCGCCTTTTGTACTGGATCAAAAGCAACCTGTTATCCTGTTTGAAAAGCAAAAAGGCACAGAAATAAGCATGAAAGTGTATTTCTGGTGTACCGATGTGCAGAAGGCCGAGTTGGCTAAAAGCTCTGCCCTGTTTTTGCTGTACAAAGCGGTTACAGAAAAGGGACTGGAGCTGAAATAAAATATTGTACGATTGACATTTATTGATAAATTCGAATGGTAAACTCCAATGCCATTATGAATAAGATGTTTGTTGTATTAGCCTCTTTATTACTGGGCTTGTGTACTACAGTTACACAAGCCCAGTCTTTTCACAACTGGGCCCCCACACCTCCTATGGGATGGAATAGCTGGGATTGCTACGGCCCCACCGTTACCGAAACAGAAGTAAAAGCCAACGCCGATTACATGGCTACCTATCTGAAAAAATACGGATGGGAGTATATAGTGGTGGATATCCGCTGGTATGTGGGTAATGACAAAGCACACGGTTATAACGAGAAAGACGCAGAACTGTCAATGGATGGTTACGGACGTTTTACCCCTGCTGTTAATCGCTTTCCCTCCGCTGCGGATGGAAAAGGCTTTACTGCACTAGCCAGTTACATTCACAAAAAAGGATTGAAGTTTGGTATACACATTATGCGCGGTATACCGGTAGAAGCGGTAAAACGTAACCTGCCTATATTGGGTAGCAAGGCTACAGCACGTGATGTATATACCGATTCTATCCAATGTAAATGGCTCAGGGATATGTATACTGTGGTAGCCGGTAAAGAGGGCGCACAGGAATATTATAACTCCATTATTGATATGTATGCTTCCTGGGGAGTAGACTTTATCAAGTGTGACGATTTATCCCGTCCTTATCACGCCGCAGAAATTGAAATGCTTCGCAAAGCCATTGCCCGTACCGGCCGTAAAATAGTACTCAGTACCTCACCCGGCGAAACACCTTTGCCAGATGCCAAACATGTGCAGGAACATGCCAACATGTGGCGCACAGTAGATGATTTCTGGGATAACTGGAAGCATTTGAAAGAACACTTTGATGTGTTTGAAAGATGGAACCCTTACCGTGTTACAGGTGGATGGCCTGATGGTGATATGTTACCCCTGGGCAGAATTGGTATTCGTGCCGAAAGAGGAAACAACCGCATGAGCGCCTTTACCAAAGACGAGCAATATACCTTAATGACGCTGTGGTGTATTTTCAGATCGCCCTTGTTTTTTGGTGGCGACCTTCCTTCCAACGATGCTTTCACACTGTCGTTGATTACCAATAAAGAAGTATTAGGCGTATTAAACCATAGTAAAAACAACAAACCCTTGTTTAACAAGAATGGTTTAGTTGCCTGGATTGCAGAGGATGCTAACGGCAAAGACAAATACCTGGCCCTGTTTAATGCATTGGATAAGCCGGATGCCAATGCTACAACAGTGAACATTCCTGCTACCTGGAGCGAGTTAGGTATTACCGGAAAAGCCAGTGTAAAAGACTTGTGGAGCGGTAAACAACTGGGTGAGTTTGCGGGCGAATTTTCTCCCGCCATTCCTTATCACGGCGCTGGGTTGTATAAGCTGAGTATTAAAAAGTAATGAAATAAAAAAAGGGGGTTAATCCCCCTTTCCTTTTTCGCCTTCGAAGTTGTCAGTTTTATGTTTGAACAATACATTGAACGTGGTAAGCGATCCATACACACGGGTAATATATTGTTGCAGGTTTATCTTGTCTTCGTCTGTTAAAACCGTATGGGCGTTAATGCGTTGTTCCATAACGCGCAGGCGGTCGCGCAGCATTACTATTTTGTGAAAGAACACATCAATAGGTACTTCTTTATCTTTTAAAGAGTCGTCGCCCGGGCGCAGTATCATTACGCCGTTCTTCCATTTTTCACCTAAAGGAACTATTTCAGACACATCGCTCCAGGTGCGTAAAATTTTAATAAGGGCGTCTTCTGCTTCGCTAAAGCTGACGTTGTATTCCGATTCAATTTTTTCAATTACTTCCAGATCATCTTCTTTCTTCACCTGTTTAATACCTTGTTCTATAAAACAGATGTCGTACATTCTTTTGTGAACATGTATTACCACCCCGGTTCCGAAAGAGGGGTGTATAACGCGTGATCCCACGCCTAAGATTTCATACATACGGCATTTTGGTTTTTAATATTAATGAAATATTATTTTCTTTCTCCAATTTGCTGGCGCCACATCGCATAGTATAATCCTTTTTCGGCCAGCAGGCTTTGGTGTGTGCCTGTTTCTGCCACCTGCCCTTTTTCCAGCACATAAATACGGTCGGCATGCATAATAGTGCTTAACCGGTGTGCTATCAGCACGGTAATCTGTTCTTTCTTTTCAGAAATCTCTTTTATGGTGGTGGTAATTTCTTCTTCCGTAATAGAATCCAATGCCGAGGTGGCTTCGTCAAAAATAAGCAGGCGTGGATGACGCAGTAAGCTGCGTGCAATGCTTAAACGTTGTTTTTCACCCCCGCTTAGTTTTAAACCACCTTCGCCCAGCACCGTTTCCAGTCCTTTTTCGGCACGTTGCAGTAATGGAAGACAGCTGGCTTTGCCCAACACATCCATAAGTTGCTCATCGGTAGCGGAAGGTTTTACAAACAACAGGTTTTCGCGTATGGTGCCGGCAAACAGTTGGGTGTCTTGTGTCACAAAACCAATTTGTTCGCGTAAGGCATCGAAATAAATATCGTGCGAGTTAATGTTGTTATACAGCATTTCGCCATTTTGTGGAGTATACAAGCCCACCAGCAATTTTACCAATGTGCTTTTACCACTGCCCGAAGGGCCTACAAAGGCAATGGTTTCTCCTTTGGCAGCTTCAAAGCTGATATCGTCCAGTGCTTTATACTGAGCAGTCTGGTGTTTAAAGGAAACATTGTGAAAAGCCAGTGTTTCTATATTACCTACAGGAGCAGGAACTACTGGTTTAGGCTCAACCGCTTTTTGCATCAGGTTGTGAAAGTTATTCAGGGATGCTTCTGCTTCGCGATAGGAGAGTATGATGTTTCCTATTTCCTGTAATGGTCCGAAGATGAAGAAGGAGTACAGTTGCATGGTAAACAACTGGCCCACCGAAAGCTTGTCTCTAAAAATGAGAAACAACAACAGGAACAGAATTACCTGCCTGAGTGTGTTTACAAATGTGCCCTGGATAAAGCTGAGGGTACGAATGCTTTTTACTTTCTTTATTTCCAGCCCCAGTATTTTATAGGTAGTGTTATTTAACCGGTTTATTTCCTGCTCACTCAACCCCAGACTTTTTACCAGTTCAATATTGCGCAGGCTTTCTGTGGTACTTCCCGCCAGGGAAGTGGTTTCCTGTAAAATGTTTTTTTGTATCACCTTTATTTTACGGCTTAACAAGCTGGTAAGCCATGATAATAAAAGCACACCTAAAAAGTAGGCGGCTGGTATAGACCAGTGAATGGTAAAAGCATATACAGTAACAAAGCCCACGCCTACTATGATGCCGAAAAATACGTTGATAAAGCTGGTGATGAATTTTTCGGTATCCGTTCGTACTTTGGTAAGAATGCTGAGGGTTTCGCCGCTACGTTGATCTTCAAAGTCCTGGTAAGGCAATTTCAGTGAGTGTCGTAAGCCATCTGTAAATATTTTGGCGCCGAACTTTTGAATAATCACGTTTACAAAATAATCCTGGAAGGCTTTGGCTATACGAGAAACCATAGCTACGCCCATACTGGCCAGCAGCAGTAATATTACGCCACTAATAAATTCAGGTAACTCGCGGGGATGTTGATTCTTGTCATCAAAAAAATGGGGGTGTTTGGCAAAACGGTCAATGATCTTTCCAAAAATCATTGGGTCCATTAAAGAAAAACTCTGGTTAATGAATGCTAAAAACAGCGCTAACGTAACCAGCCATTTATACGGTTTTAGGTACAATAAAAGTGTTCGCATAACGCAAGTTACATAGTTCTTTAATTCCCCCACGCTTCTCTGTCAAGACTGCGGTATTGTATGGCTTCGGCAATGTGCGCTGTTTGCACTTCTGTGCTGCCCGCAAGGTCGGCAATAGTGCGGCTTACTTTTAATATCCTGTCGTAGGCGCGGGCGCTTAAATTTAAACGGCTCATAGCTATTTTTAATAAAGCGCTGCCATTGTTATCGGGCATGCAATGGGCTTTTAAAAGTTTGGTGTTCACTTGTGCATTCGCGTATAAGCCGGGCCATGCCTTGTAGCGTTCGGCTTGTACAGTGCGTGCCTGTATCACTCGCTGCCGTATCATAGCCGAGCTTTCTGTGGCCGTGTGTTCGTTGCTGTTGAGTTGTGCAAAGGCAACGGGAGTAACTTCTACATGCAGGTCAATACGGTCCAGCAAAGGTCCTGATATCTTATTCAGGTATTGCTGCACTTTACCTGGCGCACAACTACATTCTTTTTCGGGGTGATTATAAAAGCCGCAGGGGCAGGGATTCATACTGGCTACCAACATAAAACCCGCGGGAAAATCCAATGCGGTACGTGCGCGGGAAATAGTCACTTTTCTTTCTTCCATAGGTTGCCGCATCACCTCCAGCACCGATCGTTTAAACTCCGGAAGTTCATCTAAAAATAACACACCATTATGCGCCAGGGATATTTCGCCGGGCTGTGGGTTGGCACCTCCGCCTACCAAAGCCACATCACTAATGGTATGATGTGGTGAGCGAAAAGGGCGTTGTTGTATTAAGGCAGTATGCAACGGCAGCTTGCCGGCCACACTATGTATTTTGGTGGTTTCTAAAGCTTCATCCAAACTAAAAGGGGGCAGTATGCCGGGAAGGCGTTTGGCCAGCATGGTTTTACCCGCGCCGGGAGGGCCTATTAATAAAACGTTGTGTCCTCCGGCGGCGGCTATTTCCAAAGCGCGCTTAATGTTTTCCTGTCCTTTTACTTCGCTGAAATCCATGTCGTTTACACTGGCTTGTTGCTGAAAGCCAGCGGCTGCATTGCCCATTACCGGTTGCAGATTGGTTTCGCCTTTAAAAAAAGCAACCACCTGCTGCAGGTTGTCAACACCATATATATCCAGGCCTTCCACTATGGCTGCTTCACTGGCATTGGCGGCTGGTACTATCAACCCGGTAAAGCCTTCGCGCTTAGCCTGTAAAGCAATAGATAACACACCTTTCATGGGCTGTACCTTTCCATCAAGGCTTAGTTCGCCCATAATAATGTATTCCTGTAAACGGAGGGGATGTGTAAGCTGATCGGTGGCACCTAGTATGCCCATGGCTATGGGAAGGTCAAAGGCGCTACCACTTTTTTTAATGTCGGCAGGGGCCATGTTCACCACCAGTTTGGTGCGTGGCATATACAGGCCATTGTTTTTTATGGCGCTTTCAATGCGTTGAAGGCTTTCTTTTACAGCGTTATCTGGCAAGCCTACGATAAAGTATTTTAAACCTGCACTTACATTTACCTCAATAGTAATAGTAATTGCGTCCACGCCATACACGGCGCTTCCATAGGTTTTTACTAACATAGAGAGTGGATTAATGACTAAAAATAAGCGTTTAGTCACTAATCCAAATCACATTACAACTAAGTTATAACCGTTCCAGCATTTCCACTATACCTTCCTTTTTCAGTATCAGGTAGCCCAGCCGGTCGTTGCTCACACCTTCTTTTAACTGATAACTAAACACCAGCTGTTCGTTGTGTATGCTGGTTTCAAAATACCGGAACTGGATGTTGGGATATTGCTGTAAGCTTTCGCCAATTTCGTACAGGTGGGTAGACAGGATGAACAAGGCATTCTTCATTTTACGAAGGCCTTCAATAACGGCAGTGCTGCACTTCATGGCGTCCTGTACGTTGGTGCCTTTGAAAAGTTCATCAATCAGTATCAGCCATTTTTTACCATCGTTAATTTTTTCAATGGTTTTGCGAATACGTTGTACCTCGTTATAAAAATAGCTTTCGCCTTTAATGATGTTGTCGGCCATTTGAATATTGCTCAGCAAGCCATGAAACATAGTCAGCTGCATGCTTTGCGCAGGCACGCCCATGCCCGCATGGGCCAGATACACCGCTACACCTACCGCTTTAATAAAGGTGCTTTTACCTCCCATATTAGCCCCTGTTAAAAACAGGAAGTTTTTTTCGGGGGTGAGTCCTACAGAATAAGCCACCGGTGTTTGTAGCAAAGGATGGTAGAGTTCACTGGCTTTTAATAAAGGCTGCTCCTGCTCTACAAATTCGGGAAACTGCAACTGGTGTGTTTTGCAGGCGGTGGCCATACCATACCAGGCATCCATCAGGTAATATATGTCCAGCAGCTCGTATAACTGTTGCTTATAGTGCAGTCGTAAAAAACGGCCATATTCCAGCACCTTATGCGGGGCTAATGGCTGTTTAGGAATTTCCTGCAGCATAGCGCGTATTACGGGATGCTCCAGTAAACGGGCAATGCGGGTGATATGCTGTTCTAATATGGGCGGGGCATCAGGCTGATATAACAGCCTGGCGGTGCTTTGTAACCCTTGAACAAAATCAATACAGTGTGTTACGGAATAACGGATGGCTGAGTAATCGGCCCCGTTCATTAATTTATACATCAGTGCCGAAAAGGCATTGGGGTTGGAAGGAATGTCGGAAACAGCTGTTTCATAAAAACGGCCAACCACCATTACGGTACCGTTGGATATTTGTTCCGGCCATTGGGCATGCACACTAATAATTAATTGCAGCACTTGTTGGGTGCCCCTTATTTCTGCCAGGTTCGACAGTGGGCTGCCTAACAAATGCCGCAACATGTCCCGCCCACCAATGGTGCGGGCAAAATCGATATGATGAAAAACGGACTGCTCTTCCTCCGCATGAAAGATAGAAAGGTCGGAAAGGGTTGTTTTGTCTGCCTGCATGCAATAGTTGTTAAATGGTTATTCCCTGTTAAATCTAAGCCTCATTCCATTATTAGATTCATCGAAGCTACCATTTCCATAAACCAGGTGCCCATTTACAAAAGTATGTGTAACGGTGGCGGGATAGGTAAAGCCTTCAAAGGGGCTCCAGCCACATTTATACAAGATGTTGGAAGAACTTACTGTGTAGGGTTGGTTCAGGTTTACCAGTACCAGATCGGCATAATAACCTTCCCGTATAAACCCTCTTTCTGCAATCTGAAAGCAGGTAGCTACCGCATGGCTCATCTTCTCCACTACTTTTTCAATGGTAATTTTTCCCTGTTGCACATAATACAGCATGGTTAATAAAGAATGCTGCACCAGTGGCAGGCCGGCGTGAGCATGCTCATAAGCTTCATTCTTTTCTTCCAGTGTATGTGGAGCATGGTCGGTAGCAATTACATCCAGCCTGTCGTCCAGTAAACCCTGCCACAGTGCTTCCCGGTTAAAAGGGGCTTTGATAGCGGGGTTACACTTAATGCGGTTGCCCTGTGCAGCATAATCATCGCTGGTAAAATGCAGGTGATGCACACACACCTCGGCGGTAATACGTTTATCGGCCAGCGGCACCATGTTGGTAAACAGCTGTAATTCTTTTTGGGTGGTGATATGTAAAATATGCAGGCGGCTGTTGTGCTTTTTGGCAAACTGTATGGCCCGGAAAGAAGATTCAAAACACGCTTCTTCGTTGCGGATGATAGGATGGTCGCTGGCATCCAGTAACGGCTTTTCGTTTTTACGTGCTTCCAGGTTGCGTTTGATTATAGCTTCATCTTCGCAATGGGTAGCTATCAGCAGTTCTGAGTTGCCAAATACTTTTTCCAGCATCAGCGGGTTATCTACCAGCAGGTTGCCGGTGCTGCTGCCCATGAATATTTTTACACCGCATACACGGTCTTTCTTCTCATTGGTTTTAAGTACCTCTTCAATATTGTCATTGGCAGTGCCCATGAAAAAAGAGTAGTTGGCCAGCGAAGTGCGGGCGCCTATATCATATTTCTGTTCCAGCAGTTCCTGGCTAAATACGGGCGGCTTGGTATTGGGCATTTCCATAAAACTGGTAACGCCGCCGGCTACTGCTGCTTTGGCTTCGGTATATATAGTGGCTTTATGTGTAAGGCCGGGTTCGCGAAAATGAACCTGATCGTCTATAGCGCCTGGTAAAAGGTGTAAGCCAGTTCCGTCAATTTCAGTAACGGCTTCTGTTACCGCTATGGTGCCGCCTACTTTTTCAATACGGCCGTTCTTTACCCACACATCTCCCTGTGTAATGGTACCCTCATTGACTATGCTTGTATTTCTGATAAGGTAGTTCATGGGGCAAAAGTAAACCCACTGCTTCCAATATGCAAAAGTAAAAACGGGTAGAGATACTAGTCTTCGAGGTTCAATGTAATAAATATCATGCGTGACTGTAATTTGTCAAATACGCTGGAGTACTTCAGGCTGGGGTCACGTGCGTGTATATTGGTAAGGCCGCTGCTGAATTTAATTTCAGGCGACACGGTTACAAACTTGAGATAGAAATTAAACCCGATACCTGCTTCTACGCCAAAATCGTATTTGCGTAGTTTTACCAGGTTTTCGGCATTGCGGGCTGCGCTGTTGCTGGCCAGGTCAATATCATATTTAATCCCGCCCAATAAATAGGTGCGGAAATTATAAATGCGGTCGGAGTTAAATTTAAAATGAAGGGGTAAGCTTACAATGGTAGAGGGCATAGAGCGGGTTTCTGTAACAGACTCACCGCGTGCCGGGTTTTTAAGCGTATACGTAAAGTATTTAGAGCCGCCGATAATTAACTGCGGGTTAGATCGTAATGACCAGCGGGGCGTTAATTGCAAGGTGGCTAACAAACCCAGCGAAATACCTCCTTTGGCACCGGGGTTGGCTACCAGTACGCTGTCATTCTCTAAAAAATGTTCGTTTTTAGAGGTGTGCAGGTAAGAGGTGTTATAAGCCAGGCTTATACCAAAATAATACAGGTAATTGTCATGATCGGGCCTGTTCAGGCCTTCCCTAATCCAAAATTGGGCGTGCGCTGCTGAGGCAGTTAGTAAAACCAGTAAAATTCCTGCTGAGCAGGCTATTTGCTTCCGCAATAAATGCAACATATCCCTAACGTGAGTGTTTTATAGCTCGTATCTCTATATCCTAAACCTTGCATAATACTAACTAACTGTTCGCGTTCGGGAAATGCCTGAACAGAGTCGTTCAGATATTGGTAGGCTTCTTTGTTTTTTGCCAGCATTTTACCTACCCCGGGAGCTATCAGGTTCATATATATGTTATACAGGGTTTTAAAAACGGGTTCTTTCGGTCTTGAAAATTCCAGCACAACCAGTTTTCCACCGGGCTTTAACACGCGTAACATTTCTTTCAACCCTTTTTCCAGGTTCTGAAAGTTACGCACACCAAAAGCCACTGTAATGGCATCAAACGAATTATCCGGAAAATTTATTGTTTCACTGTCTCCTTTCTGTAAGTCAATAATAGCACTTAATCCTTGTTTAACTATCTTCTCGCGGCCAATTTCAAGCATTCCCTCAGAAATGTCTATTCCGGTTATTTTTTTAGGCTGCAGCATGCGGGCAGTCATAATAGCCACATCACCTGTGCCGGTAGCCACATCCAATACGTTCTGGGGTTGCAGGGGCTTTAACAGATTAATTGCCTTTTTTCGCCATTTTACGTCTATGCCCGCGCTTAAAAAGCGGTTCATAAAGTCATACCTGCCAGCTATGCTGTCAAACATATTGGCTACCTGCTGTTTTTTTTCCAGCTCACTATCCTGATAAGGAACAACATGGTCGTGTGCGAAATTTGCCATAGGCGCGAAGATACATAATTGATGCATGTTGAAATAGTTATCGTTTTAGGCCGATTGTTTTCCCCTTGTCTTAGGGGTATATGGTGCTAATCACCTATATTTTTCGTAATTACGCGGTTTGAAAACCTGCTGATTCTATTTACAATAGTAAAACAGTGGTTTCTGGCCTGGTAAAACACACTGTTTACATCGTACATTCACAGCACAATAAAAAAGGAATGCATACAGGAGAAGATATTCGCAGGTTAAACGAGCAGATACAATATGCTGCCGGATTTATTGATGTATTGCGTGCAGAAATGAGCAAAGTGGTGGTAGGGCAGCAATACATGGTAGATCGCTTGTTGATTGGTTTATTAAGTAACGGCCACGTACTGCTGGAAGGCGTACCTGGTTTGGCTAAAACCCTTACCATTAAATCACTGTCTCAGGCGGTGCACGCGCACTTTAGCCGTATTCAGTTTACGCCGGACTTATTACCTGCCGACGTGGTAGGTACTATGATTTATAACCAGCAAAGAGGTGAGTTTGTGGTGCGTAAAGGCCCCGTGTTTGCCAACTTTGTACTGGCGGATGAAATTAACCGTGCCCCTGCAAAGGTGCAGAGTGCCTTGCTGGAAGCGATGCAGGAACGCCAGGTTACCATTGGTGAACATACTTATCCGCTGGACGATCCGTTTCTGGTACTGGCTACTCAAAACCCGCAGGAGCAGGAAGGTACTTACGCCTTGCCGGAAGCCCAGGTGGATCGTTTCATGCTGAAAATTGTGGTAGGTTATCCTGATAAGAAAGAAGAGCAAATGATTGTTCGTTCTCAGGTATTAGGTTTGAAAGGACCTAAAATTACCCCGGTTGTACGCATGGAAGAACTGGTAAAAGGCCGCGATCTGGCCCGCCAGGTGTATATGGACGAAAAGATCGAGCAGTATATTGTGGATCTTGTTTTTGCCACCCGTTTCCCGGATCAGTATGGCCTGAACAAGTTAAAACGCTTTATCAGCTTCGGTGGCTCGCCACGTTGTAGCATTTCATTGGCCCTGGCTGCAAAGTCACAGGCTTTCATGAATAAAAGAGGTTTTGTAATACCAGATGATGTAAAAGCAATTGCGAAAGATGTAATGCGCCACAGGGTAGGTATTACCTACGAAGCAGAGGCGGAAAACATTAAATCTGATCAGCTTGTGGATGAAATTATTAGAGTAGTACAAGTACCATAGTGTCTATGACATCAGCAGAAGTAATTAAAAAAGTACGCACGCTTGAAATTAAAAGCAAGCGTTTAACCGATCACATGTTTGCCGGGGAGTACCTTACTGCCTTCAAGGGCAGGGGTATGAAGTTTAAGGAAGTGCGTGAGTACCAGGCAGGCGATGACCCCAGGTTCATTGACTGGAACGTGTCGGCACGTATGGGCCAGACATTTACCAAGTTGTTTGAAGAAGAAAGGGAGTTAACGGTTTACCTGCTGGTAGATGTGAGTGCAAGTAGCTTATTCGGTACTTTCCGCGAAACCAAGCGTGATCTTATCACACAAATAAGTGCGGTGCTGGCCTTTTCTGCCATAGCCAACAACGATAAAGCCAGTCTTATTTCGTTTAGCGACAAGGTAGAAAAGTACATGCAGCCTAAAAAAGGCCGCGACCATGTACTGCATATTGTAAAAGAATTGTTGACATTTAAACCCAGGTCGGCAAGTACAAGGCTGTTAAAAGCCCTGGACTTTGTAAACCACGTGTCTAAACACAAGAGCATTATTTTTATACTGAGCGATTTTGCCGATACCGGTTATCGCGATGTATTACGTGTAGCAGCACGCAGGCACGACATTATAGGCATTCAGGTGTACGACAGACGCGACAAGCAGTTGCCGCGTATGGGTATTTTACAGGTGCGTGATGCCGAAACAGGACAAACTGTTTGGTTAGATACCAACGACCTGGTAACACGTACCCGTTATAACGAACAGTTTCTGCGTATTAAGCAGGAAGCTAAACTCTCATTCCGGGATGCAGGATGTGACCTGTTACAAATTGCAACAGGGGAAGATTACGTAAAAGCATTGCAGGAATTCTTTATCAGAAGAGCATGACAAAAAAGTTTTTGGTTTATTTCTTATTGGTTTGTTTGTTATCCTGCTTTTCTGTTGTGCGGGCACAGCGCGTGTCGGCAGAGCTGGATAAAGACAAAATACTGATAGGTGGTCAGGTTACCCTGCAGGTGAAACTGGAGGATTTTAACCCCCGTTTGTTTACCCTACAGTCATGGTTCAATATTCCCGATACCGGTAACCACATTGAAGTGGTAAGGCGTGGGAAAATTGACACTGTTCTGGTTGGGGGATACATTACCTATATCCAAAAACTGGTGATCACTTCTTTCGATTCCGGCTCGTGGAAGCTGCCTTTGCTGGCGGTGAACGTTTTTCGCCAGGGCGAAAGCAAGTCTACTGAATTAAAAGCCCCCTGGTTAAACCTGGATGTACTTACGGTAGATGTTTCTGCCATGAAAGAATACCATCCGGTAAAAGGCATTGTTGAAATAAAAATTCTCAACAACGTGTGGCTGATAGGGGTGCTGGCGATTATGTCGCTGGTATCGGGCTACATTCTGTGGTGGTTTATCCGTGTAAGGAAACGGGCCCGTAAAATGGCCCACCTGAGCAGGCTGCGTAAACGTGGACGTTCGCCGCTATACAGGGCAACACAACAGTTTACTGCGCTGAAGAAAGCGGTGCCAATCCCTTACGATCAAATCAAAGAGTTCTATACGCAGGTAGATGATATCTGCAGAATATACCTGTCGGAAATGTTCCTGGAACAAACCATGCAGTGTACTTCTGAAGAAATTATGGTACTGGTAAGAAAATACATTACCGACGAAGAAGCAGTAGAGGAGTTTAGAGTGATGCTGGTAATGTGTGATTCTGTGAAATTTGCCAAGTATCTGCCATCAGCTGCGGCTGACGATCAGCTGGAGTTTATTGAGGTGGCAGCACAGATATTACAACGCATTAACAAACTGTCGAGGTCCAGAACAAAAACCAAATCCAAGAAGAAAAAGAAAGATGCTGACAAAGTGGATTAATGATATTGAATTTGCCTATCCGTTGGCATTGATAGCATTGCTGATAATACCTATTATCATATGGGACTACCTGCGTACCAATAACCGGGTGCAGGCATCTATGATAATAACCACCACCCAGTTTTTGAACAAAAGCAACATGAAAAGTTTGCGTACCAATTTGCGCCACCTGCCATTTGGTTTACGTTGCCTGTCGTTGTTGCTGATTATGATAGCCCTGGCCCGTCCGCAAAAGAAATACTCGGCCCAGAAACTGGAAGGGGAGGGTATTGACATTGTGCTTTGTTTTGATATCAGTGGTAGTATGACGGCCCGCGATCTTTTGCCTAACAGGCTGGAAGCGGCCAAAGAAGTGGCGGTGAACTTTGTGAACAACAGACCTGGTGACCGTATTGGTATTACCATCTTCAGTAACCAAAGCTTTACCCTTTGCCCGCTAACACTGGATCATAATACCGTATTAAACCAGATTCAGAATATTCAGAGTGGTTATTTGCAGGATGAAGGTACTGCCATCGGATCGGGGCTGGCTACCAGTGTAGACCGTTTACGTGCTGCACAATCCAAGTCTAAAATTGTAGTGTTATTAACAGATGGTATAGACTTTGGCGGGGTCATTCCTCCGGATATAGCCAAAGAAATGGCCAAGTTGTACAAAATAAAAGTATATACCATTGGTGTAGGATCGGACAGTACGGTTAGCCAAATGGTAAATGGGGTAGCGGAAGTTACCAAGCTTCAATACAACGAAAGCTTATTAAAAGAGCTGGCTGATTACACAGGCGGTCAGTATTTTCACGCCAATGATAAAAGCGGGTTAAACAAGGTATATGGTAGTATTAACCTGATGGAAAAATCGAAAGTGGAAGTAATCACTTTCAACAAATTCACAGATAACTACCGGGGCATCTTAATAGCTGGATTGCTGGTGCTGGTGATAGAGCTGGTCATACGGTACGCCATACTTCGAAAATTTCCCTAAAAAATACTTCAAAAGGGCTATACCGGCAGGTGTAGCCCTTTTTGTTTCAAAACCAATAACTTCGCAGCTTATATTAATTACAACCATGCGGGCGTTAATTTACAAGTCAACAGGTAGCTGGTATATAGCCAGGGGAGAAGATGGACAGTTGTATAACGCCCGGGTGAAAGGCTCGTTTAAGGTAGAAGGACTTACTTCTACCAACCCTATTGCGGTGGGCGACGAGGTGAACCTGAACCCGGAAGACGAAGCGGATAATGTGGCTACCATTACAGATATTCACGACCGCCGCAATTATATTGCCCGCACCTCGCCACACAACAAAAACAAGCACCATATTGTAGCATCCAATATTGACCAGACCTTATTGTTTGCTACGTTGAAAGATCCTAAAACGTCACAGGGCTTTTTAGATCGTTTCCTGGTTTCGGCCGAAGCGTATCATGTACCTGCTATACTGGTATTTAATAAAAGCGATCTGTTTCGTAAAAAAGAACAGGAACTGTACGATGAGTTGTGGAACATGTACACAGCTATAGGGTATACGGTGCTAAAAATAAGCTTGAAACAGGGAGAAGGCATAGAAGAGCTGAAAACATTGCTACAGGATAAAACCACCCTGGTAAGCGGACATAGCGGTGTAGGTAAATCAACCTTCATCAATCACCTGTTTCCGGATATGGAATTGAAAACGCAGGAGGTGAGTGGTTGGAGTGGCAAAGGTTTGCATACCACTACTTATGCCGAAATGTTTGATTTGCCATTTAACGGAAAGATAATAGATACGCCGGGTATAAGAGAGTTTGGTCTGGTAGATATCAGCCGGCAGGAGCTGTCGCATTATTTCCCCGAAATGCGAGCGTTACTCAATAATTGCCAGTTTAACAATTGCCAGCATATTAACGAACCGGGTTGTGCAGTAAAGGCCGCTGTTGAAAGCGGGGAAATTGCCGAAAGCCGTTTCTTCAGTTATTATAACATACTGGAATCGATAGACGCTAAAAGTTACTAAACGGCCTTGTTGGGTAGTAAACTACTTACCAGCTGTTCGGCCGTAGTGTGATCTTTTTGCGAATGGGTAAACAGGGTAATACCATTATAGATATTATACTGTAAGGTGAGATGGCGTCTACGATATGTAAAGTGCCATTCAATATTATCCGCTTCATCTGTTTTGCTGGTAAAACGAACTTTTTTGTCGTTACCCAGCTGGCGGGTAATAGAATAAAATTCATGCAGCGTTGCTGCATCTTCAACAATAGAAAAACTGCTGGTTGGTGTGCTGGTGCTGTGATATCTGGTTTTCATAGTAACCCCCTTTCCTTCTCAAAGTTTATTCATTTTATATTTAGCCTTCGCGGCTTTTTTCAATACTTTTTTGTCTTTGGGGTTTTCGGCGATAATTCTTTCTGCTCCTACATTTCTACCATCACTAGGACACCCTTTACCTACTCGACACGATTGAAAGGTTAGGGCAAATAACATGCTAGAAAAAAGGATAGTCCGCGTCATCAGTTTTACCATAATGGTATAATTAGGATTTAAAGCAGTTAGTTTCGGTTGTTACACGAACTATCCTACTTAAATAGACAATTGATTTATTATTTCGCTGCATTAAAATCCGAAAACCATGAAGAATATTTTACATAATTATTAGCAATACGGTCAATTTCGCCATGAATCATCTCTTTTGAGATGTCTTTCACTTTTTTTGCAGGAACACCTGCGTAAATACTCCCTGATTCTACAATTGTTCCCTCCAGTACCACGGCACCAGCGGCTATAATAGAATTGCTGTTTACTACGCAACGGTCCATTACAATAGCACCCATGCCTATCAGCACATCATCGTGCAAAGTGCAGCCATGCACCAGGGCATTGTGGCCAATGGAAACATTGTTGCCAATAAGGGTGGGATTTTTTTCGTAGGTACAGTGAATCACTGCGCCATCCTGCACATTCACTTTGTTGCCCATTTTAATGAAATTAACATCGCCTCTGACAACAGCGTTAAACCAAAAGCTGCAATCGCTGCCGGCAATTACATCGCCAACGATAGTGGCGTTAGGGGCTATAAAGCAGTTTTCTCCAAATTGAGGGTGTTTGCCCAGAACGGGTAAAATGGTAGCCATAGTTACGTTTGAAATAGTAAGTAATGATTGATTGGTTGTTTACCAGATATACGATGTAAATGTAAGCCTAAAGTAGTTTAGTTGGCCCGCGTTGACGGCAGATAACCGATCTTTGCCGATTATGAATAACAGGCAATTGTTTCAGCAGCATGTGGCGCAAACTTCGCCGGCCCCCATAGGGCTGGAAATGGTAAAGGCTGCGGGCATTTATCAATACGATACAGAAGGAAAGGCCTATGCCGACTTAATTTCAGGCTTTAGCGTATGCAATATCGGGCATAGTCATCCAAAGGTAATAGAAGCGGTACAACAGCAGGCAGCAGCGTATATGCACCTGATTGTGTATGGCGAGTTTATTCAAACGCCCCAGGTTACCTATGCTAAAATGCTGGCCGATCTGTTGCCGGCTTCTTTAAACAGTGTTTATTTTACCAACAGTGGGGCCGAAGCTACTGAAGGGGCTATGAAACTGGCCAAACGGGTAACCGGCCGCAGCCGCATTATCTCTTTTAACAACAGCTATCATGGCAGCACACAGGGCGCATTAAGTGTAATGGGCAGTGAGTATTGGCGCAATGCTTTCCGGCCATTGTTGCCCGATGTATACCACTATAATTATAACAGCCAGGAAGCGATTGATGCTATAGACCATAACACCGCCTGCGTAATAGCAGAAACCGTACAGGCCGAAAGTGGCATTAACCGTCCTGCAGCCAGCTGGATACAGGCCTTACGCGCCAAATGCTCTCAAACAGGAACATTGCTGATACTGGATGAAATACAGGCTGGATTCGGTCGCACAGGCTCGCTGTGGGCTTTTGAACAATACCAGGTGGTGCCGGATATATTTCTATTAGGTAAAGCACTGGGTGGCGGCATGCCCCTGGGCGCTTTTATTGCCGATAAAAGCCTGATGGATCAGTTTACTGTAAACCCGGTACTGGGGCATATTACCACTTTTGGGGGCCATCCTGTAAGCTGTGCTGCCGGTAAAGCAGCATTGGAAGTATTATTAAGTGAAGGAGATATAGCAGCGATTCCGGAAAAAGAAAAAGTGTTGCAGCAATTAAACCATCCGGCCATTGTGCAGGTACGTACTGCCGGTTTATGGGCGGCCATACAATTTAGCAGCTTTGAAGTAAACCACCGGGTAATACAAAAATGTATTGCCAACGGGCTGATCACTGACTGGTTTTTGTTTGCTCCTGAATGCTTGCGCGTAGCGCCGCCGTTAATTACTACAGTACAACAGCTGGAAGAAATTGCGGCCATTATTAACAGGAGTATACGCGAAGCGTTAGACTAAACTATCATACACCACCATAGCATACAAGTTGAAAGTAACAGCTACTTTCAACTTGTAATGGGGTAATAAGTATTGTATCAGGAAGAGATACTATTCAGCGGCTGGTGTAGCGGCAACAGCTGGCTTAGCCTGAGGGGTCTTGGTTTTAGCCGCTTTGGTCTTTTTCTTTTTAGAAACGGTTGTTTTTACCTTTTTGGCTTTTTTAGCCTGCTTTTCTACAATGGCTTCGGTTGTAGTGGCTTTAAACCCTTCTGTTAAGATTTTAGCGGCTTTTTTAGCCCTGTTGCTAAATTTTTTATCGCCCAAAGTAACTTTTAAGTCCGAAAAGGCTAATTCTATACGTTGGATAATTAATGTTCTTACTTCTTTTTTACTTGCTTTTGTGTTCGACATTCTTCTGGTTTTAATAAAAAGGTAACATAAAGTTAATATAGGATTTCTTTGTCTAATGTTAAGTTTTCTTATTTGAACCAGAATTAACAATGGGCCGTTTTTAACGGCCCCGTAAGGTGCTTTTAACGGTTAATTCTTTAATAATATCATATTTATTTATTGTCTTCTGTTGGCCCGGTTAGTTTGCCGGGTACTTCTGGCATTGGTTCGGTTGGTTTGTACAGTACTTTTTTGTTCTGCCTTGTTTTCAGTAGCGGTAGCTTGCCTGTTGGCGCTGTTTTGCTGATAGGTGGCCTGTGCTTCTTCTTTGGTTACTGTACCATCCGCTTTAGCGGCATTGCGGTTGGCCTGGTTTTGCTGGTAAGTGCTTTGCCGGTTGTTTTGTGCATCGGCAGCAGTAGTTTGCCGATTCGCGTGGTTTTCCTGTCTTTTAGTCTGACGGTTACTACTATTGGTTTGAACGGTTTGTTTATGGGTGGTATCCTGTGCCGTGGCTGTGCAGATAGATAATATTGTTACCAGGCCTACTATCAGTAAGTGTAAGAATGTGTTCTTTTTCATATTATATCAGTATGTAAGAATGAAAAGGGATAAGTGGTTTAACGTATTACTACTACACGTCTGTAAGGGCGAATGACAGCACAGGCAGGTCGTATCACAACAGGAGCAATATATACAGGCGCGGGAGCCACTGTTACTACCCGTACAGGGCGAACAACTACTGGCGCTACAACTACACGTGGCCTGCAAACAGGTTTTACAATAATGGTCTGTGCATGTAAGCTGGCGGTAATACTGGCCAGCAGTATCATCAGGGCAACGATCTTTTTCATGATAGTTTGTTTTTGTTTGATGATGTTAAGGTAGTATACCACGTAACCTGCCAGCGCCACGTTTCCGGTGAAGCTGTCAAAAGTGGTGGTGAAGCAGATAGCAGCCCCGTGTGTGCAGGAGTGTAGTGGGCTGCTATCTGCATTAAAACTTAGATATCGCCCTGTTTCTTTTGTATGCGGGAAGTGCCTGCCTTACGTTTTACCAGGAAGGCCTGGAAGTAGGAAGGCATGAGTTGCCGGGGCTTGTGGCGGTGCGGTTGTATGGGCTTTTGATATTCTACATAGTAAATGCGTAACAACAGCAGAAAGTAGGAAATAATTAAAGGCCCGAAAATAAGCCCGGTGATACCAAACAGCTTTAAACCCATAATAACCCCCAGTACGGTAACAATAGGATGCACATCGGCCATGCGTTTGGCCAGTATAAAACGTACTACATTATCAGACAGGCCTATTACCAGGAAGCCCCATGCTATAACAAAACCTCCCTGCCACATATGTCCGGTAGCAAACATATACAGGCTTACCGGAGCCCATATAACACTGGCGCCTACAATGGGCATTACACTGGCAAAGCCGGTGGCTACTGCCCAAAAGCCGGGTTGGGGCAAACCGGCTATTAAATAGCATGCCCAGCCAAGCAGCCCCTGTATTACGCAAATCAGTGGAATGCCAATGGAATTACTAAAGGTTTGGGCTACCAGTTCATTGCCAAACAGTTTTATCTTATCACGTGGAAAAGGGAGGAAATAAAGCAGAGAAGCTTCCAGCCGGTTTATTTTTTCCAACATAAAATACAACATAAAATACATCATGAGGATAAGTGAGAACATATTAAATCCCTGACCAAGTATAGCACCTACCAATGAAGTAGCTACCGTTTGTATTTTTTCAATGGTTTTATCCGAAATAATGCTGATGTGCAACTGCTGCTCAATCCGGTGGTCCAGATTTTTAGCCCCGTCAATAAGGGGTTGGGGATTTTCTGCCACGCTTGCTATTTTATTATATAATAGTGTTACAAGCAGGCCAATAGGCAATAAAATAATAAAAAATGACACTACCATTACCAGCACTGCCGCCCAGGTTTTGTGCCAGTGATATTTCTTAATAAACTTACACATAAAGGGTTTTCCCAGCACATACAGGATAATAGCCCCTAAAAAAGCAGTGAAAAACTGGATAAGGTTCCAGAACAAAAAAAGGCCTAATATGCATATGAAGGCAAGCAGGAAGTATCGGTTAACTTTATTATCCCGGTGGTTTTCCATTTAATGGTTTTTACACTATTGGTACAATGCTTGTACCACACTAAGCACGCTATCAATTAATAACCAAATAAAAATCACAACACCATGACCAGCAATCAAAAATTTTTAGCCGGTATTGTATTAGGTGCAGCCGCGGGCGCATTAGTAACGCTTTTTCTGAATAGCGACAAGGGGAAAGCATTACTGGAAGATGTAAAAGATATTGCAGATGATGCCAAAGACAATATCGCAGGTATGAGCGATGAAGTAACCGAGCTGGTAAAAAAAGGAAAAAAGTTTGTGCAGGACTTAGGTTCACAAGCTAAAGAAGCTACTTTATAACAAAGTAGCTTCTTTAGTCCCATCATTCATCATTAATAACCAGGCCCCCTAATCATTGCCATGGAAACACAAGAACAATTCTTTAAAGAATCAGGCGAGAAAATACAGGAATATGTACAAGACCGGCTTTTATTGCTGAAACTGAAAACAGTAGAAAAAATCTCCAAACTGGTGGCAGTAATGTTTGCCGTGCTGGTAGTGGCCGTACTTGTCTTTTTCATATTCCTGTTTTTAAGCATTATGGCCGGTTATTATTTCGCAGAACTAACGCATAGCATGTTCTTAGGCTTTGGCATAGTATCTGCCATTTACATCATTATACTGGTTACATTGATTGCATTGCGCAAAAGCGTTTTGGAGCGTATGATTACCAACACTGTTATCAATATCCTTTTTGATGATAAAGACCAGGAAGATGACAATGATAGTATTAACACCACAAACGCGAGCCATGAGTAAAAAATATAACCTGGGGCATATTAATAACCTGGATGATTTACAAAAGGAGATGAGACTGGTAAACACCAGGATTAAGCAGCAGGAAGGTGATTTAAAAAACAGGTGGGAGCGTTTGCCGCAAGAAACCATTAAAGCAACACTGGGCAGCATTATTCCTTTTTTTCTAAGGAATAAAGTGGCTGGTACCACCTGGTCGCTGATTAAAAACGCTGTTAGCCTGATATCGGGAAGTAAAGCGAAGAAAGAAGACGCAGGTGACTGGAAAAGCTTTTTAGTGGGTAATGCCAAACAACTGGGAGTGATGGCCATTTTAAGAGGAGCTATGAACCTGATTTCTAAAAAGCGATCCTGACAAAAAGATGCCAATTCTTTTATTCATTATATAAATTTTAACCTCTATGAGAAGCATTTTGTATTTAATAGCCGTAATACTCATTATCGGCTGGTTACTCGGTGTATTTGTGTATTCTGCCACGGGACTTATTCATGTGCTGTTGGTATTGGCCATTATTTCATTACTGTTACAATTAATTGGTGGAAGTAGGTGAAGAAAATTTTTCGAACATCTTTTAAAGTACTCTTATGGATATTAGGAACCGTGCTGTTCCTGGTAGTATTAGTACTTATCCTTATCCAGGTGCCTGCTGTGCAACAGTTTGCCAAAAACAAGGTAGTGGCCTTTTTAGAAAAAAAACTAAAAACCAGGGTATCTATCGGGCGCCTGGATATTAACTTTCCCAAGCGCATTGTACTGGAACATGTTTATTTTGAGGATCAGAAAAAAGATACGCTGCTGGCCGGCGATACCATAAGGGTAGATATAGCTATGCTTAAACTGCTGCATAGTGAAGTAGCGTTAAGCTACCTGGAGCTAAATGGTATTACGGCACATATCTATCGCCTGAAACCTGATACTGTTTTTAACTACGATTATATTATAAAAGCCTTTGCCGGCGAACAAAAGAAAACTACGCCCGACACCAGTGGTAGTACCATGAAGTTTCAACTGGGCGAGATAGTGCTGAAAAGGATCAATGCCACTTTTCATGATGATGTAACCGGTAATGATGCCCGCCTTGGATTGGGCAACTTTCACACAGAGATCAGCACCTTCGATTTAGATAAGATGGTGTTTGCTATTCCTGATATAGCTGTAAGCAATGTATACGCCAGCGTGCGGCAATATAAGCCGCTGGTGATAGTAAATCCTTTGCCGGATCCTACAGTCGATACGGTTACCACAGCAACTACTCCCATTACCATAAAGCTGGATAAAATAGGATTTAGTGTTATTGAAGCAGCTTATAATAACGAAGTATCCTATATGGATGCTGCCATAAAGCTGGGCAGGATGAACATTGTAACAGAAGATATTAACCTGGAAAAAATGTGGATGCGGCTGCGCCAGTTTGAGCTGAGCGATACCCGCGCCACTGTACATATAGGCAAAACAGGCCCGGTGTTAAAAGGCAAGCAAACCCTGCAACAACCAGGACAAACAGATACGGCACAGGCGGTACCCTGGCGGTTTGAGCTGGCCGACCTGGGGCTGGTAAATAACAGTATTCAATACGATGATGATAATAGTCCTGCCATTAAAAGGGGTATGGACTATAGCCATATGGCCATAGACCAGCTTACAATAGATGCCGGCAACCTGGTGCTATCGTCTGATACTTACCAGGCTAACATACGCCAGGTATCTATGCGTGAGAAAAGTGGCTTTGTGCTGCAGCAGATGAAAGGGGAAGTGGCTTATACTGATAAGCAGGCTATGATTAAGGGGCTGTTAATGAAAACCAATGCTTCTGAAATTAACAACGACCTGCTGGTCACCTACGCTTCGGCTAAGGAATTAATGGCACATCCTGGTGAAGCCAATATAGATCTCAACCTGGATAAAACGCATATTGCTGTTAGTGATATCATTACACTGGTACCTGCAATGGAACCACAGTTAAAAAACTACCGCAAAAATGTATTGCATGTAACAGCTATAGCCAAAGGTCCGGTAAAGAATATTGACATCAATAACTTTGAAGCCAGCGGCCTGGGCACTACTTCTGTAAAGGTGGCCGGGCATATACAGGGATTACCGGAAGCGCAGAAAGCTTATTACAATATACAATTAGCACGCTTTAACACCACTGCTAAAGATATTAATGGCATAGTGCCACCTAATGCCATGCCGGCCAATGTGCGCATACCCGAATCAATGGCATTGAAAGGAAGCTTTAAAGGCACCATGCAGGATTTTACCACTGCCTTACAAGGTAAAACCACCCGTGGTGGTGTAAATGTAATGGCGGTGATGAAAGGCAACGGCAAGTTTTATGATGTAAAAGCTGCCCTGGATAAAGTAGACCTGGGTTATATATTAAAGCAGGAAAAAAATGTAGGAACCATTACGCTGAGTGCCAATGCCAAAGGCAGTGGCTTTGATTATAAAAAAATGGATGGCGTTGCCAGCATTAAACTGGTACAGGCCGATGTAAAAGGCTATACCTATCACAACCTGCTTTTGAATGCCAAAGTACACAAAGGAGTGGTAGAAGCTACTTCTGAAATGAATGATGACAATATCCGTTTTCAATTACAGGCCACGGCAGATGTAGTGCCGCAATATCCGGCAGTGCAACTGACGCTGCAACTGGATACGCTGGACCTCAATGCCCTGCATCTGGTAAAAGATACTTTGCAAATGCATGGTGTGGTGAAAGCCGATTTTGAAAGCACCAATCCAGATTCTTTGTTGGGCAAATTGCAGGTATATGATATAAATGTGCTGAGAAATGCACAACGTTACCAGCCAGATACTTTGAGTGTAAATGCTACACAGGAAGCTAATGCGCAAAGGCTGGAACTACGTTCAGAAATGGCAGACGTAACTTTACAGGGGCAATATAAGTTAACCGAGATAGGCACAGCCTTACAACATACCATCAGCAGGTATTACCAGTTACCAGGTTTTAAGGATACCGCCTTTACCGCACAAAACTGGACGCTGGACATGCATCTGCGTCCTTCACCGCTGGTGTTACAATTAATGCCCAATGTTAAAGGCACCGACTCTATAGCAGGATTGATACAATATAACAGTGCAGAAGAAAAACTGAACCTGGATGTGAATGCCCCTAAGCTGCAATATGGCAGCTGGGTGGTAAGCGGGGCTAATATCAATGCTGCTACTGATGAAAAACTCAATTACAATATCTTTGCGGTGAATGCACGCAGTGGCAGTATGCAAATTTACCAGCCTTCCGTAAAAGGATATGTAGATAGCAGCATGTTGGCCACCACCATTACCCTCAAAGATGTCAAAGGAAAAGACTATTACAAAATAGGTGCTACGGCACAACAGGTAACGGATGGCATTAAAGCAGCTTTAATGCCCGATAGCCTGGTGTTGAATCACGATAAATGGCAGGTAGCATCCGATAATTTTATCCAGTACGATTCAACAGGGATACTCGTAAACAATTTTACTATCAGCAATAATAATCAGTCGCTTTCCATTAACAGTACCCAAAAAACAGCGAATGCACCTGTAGAGGTGAAGTTTGAAAACTTCCGCATCAAAACGCTCTCCGATTTTGTAAAAAGCGATTCGCTGGCGCTGGATGGTACTATAGAAGGTAAAGCAGTTGTTAAAGACATTACTACTAATCCGGTATTTACTTCCGATATCACCGTTAAAAACTTTACCTACAATCAGGATACAGTAGGTAATATACTGGTGAAGGTAGATAATGAAACTGCCAACGCTTATAACGCCAATGTAAAAATAGAAGGCCATAATAACAATGTGCAGTTGCAGGGTAAATATTATACGGGTGAAAGCCGTATGGATCTGAGATTGGATATCAATAACCTGGAGCTGTCCTCTATAAAGCCATTCAGTATGGGCCAGTTACAAGATGCCAAAGGAAGCATGAAAGGCAAGGTAACTATGAGTGGTACACTGAATAAGCCGAAAATAGCAGGAACAATCGGCTTTAGCGATGCGGTAATTACGCCTACTATTACCGGCGAACCACTGTTGTTAAAGAATGAATCTATATCTGTAAATAATGAAGGGTTGAAGTTTAACCGTTTTACATTGGTGGATAGTGCCGGTAATAAGGCGGTAGTATCAGGTGGTATTTATACTTCCGATTTAAAGAATTTCCGTTTTGAAACCGATCTGCGCGCCCGCAATTTCAGGGTAGTGAATGCGCAACAGGCTACAGACCGTTTATTTTACGGCAAGCTGAACATAGATACCGATATTAAATTGAGGGGCACGATGGATGCGCCATCGGTAAATGGTAGTTTGAAAGTAAACAAGGAAACGAACTTCGTATTGGTACTGCCCAGCAGCGATCCGGAGTTGGTAGACAGGCAAGGGGTTGTGCAGTTTGTAGATAAAGACCATCCTACAGATACCCTGGTTACTACTTCTGCTCTGGATTCTCTCACCAACCAAACCCCGTTAAAGGGTATGGATGTGAACATGGATATTACCACTGACAGTACAGCTGCTTTTACTTTAATAATAGATGAAAGAAACGGCGATGCCTTAACATTAAGAGGTAGGGCCGATCTGGCAGGTGGTATTGACGAAAGTGGCAAAATGAGCCTTACCGGCAGTTACGAATTAAGCCAGGGCGCTTACCAGTTATCCTTAAGCGTACTGAAAAGAAAGTTTGATATACAGAAAGGAAGCACCATTACCTGGACAGGTGATCCTACTTCGGCACAGGTAGATATTACTGCAGCTTATTCAACCAATACACCTTCTATCGACCTGATGGCTTCGCAGGTTGCCGGTCGTTCACAAACCGAGCAAAACAGGTATAAAGAAAAGCTGCCTTTCCAGGTGTTGCTGAAAATGAAAGGGGAGTTGCTAAAGCCGGAAATTACTTTCGATATCACCCTGCCGGATGCTGAACTGGCGCAGTGGCCCGAAGTAGATACCAAACTGCAACAAGTACGCAACGATCCTTCCGAGCTGAACAAGCAGGTATTTGCTGTGTTATTGCTCAACCGCTTTGTGCAGGAAGATCCGCTGCAAAGTGATGCAGGTGGAACTACCGCAGCTAACATAGCCAAGCAAAGTGCCAGTAAAATATTGACTGATCAACTGAACCGTCTTACCGGTAGTTTGATTAAAGGAGTTGAGCTTTCCTTTGATTTAAATACCGACCAGGACTATACCACTGGTGTAGAGCAAGACAGAACGGAGTTGAATGTAGGGGTATCTAAAAAAATATTGAACGACAGGTTGCGGGTAAACGTGGGCAGCAACTTTGAGCTGGAAGGGCCGGCCAATACCAACAGGGAAACCTCTAATATAGCCGGAGACGTTTCGGTAGATTACCAGTTAAGTAAGGATGGCAGGTATATGTTACGGGCTTACCGTAAAAATCAGTATGAAGCTGTGGTAGAAGGACAGGTAATTGAAACCGGGCTCAGCTTTATCCTTACCTACGATTATAACCAGTTTAAAGAATTATTTACGGGGAGAAAAGAGCGCAGGCAGCGTCGTAAAACAATACGCCAGCAAAACAAGAATACAGAGCAGACTAAAAATAATTCCACCAATGGTGCTGCTGATAGCAAACCGGAAAACAAGCAATAGAAAAACAACATTACAGGATGAAAAGTATCGTTACCCTTTTATATGCAATAGTTATGATGGTGTTGGCCTGCGCCTGCAGCAATACCAAATACCTGAAGGGTAACCAGCAATTATATACTGGCGCCACTGTTAAAATAGAATCAACAGGTAAGGTGCCTAACAAAAAAGAATTGAAAAATGAACTGAGCGGTTTACTAAGGCCCGAACCTAATTCCAGTTTCCTGGGCTTAAAAATAAAACTGTGGGCTTATAATATAGCTGGCAACCCCACGGGTAAAGGATTGCGTTACTGGTTAAAGTATAAGTTTGGCGAACCGCCTGTACTGGCTTCTTTATCTGCCTTTGAAAAGAACAGGGCCATATTGCAGAACCGCCTGGAAAACCGGGGTTATTTTGGAGATACGGTCACTTTTGATACTTCTGTAAAAAGCAGGAGGGCTTATGTAACCTATACTGCTGCTGTGCGCGATCAGTATCAGTTGGGAAAAGTAACTTTTAAACTGGATTCCAGCGAACTGGGTAAAGGTATTGCGCGAACAACCCGCCGTTCACGTTTACGCCCGGGCAATCCTTACGATCTGGAAACGATTAAGGAAGAGCGCACACGTATAGATAACCGGTTAAAGCAAAAAGGCTTTTATTATTTTAATGAAGACTATCTGCTGGCTAAAGCGGACTCTACGGTGGGAGATAGTAAGGTGGATATAGCTATGCAGGTAAAGCCTGAAATGCCAACCAAAGCGGGGCTGCCTTATCGCATTAACGATATATATGTATATACGGATTATGACGCAAGAGATACCGCTTTCAGGCCCAGGGGAACTACACATATAGGTGGCTACACTATTATAGACCCGGAACATAAGTTTAAACCACAGATATTTAACCGCACACTGATATTTGATTCAGGCGATTTATATAACCGGGAAGCGCATAACCTGTCGTTAAACCGGTTAACTACCCTGGGTGTATTTAAGTATGTAAAAGCCCGTTTCCGGGAAGTGCCTAATGCTAAGCAGCCACTACTCAACGTGTATTACTACCTGACGCCTACGGAGAAAAAATCTATACGGTTTGAAGCTTCCGCATTAACCAAATCCAACAACGCCAATGGTGGTGAGGTGTCGGTAAACTGGCGTCACCGCAACCTGTTAAAAGGGGCAGAGCTGTTTGTGGTATCTACCTATGCAGGCCTGGAACAACAGCTGTCGGGGCAGGGCAATATTGCCACGCGGCGTATAGGGGCTACGGTAAGTATTTCTGTTCCACGGTTAATAACCCCGTTTGTACAGTTTAATACCAACAGTGGCTTTGTGCCTAAAACAAAGGCAGAGCTGGGCTATGAAATATATAACCGAAGCAACCAATATACACTTACTTCCTCTAAAGCTACTTTCGGTTATATCTTTAAAGAAAGCGCTCAGAAAGAGCATACGCTGAATCTTGTAAGTATTAACTACGTAAAACCAACAGATATTACCCCCGAGTTTCAGGCACAGCTGGATACCAATATCACACTGGCAAGAAGCATAGAACGGCAGTTTATTATAGGAACGAATTATAACTTCAATCTCAACACGCAGATTAACCCCAACCGCAAGCGCAATAATTTTTACTTTAATGGCAACATTGATTTATCCGGCAACCTGTTGGGCGCAATTACCGGTGCTAACATAGATAAAGGCAAAGAGCGGCAGATATTCAACACGCCTTTTTCGCAGTACACCAAGTTGGAAGCCGATTTCCGGCACTACCTTTCTTTTGGAAAGTTTAATCAGTTTGTGTCGCGTATTACAGCAGGGGTAGGGTTTGCCTATGGCAACAGCAGCACATTACCATTTATCAAGCAGTTTTTTGCTGGTGGTGTCAACGATATCCGGGCGTTTCGTTCCCGCTCGTTAGGACCGGGTACCTATTATGCAGGTAACCGCGCCGAAGTGGGCTTTTTACCCGATCAGCCCGGTGATGTAAAAATTGAAATGAATGCTGAATACCGCGCTAAACTGTTTTCCATAGTAAGAGGGGCTTTATTTATTGATGCGGGTAATATCTGGACGCGTCAGGCAGATACCGCCCGTAGGGGTTCGCAGTTTAGTAAAGACTTTTTAAAGGAGATGGCTGTGGGTGTTGGGGCCGGCCTGCGGTTTGATATCAGCATTTTGATTTTAAGGCTGGATCTGGCTTTTCCTATCCGCAAACCCTGGTTGCCCGAAAATGAACGCTGGGTGATTAAAAACATCGACCTGGGCAACTCAAAATGGCGTAAAGACAACCTCGTTTTCAACCTCGCTATCGGTTATCCCTTCTGATTTTACGTGTGTAAAATATACATTAAGGCCTTCATTTGTAAAAAAATGGTCGAAAATGAATACCTTTTTCTCATAAAACCACCTAAAACCCTACCTTTGCCGCCAAAATCGGAAAACCGGTTTTAAGGCTATAAAAATTATAACCTACTTAATACATTATGTCTAATAAAGGTAAGATCAAACAGGTAATTGGTGCCGTGGTGGACGTACAATTCGAAAACGGACTTCCCGACATCTATAATGCATTGGAAATTACAAAGCAATCTGGCGAGAAGCTGGTTCTGGAGGTGCAACAACACCTTGGACAAGACAGCGTTCGTACCATTGCGATGGACGGTACCGAAGGTCTGGTACGTGGAATGGCTGTTACCGATACCGGAAAAGCTATTGCAATGCCTACTGGTCCTGAAATCAATGGTCGTCTGTTTAACGTAACAGGTAACGCTATTGATGGTTTGCCAGAACTGAGCAAAGCAAATTCACGTCCAATTCACGCTTTACCTCCTAAGTTTGAAGACCTGAGCACAGCTACAGAAGTATTATTCACTGGTATCAAAGTAATTGACCTGATCGAGCCTTATGCAAAAGGTGGTAAAATCGGTTTGTTCGGTGGTGCGGGTGTAGGTAAAACCGTATTGATCCAGGAGTTGATCAACAACATCGCAAAAGGACACGGTGGTTTGTCTGTATTTGCTGGTGTGGGCGAAAGAACCCGTGAAGGTAATGACCTGTTACGTGAAATGATTGAAGCTGGTATTATGAAATACGGCGACAAATTCATTCACAGCATGGAAGAAGGTGGATGGGATTTAAGCTCAGTGGATATGGAAACCCTGAAAGAGTCAAAAGCTACTTTCGTATTCGGTCAAATGAACGAACCTCCGGGAGCCCGTGCACGTGTGGCATTAAGCGGTTTAACTATTGCGGAATATTTCCGTGATGGCGATGGCACCGGTAAAGGTAAAGACATCCTTTTCTTCGTTGATAATATCTTCCGTTTCACCCAGGCTGGTTCTGAAGTATCAGCGCTGTTAGGCCGTATGCCTTCAGCGGTAGGTTATCAGCCAACCCTGGCAACTGAAATGGGTCTGATGCAGGAACGTATCACCTCTACCAAAAGCGGTTCAATTACCTCCGTACAGGCGGTATATGTACCAGCGGATGACTTGACCGATCCGGCTCCGGCAACAACCTTTGCTCACTTAGATGCTACTACCGTATTAAGCCGTAAAATTGCGGATTTAGGTATCTATCCTGCGGTGGATCCATTGGATTCTACCAGCCGTATCCTTACTGTAGCGGTTGTAGGTGAAAAACACTACAACACTGCCGACCGCGTAAAACTGATTTTACAGCGTTACAAAGAGTTACAGGATATCATCGCCATCCTTGGTATGGATGAATTAAGCGAAGAAGATAAACAAACGGTATCCCGCGCACGTAAAGTACAGCGTTTCCTTAGCCAGCCTTTCCACGTAGCCGAGCAGTTTACAGGCTTAAAAGGTGTATTCGTTAGCATTGATGACACTATCCGTGGTTTCAACGCCATTATGGATGGTGAAGTAGACGAGTATCCCGAAGCAGCCTTTAACCTGGTAGGTACATTGGAAGATGCTATTGAAAAAGGTAAAAAACTGCTGGCGCAGGCTCAGGGGTAGTTTCATTAGTCGGAAATAGCCTTATTATTTGATGACTACTGACTAAATGACTATTAAACATGACATTAGAAATATTAACACCTGAAAAAAAGCTATACAACGGAGAAGTGTACGGTGTACAGTTACCTGGTATAGAAGGTTTGTTTGAAATATTGGATAAGCACGCGCCACTGGTAAGTGCTTTAGGCAAAGGCAACCTGAAAGTGCTGAAAGACAAACAGCATACTGAAAACTACAGCATTCAGGGTGGATTTGTGGAAGTATTGAATAACAAAGCCACCGTATTAGTAGAAGGTGCAGTAGCACTCGACTAATCACATCAGGATATAATTTACTAAACGGGGAACAGCGTAATAACTGTTCCCCGTTTTTTATTTACCGCTTAGCCAGGTATTATAAAAGCCGATCAGATTGTTTTTCCATTGTGTAAGCCGGCAATTTTCCGATACAGGTGAAACTTTAGCCGGTTTTAGCGCGTTATACAAACCTATTTTATAGTTGTTAGCTTGTTTTAGCGAGTCCGAATCTTCTTCTTCTGAACAGAAAAGCTCCCTTAGTTGCTCTTACCGTTGTACTGGCGGGAAGTCAGCTGCTATCAGCGAGTTAGAATCTTGTACTGCCCCACACAAAAGCTCCCTCAGTTGCTCTTACTGTTGAACTGGCAGGTAGCTAGCTGCAATCGGCGGGTTCGAATGCGGTGTTGCTGAACAAAAAAGCCCCCTCAGTTGCTTTCAGTGTTGTACTGGTGGGAAGTTAGCAGCTATCAGCGAGTTCGAATCTTGTGCTGCCGCACAAAAAAGCTTTCTTAGTTTATCCCTTTGTTGCATTGGCGGGAAGTGAACTGCTTCCGGCGCATTCTAAACGTGTGCAGGTTTGTAAGAAACCTGCAACAGTAGATTGTTCTGTATAACCGGCGAGAATGCCGCCGGTATCAGGGGGTTCTCAATGGATATCGGGGGGCAATAAACTGGCAGCCAGGCATTACTTTGTGGCGGCAGGGGGAAGTGGGCTGTTACCAGAACGTTCTGGATGGACACAGGGGTGTAACAAACTTGCAGTACAGCGTTTCTCCATGGCGCCAGGATGCAATAGACTGTTAGCAGTATGGTCTGATCTTATGGCAGCGGGGGAAAAACTTACGCCGGGAAATTACGCAGTGATGGCAGAAAAACATCACTTTATTGGGTATTTGTAATCGGAGTTTGCAAATGAAATTATCCATCAATAACGCCAAACTGCCGCTCCATGCAGTGAAATCGAAAATGCGCTAGATAAATGCCATTTTCTCACGGAAAACCAGCTTCCATTTCTAGTTATTTACCACTATTTATCGGGGAAATAGTCACATGTAAAAAATAGTCATTTCTTTTTTGAGTAGGTTTGTTAGTATACCAAACTAACAAATGCATTGTGGCGGTGTTTCTGAAACTGTTATGTAATTACCTGGTAAGCCCACGACACCTGTTTTTTTCTTACAGGCATGTACTGGTGCTAATGGTATGTTTTATATACAGTGCAGCCGTACTGGCACAGGATATACACGTTTCGCAATTCACAGAAACCCCGTTATTACGCAATCCCGCACTGGCGGGCATTTTTACCGGTGATGTAAGAGTGCAGGTATTGCACCGCAATCAATGGAGCTGGACAGGCTATCCCTTCAAAACCACCTCGTTAAGCGGGGAATACAAATTCCCGGTGGGGGCGGGAAGCAATTATATTACCGCCGGCTTTCAGGGATATTATGATATGGCAGGTAGCAGCCGGTTAAAGACTACCCAGATAATGCCGGTATTTAATTTTCACAAATCGCTCAGTACAGAACGGAGTGAATACCTGTCAATAGGTTTTACCGCCGGGCTGATACAAAGGCAGTTTGATGCTAATAACCTCACGTTCGACTACCAGTATGTAAATGGTAACTATAATGCAGGCAACCCCAATGGCGAAAACTTTGCCGCCTATAACCGCAGCTTTGCAGATGTGGGGGTGGGCCTTAGTTATAATAATGAAATAGGAGAAAACGGCAGCTATTACCTGGGCGCTTCTCTTATGCACGTAAACAAACCCACCGAAACCTTTCAGAAAGAAAGGATTGCACTTTCTTCTAAAATGCAGCTGAATGTAGGCTTGCACGTGCCGGTAAGTGATCAGATTACCATGCATACTGAATGCAACTATTCGCGCCAGGGTGGTTTTAATGAGTGGATGGCAGGGGCCTTGTTTACCTACGAATTAAGCAGCAGTGAACTGTACAATAGCGATGTATACAACACTGCATCGGTGAGTGCAGGCTTGCTGGCCCGGTTAAAAGATGCAGTGGTTCCGGTAATAAAACTGCAATACCAGCAATTTGAAATAGGAGTGAGTTATGATGTCAATACCTCCTCGTTAAAAACAGCAAGTATGGGAAAAGGTGGATTTGAATTTTCCCTGAGTTATAAAGCATTTACCAGGGCGGATGCAGGCAGTGCAAACATTCAATGCCCGAGATTTTAAACTAACCGGCATCAATAATATCTATGCGCAATAATAAACAGGTATGGAAGATATGGTTGTTTCTGCTGGCATTGATGACAGCAAAGCCGGTAGCGGCGCAGCTTACGGCCGACTTTACTATGGACAGGCAAGCCGGCTGTTCGCCCTTAACCGTTTCTTTTACGAATGCTACTACCGGTGCATCGGCCGCAGCCACTTATAGCTGGGATTTTGGAAACTCCCGCACAGCCATATCCAGGGATGCCGGCAGTATTTTTTCGGATGAAAAAACATACACCGTTACACTTACGGTTACAGATGGTGGCCAAACGGCTGTAAAAACAAAAACGGTGATCGTTTATAAAAAGCCTGCGGTTGATTTTAGTTTTCAACCTACCCGGGGCTGTTCGCCCTTAACGGTAAACTTTACCAGCAGCTCGGTTGCAAATGATGGGGCTACTATTACCAGCTATGCCTGGGATTATAAAGATGGTACCGTTGCCAACGGCGCTAATATCACCAATCCACAACATCAATACACTGGCGCACAAACGCCGGGTGTATCACTTACCGTAACAGACAGCCATGGTTGTTTAGCGGTGGTAAGTAAGCCGGGGTTGACGGTGTTGCAGGCTGCTGTTGCCAGTTTTATACCAGATAAAACCACCGTATGTAACAGTGGCGACCAGGTAACCTTTACCAACAAAAGCACAGGTGGCGGAACACTTACCTATCAGTGGGATTTTGGTGATGGCACCAGCTCCACAGATGCGGCACCAGTTCATGCCTATACTGCAAAAGGTACTTTTATTCCTAAGTTAACGGTAACCAGTTCGGAAGGATGTACAGGTAAGTACGAATTAGCAACCGGCGTTAGTGTTGCCAATTTTACAGCCGACTTTAGTGCGCCTGCACCTGTTTGTACAGGAAATAATATTTCGTTTACCGCTAACACCACCCCGGTGCCGGACTATACCAGCTGGACTTACAGTGATGCCGGCTCGGGCAACCCACGCAAGTTTACCAATGCCGGCGATTATGATGTTACTATGGTGGCCTATTTTGGCACCTGCCAGGTATCCACTACTAAAAAAATTAAAGTGCTGGCGGCTCCGGCAGTATTAAGTTATACCGCGCAAAGTAATGGAGCCTGTGGGGCGCCTGCTACTATTGTATTTAGTGATACGTCAAAAACGGGCATAAAGTGGCAGTGGAATATTGATAATGTTGATGTGGCTACCACTAAAAGCGCCTCTTATCTTTTTAACAACAATGGTAACCATGCGGTAACCCTGGTGGTAACAGATGCAGTAGGGTGCAGCACCACTTTAAAAAGTACTTATTACCTGGCTAAGCCTACCGTATATATTTATTACAGCGCATCTACCAGCCCCTCGGGTAACGCGGGGTGTGAAGGGATGACCATGGACTTTGCCAGCATCTCTACAGAAAAACTAACCTCTTTTCAATGGGATTTTGGTGATGGTGGTACTGCTACAGATGCTGCGCCTAAGCATACATTCAACAAAGCCGGGGTGTATAATGTAACCCTCAATTATGTTACCGAGTCGGGCTGCAAGGGCAAGGAAGTATATACCTATGTTGCCATTTACAAAAAGCCCGGTGCCGACTTTACCATGAAGGAAAGCAATCCTATATGTGGTAACACGCCGGTACATTTTGATGCTACCGTAGCCACTGCGGCTGATAACTGGTATTGGTTTTATGAAGGGGATTATAAAAAAACATCCTATGGTCAGGCAGGTGTATATCAATATACCAAACCAGGTACCTATACTGTAATACTGATCGCGGCTAATGGTATGTGTCGCGATACAGTGGTAAAAAATATGCTGGTTACCGTAGTGCCTCCTTTTCCTAAAATATCCACTATCACGAATACCTGTAATGGAGATAGAACACTGGTTACTTTTAAAGATACTTCCAGGCTGGTGAATGGTTACACCTGGGATTTTGGCGATGGCTCAGCCCCTTTATCCTATGCAACACCACCAGCATCTATTACACATACTTACCCGGGCACAGGGGTATATAAAGTAGTGCTTACCGGCACCAATGGCGCATGTAGTGTAAGAGATTCCATGAACGCCTTTGTGTACGTTAAACAACACCCGGTGTTAAGCATATTAGCCGATACAGTATGTGGCAGTGATTCATTACCCGTGCGCATTACCACCCAGGAAGCCCAGCCATATGGTATAATGCCCGAGGGCGATTTTACTCCAAAATGGCAGTATGCACCTGGTGCGTATGCTACAGGAATAAAAGAGCCGGAAGTATACGATTGGTCTATGGTGTACAACGGCTACATTGTATGGTTAACACCTGGTATTGATTCATTACGCGCCATCACCACTTCTACCAACTTCAATTGCCTTGATACTACCGATTTTGTGAAGGTGCATATTAAAGGGCCTACGGCTGCTTTTACTATCGCAAAAAATGGTGTATGTTATAACACACCTAATGTGTTTACTGATATCTCTACCGGCTTTGGAAACATTGGCCTGAAGTCGTGGACCTGGGATTTTGGAGATAGCACTACCTTACTTTCTTACAATACACAACGTTCGCAGGTAGAGTATATATATGGCAAACCGGGTACTTACAAAGTGAACTTAAAAGTAGTGGACGAAGAGGGATGCTACGATACGGCGGTAGCGCGCATTGCTTCTGTAACAGGGCCTAAGGCCGATTTCAGCTGGGCACCCGACCTGGTAAAACCCGGAACTGCGGTGGCTTTTACCAATGAAACCAATTTATATGGTATTAATTCTGCCAGCTATCAATGGACCTTTTCATATGACAACAGCAGTGCTACCACTACCAACCCGGTGAAAAAGTATAATAACCTGGGCACAGATACGGTAATGCTCATTGCCAGCAACCCGGCCAGCAATTGCAGGGATACGGTTATTAAATACGTACGCATTAAAAATATTCAGGCGGCCTTTACGTATACAGCCACTTATTCCAACGGTAACAGCTGTCCGCCATTGGTAGCCAGCTTTGTAAACCAATCAGTGAACAGTACAGATGTAACCTGGAATTTTGGCGATGGCGAAACGGCAGGTAATGTAAACACGCCATCCCATAGCTATACTAAACCGGGTAAGTATACAGTAACCATATATGCGTATGATGGCACGGGCGATGTAGACTCCGTGTCGAAAGTTATTGAAGTAAAGGGCCCGGTAGGATCTTTTACTGCCGATCATGCACAGGTGTGTGGTGTGCCTGCTACCATTACATTCACTGCTAAAACAGAAGGCACCTCCAGCTTTACCTGGGATCTGGCAGATGGCACCTTAATAAACACGCCGGAGTATGTGGTAACACATACCTATACACAACCCGGAGCTTACAAACCCGCTATTATATTAAAAGATGATAAGGGATGCCAGGCTACTTTTGAATTAGCCGTGCCTTTTGTAATAGATACATTGAGCATTGCTTTTGACAAAGCGCCTGCTGTTGTGTGCGATTCGGGCCTGGTGCAGTTTACGCCCCGGGTAACGAATATTGGCGCCAGTCAATGGCAACTGCCACTGTATTATCATTGGAATTTTGGTACTGGGCAAATGGCCGATACCGCCAACACAGCTACTCCTGCTTTCTATTTCAATAAAAATGGCAGCTATACTGTAAAGCTTACTGTACAATCCACTGCGGGTTGTATCAAAGACACTACCGGGGTGGTGATGGTGAAAAGTAAAACACATGGCACTATAACAGGACCCGATGCTATATGTAAGCAAACTACTGCTGCGTTTGCCGGTACAGCCGACGGAGTAGTGGATAGCTGGAACTGGAAACTGGCAGAGGGGGTATTGCAAAGCGGTGTAGTAAATGTATCTCATACATATAACACAGCAGGTGTATACCAGGTATTGTTAATGGTTACACATGATGACTGTATTGACACTACAGTTCATGTATTGCAGGTGAACGATTTGCCAGTAGTGGGGCTTACGCCAAGCCACACTGCAGTGCTTTGCCTGGGCGATAGCATACAATTGGGTGCGCAAAACGGAGTAAGCTATTCGTGGACGCCGGCAAACGCTATCAGTAGCACTACCAGTGCATCGCCTAAAGTATCGCCGGCAGCAGCTACTACCTATGTGGTAACAGTAACCGATGTGAATGGATGTGTCAATGCCGATTCTATAAAAATACGGGTAGCTTTTCCTTTTACGGTGCAGCTTACCGATTCCAGTGTGTGTAACGGATCATCCATTACATTACCGGCAACAGGAGCAGCAACCTATCAATGGATAGCAGGCAGTAATATCAGTAACAGTAAGGTGGCAAACCCGGCAATAACACCATCGGCCACTAACACCTATACCGTAGTTGGTTATGATAGCGATCATTGCTTTACCGATACCGCCAGTGCTGTTGTAACCGTATACGAACTGCCACAGGTGGCTACTATAGCAGATACTACCATATTAGCCGGATCAACGGTAACGCTGCAAACCACAGGCAGCAGCAACACGGTAAAATACAGGTGGTCACCGCCTTCTTACCTGGATTGTCCTGGCTGTCAATCGCCCATTAGCACTCCCCGTCAATCCATGCAGTATGTAGTAACAGCATTGACCGGGCATAACTGTATAGCAAAAGACACGGTGCATATTTCTTTATTATGCGAGCAAAGCAGTGTGTTTATTCCCAACACCTTTACGCCTAACAAAGACAACCGCAACGATGTGTTTTATCCGCGTGGCAAAGGCATACGCATGGTAAAATACTTCCGCATTTATAATCGCCTGGGCGAAATGGTGTTTGAACGGGTGAATTTTAATGTCAACGACGCTTCACAGGGTTGGGACGGCAGCTTTGCCGGAAATGCTATCAGCAACAACGTGTTCAATTATGTAGCAGAAATGATTTGCGATGGAGGGGATACCTTCCTGTATAAAGGAACAGTATTGCTGGTGCATTAGCACCAGCAATACCCTAATTCAATTGTGGATCGATGGGGTAATTCACCAGCTGCTCGTACTGGCCGCCCATTTGCAAAAGAGCATCGGGCCATATTTTGGCATAGTGTGGGTGGAAAACCAATTTTTGATTGCCTTCTGTAACCAACCAGCTTTTTTCTTCCATTTCACTTTCCAGCTGGCCGGGGCTCCATCCGCTATAGCCAAGGTAAAAGCGTAATTCTGTTTCCTGTATATCTTTATCGTGAATGGCCCGTACCAGGGTTTCAAAATCGCCACCCCAGCAAATACCGTCCACCACCTCATTACCGCCCAGCAAATCCGGACGGGTATGTAAAAAATGAATGGTATCCATTTGAACCGGTCCGCCAAAGTAAACGGGTAACTGGCAGCCATCCAGGTCACTGATTAAATTACTGATCACCTGGTTATAGGGGCGGTTGATTACAAATCCCAGCGAGCCACCTGTTTCGTCATGATCGCATAGAAACACAACCGTGCGCATAAAATTGGGATCTTTTAAAAATGGGTCGGCCACTAATATTCGTCCAGGTGCGGGAGCTAACATATCATTAAATTAAGGCATCTGCGGTACTAAAACAAATTTAGCACCATCTGCATGTAATTTGTAGACATTTGTTAATCTCGACCCCTTTGTTTGCCAATTAGGCTGTTTTTAATAGGTTTGTAGCAATGAAGAAGGTTTTTCCGGCTATTATCGTACTTGTAGCACTGTCACTAGCGGGTATTATCCTGTTCCAGATTTCCTGGCTGCAAAACCTGTTGCAGGTGCAGGAACAGAAGGTGATGTTTAAAATAGATAAGGCCGTAATGGCTGTGAATGAGGACTTCAGTAAGCAAACTTCTGGTCCTAACATTCATATCAGGGGCGGTGGTTCCAGGCCGGGCATGCGACTGGTGCCTGAAATACTGAAACGTAATATGACCGCTACTATCTCGCAAAGGTATACCGATGCAGAGGTGGAAGAAAAGCTACGTAAGGCTTTGGATAAGGAAGACCTGCACAACCTGCGTTTTGAATTTGCCATTACTTCCGATTCGGACGACTTCATTGTAGAAATGCAATCGAAGAACTTTATACCCGAAAACCTGGATACCACACATAACAAAAGAAGGTTTTTTCCTATTCTGCCCGAAAGCGGTAGCGAAGCAGAAGGACTTATTGCTTTTGAAAACTTTGTTATTATCATTCCTGACTATAAAGCCCAGATATGGCAATCACTTACCTGGATGATTGTGCTATCGGCTATTTTTACCCTGATACTGATAACGGCTTTTTACCTGACCGTTAAAACCATGTTTAACCAGAAGAAGCTGAGTGAAATAAAAAGCGACTTCATTAATAACATGACGCACGAGTTTAAAACGCCATTGGCCACTATTTCACTGGCGGTTGATGCGTTGCGTAATCAGAAGGTGCAGAGCGATTTGCAAAAGATGCAGTATTTCAGCGGTATTATTAAAGAAGAGAACCAGCGCATGAACAAGCATGTAGAAACTATTTTGCAGGCTGCGTTGATGGACAGGCAGGAATTAAAAATGAACCTGAAACACCTGCATGTGCATGATCTGATTCGGGATGTGATGGATAATTTTCAGCTGGTATTACAAGAGAAAAATGCGCAGGCCGAATTATTACTGAATGCCAATAACGATGTGGTGAATGTGGATGAAGTGCATTTCTCTAACCTTATTTCCAACCTGATAGATAACGCCATCAAGTATTCGAAAGATAACCTGGCCATTAAGGTGATTACTCACAGCACCAGCAAATTTTTACTGGTGCGTATAGAAGACAATGGTATAGGTATGAACAAAGAAACGGTAAAACGCATCTTTGAAAAATTCTATCGCGCCCACACCGGTAACCTGCACAATGTAAAAGGCTTTGGCCTGGGCATGAGCTATGTAAAAACCGTAATTGATGCCCATAAGGGTAGAATTAAGGTTGACAGTGTACTGGGTAAGGGCAGTACTTTTACCGTAGAAATTCCTTTAGCCAAAGAAAAGGATTAGTCTTTCCAAAGCAGGCTTCCATCGCCATAACTTAAAAAGCGAAACGCGTGGTCCATGGCATACTGGTAAATAGTACGCCAGTTATTGCCGGTAATAGCAGCTACCAATAACAGTAAGGTAGACTGGGGCTGGTGAAAGTTAGTCACCAGTGCCTGTGCTATACGCAGCTGGTAACCGGGTGCAATAATAATTTGCGTTTTGGCCAGTAATACCTCCATCTGTTGCTGCTGCATCCATTGCAACAGGTGTTGCAATGCTTCTGCTGCGGTAAAATGTTGTGGCAGTTCATAAGCATCCCACTGTGCTATATCTACAGAAGCGCCGCCACTTTGCAAAAGCGCATGTGCTTTCACCCCCATCCAGTACAGGCTTTCTGTGGTACGTAGCGAAGTAGTACCCACCGTAATAACCGGTTGATTGTTTTGCAGCTGTTGTATCAATTGCTGAATAAAGCTGGCCTGCACTTCTATAAACTCTGCATGCATTTCATGCTCATTCATAGTGGCGGCTTTTACAGGTTTAAAAGTACCTGCGCCTACATGCAGGGTAACAAAAGCCTGTTGTATATTTTGTTGCTGTAGTTGCTGTAACAGTTCGGGCGTAAAATGCAGGCCTGCAGTGGGGGCAGCAACCGAGCCATCGTGTTTGGCATATACGGTCTGGTATCTTTCTTTATCTTCTTCTTCCACCTGCCTGTTTAAGTAAGGGGGCAAAGGCAGGGAACCAGCCGCATGTAAAATGGTGGCAAAATGCAAATGTTTATCCGACCAGTTAAATTGAACCACACAGTGATCGTCTTTCTTTTCTACCAGGGTAACAGAAAGCGTAACGGGGTTGCCATCCACATCAATGGTTTTTTCCAGCGGGCCTTGTTTCCATTTTTTAGCACCACCCACCAGGCATTTCCATAAAACTTCTTCCGTTTGCTGCATGGCAGTAGTTACATCGGCAAAACCGGCCGGCTCAAGGCAAAAAATTTCAATAGTACTGCCGGTATGTTTCTGAAACAACAACCGCGCTTCTACAACTTTTGTATTGTTAAACACCAAAAGTGATCCGGAAGGGATGAAACTGGCCAGGTTACGGTACTGGCTCTCCTGAATTTTCCCACTTTTATACACCAACAGCTTGCTTTCGTCTCTTTGCGCAAGCGGATGTATCGCTATTCGATCATCTGGTAAGTGATATGTGTAATCAACTATGGATAAATTTCCCGGGTGTGCCATAAGCGGCAAAAATAACCGAAAAGCTCAATTCACAAACAATGCACATCTTATCCACATATAATTCACATGGTTTCAGGGGGTAATACCAACAAACGCCTTCTACCACTCATTTATGGGATAAAAATGAATGTGGAAAAAATAGCCGCGTCAATATTTGGCACAAAAGTGGGAAAAAGTGTTATTTTGTGGTAATAAATGGGAGTTAAGCGCTAAAATCCTGAAAATGATAGGTTTCCTAGGTGAATATGAAGCTACCCTTGATGCAAAGGGGCGTTTCCTACTTCCCGCAGGCTTTAAAAAGCAGCTGCCGGAAGGGGACAACGGCTTTGTTATTACCAGAGGTTTCGAAAAGTGCCTGAGCTTATATCCAATAAAAAGTTGGGAACCCATTTACAACCAGATCAGTCAGTTAAATGATTTTGACCACAAGGTAAGGTTATTTCGCCGCCAGTTTTTAGGGGGCGCTACTGATGTAGAACTGGATTCAGCTGGCCGACTTTTATTACCGCCCACCCTTAAGGAATACGCAGGATTATCGAAAGACATTATCCTGGTAGCAGCATCGGATAAGATAGAAATATGGGATGCAGATAAATACAAGCAGCTCTTTGAAGAATTTTCACCGGAAGACTTTAGCAGTCTGGCACAGGAAGTAATGGCCGGAGGACCTAAAGCAGGATAGATAGAGAGATAGATAGCTGTTATTGCCTTTTACCAATTTAGAGAAGTTGAGCATGAACGAGAACAATGATACATATAACGATGTACCCGAATCTGACTACCATATTCCCGTGTTGTACAAAGAAACACTGGAAGGGTTGCAGATACAGCCGGATGGGATATATGTAGACTGTACGTTTGGAGGTGGAGGGCATAGCAGGGGAATTTTATCGCAACTGGGGCCGGAAGGAAAACTGGTAGTGTTTGATCAGGATGCAGATGCAGAACAAAATGTGCCGGACGATAACCGCATGTTGTTTGTGCCGCACAACTTCCGACACCTGCAACGCTTTTTACGGTTACACCGGTTTTCGAAAGTAACTGGTATACTGGCCGATTTAGGAGTAAGCAGCCACCAGTTTGATGAAGCAGAACGTGGATTTTCTATCAGGTTTGATGGTCCGTTAGATATGAGAATGGACAGAAGACAACCTGTAACAGCAGTAGATATTATTAAAACATATACGCAGCAACAGCTGCACAAGCTCTTTGAACAGTATGGCGAAGTAACCAATGCCAAAACCCTGGCGGCACACCTGGTGCAGTTCAGGCAGCATGCTTCCCTTACTTCTATCGATTCGTTCCGCGCCTTATTACAACCTGTTGTAAAAGGCAATCCTAATAAATACCTGGCGCAGGTGTTCCAGGCATTACGTATGGAAGTGAACGATGAAATGGGAGCATTGAAAGATATGTTGCAGCAGGCTGCAGAAGTGTTACAGCCTGGTGGAAGGTTAGCTGTTATTACTTTCCATTCTATTGAAGACAGGATGGTGAAAAACTTTTTTAAACAGGGCACTTTTGACGAGGTTCCTGATAACCCTTTTTCAACAGAGCAGCGGGAAGATGTGTGGAAGGTGATTACCAAAAAACCGGTAACAGCCAGTGAGGAAGAGTTGAAGCGGAATCCAAGATCGAGAAGTGCAAAATTGCGGGTGGCAGAAAAGTTATGAGTGAACAACAGGTAAATACGGCTACCGGGAAAAAATCCTTTAAGCGGTTTATCAGCTATGAATGGATTGTAAAAAATATTGGTTTTTTCCTGTTCCTGGCATTACTGGCAGTGCTGTATATAGCCAACGGACACATGGCCGATAAATGCCTGAGGGATGCAGACCGAACAGAAAAAGAACTGAAAGAACTGCAATATGAATACAAGACGCTGAAAAGTGAGATTATGTTCAGAAGCAGGGAATCGGAAATTATAAAAGTGGCCGATCCGTTAGGATTGAAAATGGTAAAAGATCCTCCGCCGCGCATAGCAGCAGAGAAACGAGAAGACGAATAAAGAAGCAGAGGGAATCAATGGAAGTAAAACGTGACATACTATGGCGTGTATATCTCGGCTATATAGCTGTGGTGGTGGTATGTGTGGTTATTCTGGGCAAGGCGTTTTATATACAGCAGGTGCAGGGAAAGCAATGGCGCAACTTAAGCGACAGCCTACATCAGCACATTGAAGAAACGGCCGCAGAAAGAGGTACCATTTATAGCGAAGACGGGCAAATGCTGAGTACCAGCATTCCGCAGTTTGACGTTTATATCGATTTTGGCGCCGAAGGGTTAAGAGATAAAAGCGGAGTGCGTTTTAGAGATAATGTGGATTCGCTGAGCTATTGCCTGGCTGATTTATTTAAAGATCGTACTACGGAAGAGTATAAAAAGCTGCTGCAAAGCGGCTATAAGCATAAGAACAGGTACTTCCTGCTCAAACGCAAAATAAGCTTCCGGGAATACCAGCAGATGAAGCAGTTTCCGCTGGTAAGGCTGGGCAGAAACAAAAGCGGGTTTATTGCAGAAGTAAGAAGCATGCGTTTAAACCCTTACCAGATGCTGGCTTTCAGGACTATTGGTTTAGACCGGGATTCATCGAAAGTAGGCCTGGAATTAACATACGATAGTGTGTTAAGTGGCATAAAAGGAAAACGGTTGGTAAGATATATAGGTGGTGGGGTAAGCGTTCCGGTAGATGAAGACTATCAGCTGGAATCGGAGAACGGGAAGGATGTGATCACTACGCTGGATGTACATATTCAGGATATAGCAGAAAGCTCTTTACTGAAAATGTTGCAGAATAACCAGGCCGAACAAGGGTGCGCTATTGTAATGGAGGTGGGCACGGGTAAAATAAAAGCCATTGCCAACCTGGGAAAAAATGATGACGATACCACCTATTCCGAAAATCTGAATTATGCTTTACGTAATACAGAGCCGGGATCTACCATCAAACTGGCTACACTGTTATCGGTGCTAAGCGAAGGAGGAACCAGTTTGAGTGATAAAGTGGAAGTAGGAACAACCGGCAGTGCGTATGTGGGCGTGAGAATGGTAACAGATCACGAGCCAGCGCCAAAGCCGGTATTAACTGTAGAAGAATGTTTTGCACATAGCTCTAACGTGGGCATGGGCAAAATTGCATATAAAACATTTGCATCTAAGCCGGGTAAGTTTTTAAGCTACCTGCACCAGCTAAGGTTAGATTCTGTTACCGGTATAGACCTGGTAGGCGAAACAAAACCGAAGCTGCCGAAGATGAAAAAGAGTAATGAGGGGCTACATGAAATGGTAACCATGAGCTTTGGTTATGCTATTCAGATGAGTCCTTTGCAAACACTGACGTTATACAATGCAATAGCCAACGGGGGCAAAATGGTAAAGCCCTACCTGGTAAACAGTATTGACAACGACGGAGTTCCGGTGAAAGAGTTTAGCCCGGTAGTGTTGTCAGAAAGTATCTGTAAGCCTAATGTGGTAAAAGCGGCGCAGGAGTGTATGCGGGCGGTGGTAACAGAGGGAACGGCCAAAGGCATTTTTGCATTATCGCCTTATACGGTAGCAGGTAAAACCGGTACAGCACATGTGGCCGACGGAAAGTATAAGTATGACGATGGGGTGTACCAGGCTTCTTTTGTAGGGTATTTTCCGGCAGAGAAACCACAATACAGCTGCATTGTAGTGATAAGAACCAGGCCGCATGCTTTCAACCACTTTGGTGGCGGATTGTCGGGGCCGGTGTTCAGGGATATTGCAGACCGGTTGTATACACTGTATGTGAAACAAAAGACATCTGTAAAGATGGCGAAGGTGGAAAAAACAGACAGCAGTTATTACAGCTATACAGGAATGAAGGATGAAATGAAGCGTATGCTGGGTACTTTAAACGTTCCTTATAGCGATAACACTACTGAAAGCGGTGATTGGGCAAAGATGTACCGCCAGGCAGATAAACCGGTGGTGGCGGCATTGCCGGTAAATAACAAGCAGATGCCGGCGCTGGGAGGGATGGGATTGAAAGATGCGATATATGTGTGCGAATCGATGGGGCTGAAAGTGAAGATATCGGGTAAAGGAAAAGTGATGGCACAGTCTATCACAGCAGGGCAGGCCATCAATAAAGGACAACAAGTTACTATTCAACTGAATTAAATAAAGCCAATTGGCAACACTACAAGACATATTATACAAAGTGCATCTGCAGTCTGTGAACGGAAACACAGCACTGGAGGTAAAAGATATACAGATAGATTCACGTAAAGTGAGCGAAGGCAGTGTATTTGTAGCTATACGTGGTGTACAGGCCGATGGCCATCTGTTTATAGATAAAGCAATTGAACTGGGGGCTACTGCCATTGTTTGCGAAAGCTTTCCGGCCCAGTTAAAAGAAGGGATTACCTATTTGCAGGTATCTAACACCCAGGAAGCGGTTGCCTATATGGCACACCAGTTTTATGGCGAGCCTTCTAAAAAGCTGAAACTGCTAGGCGTTACCGGCACCAATGGTAAAACCACTATCGCTACTGTTTTATTTAACTTGTTTACCGGGTTGGGTTACACCTGTGGCCTGGTAAGCACCGTAGAAAATAAAATAGGTAAGGATATTATACCGGCAACCCACACTACCCCCGATGCGGTAAGCTTAAATGCATTGCTGCACCGTATGGTGGAAAGTGGTTGCACGCACGTGTTTATGGAGTGCAGCAGTCATGCTATACATCAGCACCGCATTACTGGTTTGCAGTTTGCCGGCGCTTTGTTCAGCAACATCACGCACGACCACCTGGATTATCACAAAACCTTTGATGAATACATCCGGGTAAAGAAAAGTTTCTTTGATAATCTGACCTCAGATGCGTTTGCTATCTCTAACCTTGATGATAAAAGAGGAACAGTGATGCTGCAAAACACACCTGCTAAAAAATATTACTACAGCCTGAAAAGCCTGGCAGAGTTTAAAGGTAAAATTCTGGACAACGCTTTAACCGGCCTGGTAATGCGGGTAAATGATACAGAAGTACACTTCAGGCTTATAGGCGAGTTTAATGCTTATAACCTGCTGGCTATATATGGCGCAGCTATTTGCCTGGGCGAACCTAACGAAGAGGTTTTGCGTGTGTTAAGTATGCTGAACGGTGCAGAAGGCCGCTTTGATTATGTGATCAGCACCAATAAGGTGATTGCTATAGTGGACTATGCCCACACGCCGGATGCTTTAGAAAATGTACTGGCTACTATAAAGAAACTGCGTAAGGGACACGAGCAGGTAATTACGGTGGTAGGTTGTGGTGGCGACAGGGATAAAACCAAGCGCCCTATTATGGCACAGGTATCGGCCGATATGTCTGACAAAGTGATTTTAACCAGCGATAACCCACGTAGTGAAGATCCGCTGGATATTTTAAAAGACATGGAAGCAGGACTGACCAGTGCTACCAAACGTAAAACCATGGTAATACCGGACAGAAAGGAAGCGATAGCTACTGCGGTAAGCCTGGCAGGGAAAGAAGATATTATTCTGATTGCGGGTAAAGGACACGAGAAGTACCAGGAGATAAAAGGAGTAAGGCAGCATTTTGACGACAAGGAGATAGTAAAAGAATTATTGGGCTTATAAGAATTACGACGAACAACTACTATGTTATACTACTTATTCACGTGGCTGAAACAACATTTTAACCTGAGTGGTGCAGGGGTTTTCCAATTCATCACCTTCAGGGCTGCGATGGCAATATTACTGTCGCTGTTTATTGCCACCGTTTACGGTAAGCGTATTATCAATATGCTCAAAAGAAAGCAGATTGGTGAAACCGTGCGCGACCTGGGACTGGCCGGTGAGCAGCAGAAGAAAGGTACTCCCACCATGGGCGGCTTAATCATTCTGCTGGCAATAGTGATACCTACCTTGTTGTTTGCCGATTTGAATAAAGTGTATGTGCGCCTGATGTTACTGACTACTGTTTGGCTAGGTGCGATAGGCTTTTTAGACGACTACTTTAAAATTAAAGCACGCCGCACTGCGCAGGCCCGTGGCGAGCAGTATAAGAAAAGTGATAAAGATGGTTTGGCTGGTTTAACCAAAATTATTGGCCAGGTGGGTTTAGGTATTATTATCGGCGCTACTTTATATTTCAACGATAACGTGGTGGTGGAGCGTGAAATTATTACCGACGGTGGAACTACTGTAGGTATTCACCCGGGCGATAAAAAAGTAAATGAAGTTACCCGTGTAATGGATGGCGAAGAGCATCGTTTTGCCAGGGTAAAAACACCGATCACTACTATTCCGTTTGTTAAAAACCACGAGTTCAACTATACCAAACTGGTAAGCTGGATGGGCAAATGGGCCGAAGATTACGCATGGGTAGTGTATATACTGATTGTAACCTTTATTATCACGGCAGTATCTAACGGAGCCAACATCACCGACGGATTGGATGGGTTGGCAGCCGGGGTGAGTGCGGTAATTGGTGCAGCTATTGGTGTGTTTGCTTATGTAAGCGGTAACTATAAGTTTGCCGATTACCTGAATGTAATGTACATACCTAACCTTTCGGAGCTGAGCATATTCATTGGTGCTTTTGTAGGGGCGTGTATCGGTTTTCTCTGGTACAATGCTTACCCGGCGCAGGTGTTTATGGGCGATACCGGAAGTTTGGCTTTAGGAGGTATTATTGCCTCACTGGCTATTATCATTCGTAAAGAATTATTGATCCCTATTTTCTGTGGGGTGTTTTTAATAGAGTTGCTGAGCGTAATGATTCAGGTAAGCTATTTCAAATACACGAAGAAGAAGTATGGCGAGGGGCGGCGGATATTTTTAATGAGCCCGCTGCATCACCACTATCAGAAAAAAGGATTTCATGAAAGCAAGATAGCAGTGCGTTTCTGGATCGTTACCGTATTGTGTGTGGTGTTTTCTATCATTACCCTTAAAATCAGGTAGGTAAGAATGAGCCATCGGTTAGTGATATTAGGAGCAGGCGAAAGCGGAATAGGCGCAGCCATACTGGGGCAGAAGCAAGGGTATGATGTGTTTGTAAGCGATGCCGGCACCCTGAAAGATAAATACAGGAAAGACCTGCAGGATCATCACATTGCCTTTGAAGAAGGAAAGCATACGGTAGAATTAATACTGAATGCCAATGAAGTGATGAAAAGCCCGGGTATTCCGGAGAAAAACGAGATGGTAAAACAGGTGCGCGCCAAAGGCATACCTGTAATCAGTGAAATTGAGCTGGCCTATCGTTTTAAAGGCGACAGTAAAATAGTTGCCATAACAGGTAGCAATGGAAAAAGTACTACCACCTCGCTGATCTGGCATATCTGCAAAGATGCCGGATTGGATTGTGCGCTGGTAGGAAACATTGGATATTCATTTGCACGGCAGGTGGCGGAGGACGCAAAGCCCCTGTATGTGGCAGAAATTAGTTCTTTTCAGCTGGATGACATTAAAACATTCAGGCCGGACGTAGCAGTTTTACTGAACATTACCGAAGATCATTTAGACAGGTACGATTACAAGTTTGAGAATTACATCAACAGTAAGTTCAGGATTATTGAGAACCAGGGAACAGATGACTTTTTCATTTATTGCGCAGACGATGATGTAATAGTCAGGCATTTAGGAAACTTAACCCTTAACACTAACTCATTGCCATTTTCTATGAAACAGGAAATCAAAAAAGGCGGAAGCATTAAAGGCGATCAAATGATGATACGCGTACAGGAAGAACGGGTAAGCATGAGCATTTATGACTTTGCTTTGAAAGGTAAACACAACCAGTACAACACTATGGCTGCAGGTATAGCCGCCGCTACTTTAGGCATTAGAAAGGAGAAGATAAGGGAAGCCGTTAAAACCTTCGAAAGCCTGGAGCATCGTATGGAGCATGTAGCTACTGTTAGAGGGGTTGAGTTTATTAATGATAGCAAAGCTACCAATGTGAATAGCACCTGGTATGCCCTGGAAAGTATGAGCAAACCCACCATTCTGATATTAGGCGGAGTGGATAAAGGGAATGATTATTCATTGATCGAAGACCTGGTAAAAGAGAAGGTAAAAGCTATTGTGTGCATGGGTTCTGAGAATCAAAAGATTCACGAAGCCTTTGGAAGCATGGTATCTTCTATCACAGACACAGCTACTGCAGAAGAAGCGGTTCAAACTGCTTTTCAGATGGCTGCGAAAGGAGATGTAGTATTATTAAGCCCGGCCTGCGCCAGCTTTGACCTGTTTAAGAATTATGAAGACAGGGGCGATCAGTTTAAGCAGGCGGTGCGCGACCTGTAAAATAAATATGGAATGACTGAGACTTCAGATAAACTTTTTTCCCAGATTGGCTCTGTTGAAGAGGCAAAAGGTAATCTTTTGAGTAAAACCAGGGGAGACAGGTTTATCTGGGGTATTGTGATATTACTGGCAATGATATCGCTTTTGGTAGTATATAGTGCTACCGGCTCTTTGGCTTATAAAATGTATAAAGGCAATACGGAGGTATACCTTTTTAAACAACTAAGCTTTATTATACTGGGCATGCTGGTGATTTATTTTTTACACCGCGTGAACTATACCGTATACAGCAGGGTGGCTTTGCTGCTTTTTGTTATTTCGGTACCCCTGTTGGTATACACGTTGTTTTTCGGCGCCCGTATTAACGATGGCAGCCGGTGGATTAAATTACCGGTGATACATATGACCATACAAACAAGTGACCTTGCCAAGCTGGCCTTGTTTATGTATTTGTCGCGACAGTTAAGCCGGAAGCAGGAAGTGATAAAAGATTTTAAAAAAGGCTTTTTGCCATTAATAGCGCCTATTGCTGTTACCTGTGTGCTTATTATGCCGGCCAACCTTTCCAATGCACTGCTTACAGGAGCTATTTCGCTTTTGTTGCTGTTCATAGGCAGGGTAAGTGTAAAGCATATTTTGCTGGTGGTAGGGCTGGCGTTAATACCTATAGCTATTATAGTAAGTGTGGCCATGGCAACCCATGGCAAGCCACGCGATCATAACAGCTCGGGTTTGTTTGGCAGGTTTTCTACCTGGGTAGGCAGGGTGCAAAGCTTTATGTATGCCAAAGACAATGAAGTGCCTTACCAGGTGCAGCAGGCTAAAATGGCCATTGCCAATGGTGGGGTGGTGTTTGGCTTAGGTCCGGGAAACAGCCGGCAGCGGAACTATCTGCCGCAGGCGTATAACGACTTTATTTATTCTATTATCATAGAAGAATATGGTTTGCTGGGCGGGGCCTTTATCATATTTATCTACCTGGTATTCCTTTTCAGGTGTATCAGCATATTCCGGCGATGTCCGTATGCCTTCGGGGCATTTTTGGCGTTGGCGTTAAGCTTTACACTGGTGATACAGGCAGTGGCGAATATGGCGGTGAATGTGAACATAGTGCCGGTAACAGGGGTAACACTTCCGCTGGTAAGTATGGGAGGTAGTTCGTTTCTGTTTACCTGTGCGGCCATCGGGATTATACTAAGTGTAGCCAGGAACCTGGAAAATACGGCTTCTGAAAAAGAATTAACAGAAGCGCCTGTAACGCCGGCAGTAGCGGCAGCATAGGAAGTAAAGAATAATAAGTTGACAGCGGAAGCTATATAAATAAATGAGTCAGGTAATAAACCATACAACAAATAACGGAGGAAGCGGTGCTACTGCTTCTGCACGTCAGCATAAAATTATTATAGCGGGCGGTGGCACAGGCGGGCATATATTCCCGGCCATAGCTATAGCCAATGCTATAAAACAACAGCTTCCTGGTGTAGAAATTTTGTTTGTAGGCGCCAAAGGCAAAATGGAAATGGAGCGGGTGCCGCAGGCAGGATATAATATTGAAGGATTAGATATTGCGGGTTTTAACCGCAGCTCTTTGATAAAGAATATTGGTTTACCGGTAAAGCTGATGAAAAGCTTTTTCCAGGTACGCAAAATCATCAACGCATTTCAGCCAGATGCGGTAATAGGAGTAGGTGGATATTCCAGTTTTCCGGTACTGCGTTATGCACAACAAAAAAGCATACCCACTTTTATACACGAAAGCAATTCGTTTGCAGGTAAAAGCAATATGCTGCTGGGTAAAAAAGCTACCCGCATTTTTGTGGCCAGCGAAGGCATGGAAAAGTTTTTTCCTGCCGGTAAAATAACTATCACAGGCAACCCCGTGCGTAAGTCCATTGTGCAGTCGAAGGTTACCCGTGCCGAAGCGCTGGATTTTTTTGGACTGGACGAAAGCAAGAAAACCATATTAGTGGTTGGGGGCAGTTTGGGAGCCAGAAGCATTAATGAAGTGATGATAAGTCACTTGTCTGATTTAAAAGCACTGGATTTACAACTGGTGTGGCAAACAGGTAAAGTAAATGCAGAAGCGTACAAGCAAACCGGTGGAACCATGCGTAATGTGTGGGTGAACGATTTTATAGTGGATATGGATAAAGCCTATGCTGCTGCCGATGTGGTTGTATCCAGGGCGGGCGCTATGGCGGTAACCGAATTGTGTGTAGTAAAAAAGCCGGTGGTGTTTGTGCCATTTCCGTTTGCGGCAGAAGATCATCAAACGGTGAATGCCAAATACCTGGTAGAAAAGAATGCGGCTGTAATGGTAGCAGATAGTGAGGTGCGCACCAAATTGTTTTCGGCATTGACAACATTGGCCATGGATGAAGAGAAACAACAGGTGTTAAAAGAAAACATCAGCAAACTGGCGGTTACAGATGCAGATGAAGTGATAGCACAAACAGTAATAAAAGCAATAGGCGGTTAAACGCATACGAATACAAACAGATGGCAAAGCTGGAGAGCATACAGAGGATTTATTTTATAGGAATAGGCGGCATAGGAATGAGCGCCCTGGCCAGGTATTTTGTATCGCGTGGTGTAAGGGTAAGTGGGTACGATCGTACCGAAACGCCTTTAACCAAAGCATTGGTAGCAGAAGGTATTCCGGTGCATTACACAGAAGACATCACTGCTATACCGCTGGATGTGGATGTGGTGGTGTACACACCTGCTGTTCCGGCTGTACATGCCGGGCTGGTGTATTACCGGGAGAAGGGATTTGAAGTGGTAAAACGCAGCGATGTGTTGCAATGGATAACAGAAAGTTCTTTTAATGTATGTGTGGGTGGTACGCATGGTAAAACTACCATCAGCACCATGACAGCGCATATATTAACACATACTGGCTATGGATGCAACGCATTTTTAGGTGGTATATCGGCCAACTACAATACCAATTTCTGGAGCAGCGAACGTCATGTAGCTGTGGTAGAAGCCGATGAATATGACAGAAGTTTTTTAAAGCTGGTGCCTGATGTAGCCGTGATTACGGCTATGGATGCAGACCATTTAGATATTTACGGAACAGCGGAAGAAGTAGAAAATGCTTTTGTACAGTTTTCGCAGCGCGTAAAGCCGGGTGGATGCCTGGTAAGTAAATATGGCCTTAGCAGAAGCAGTGAGTTGCAGGCTGCGCACCATTTTACTTACAGCTTTGACCAAACAGGTGCCGATGTTTATGCGGCAGATGTAAAAGTGATGGATGGTTCGTATCACTATAATGTAATTGCTAACAACTGGCAACTGAATAATGTGGTGTTGCACATGGGCGGCCTGCATAATATAGAAAACAGTGTAGCAGCTATTACAGTGGCTAAATACCTGGGCATTGATGATGAGAAGATCAAAGCGGCAGTAGCCAGTTTTAAAGGAGTGAAGCGGAGGTTTGAATACCTGGTGAGGGAAGAAGGGAAGATAATGATAGATGACTATGCACATCATCCGCAGGAGTTAAAAGCCCTGATAACTGGTGTAAGAAGCTTGTATGGAAATGCTGCCTGTACGGTAGTGTTTCAGCCGCATTTATTTAGCCGTACCAAAGACCTGGCGGAAGAATTTGCAGCAAGCCTTGACCTGGCCGATGAGGTGATATTGTTGCCTGTTTACCCGGCAAGAGAGTTGCCCATGGAAGGGGTTACCAGCGAACTGATAGCCCGTTACATGAAACATAGCAATGTAAAGCTGCTGAGTAAGGAAGAAATGTTACAGTATGTAGGTCAACAACGCCCTTCGTTACTGGTAATGTCGGGAGCAGGAGATATTGATGCTTTACTGGAACCTGTAAAAGAAATACTTACTGGTGCATAAGGCACTGGTGAAAGCTGTTTGATATGTGGAAGAAACGACTTCAATTCATGGCATGGTGCGTGCTGGGGCTGCTGACAACAGGCCTGCTGGTTGCCGGTGTGCAAAAGAAAAACAGCCAGCGTTGCAAAGCGGTGCATATTGAAATTGAAGGCGCGGAAGAACATGTGTTTGTAGATGAAAAACATTTGCTGGCTTTGCTGGCAAAGAACGGAGCAGAAAAGGGAGTGCCGGTGAACAGTGTAATGCTGCGCAGGCTGGAAGCAAGGGTAGAAAAGGATGTATGGATAAAAAACGCGGAGCTGTTCTTTGATAATAACCGGGTGTTGCAGGTGAAGATAGAAGAGCGTGAGCCGTTGGCAAGGGTTTTTACCATAGAAGGAAGTTCTTTTTATATCGACAGTTCAGGTACCCGGTTGCCTTTGAGCGACAGGTTAACAGCAAGGGTTCCGGTGTTTACTTCTTTTCCCGGCGAAAAAGCAAAGCTGTCTGCTACAGACAGTATTGTATTGCAGGAGGTGAAGAAGATAGCGCAGACCATTGGAAGGGATTCATTCTGGACCGACCTGGTGGCACAGGTAGATATTACGCCACAGCGTACTTACCAGATCATCCCCCAGTTAGGGAACCAGGTGATTGAGTTAGGCAGTGCAGAAAATCTTGACGACAAACTTGACCGGTTGTATAGTTTTTATAAGCAGGTGTGGGCAAAGGCAGGATTTGAGAAGTACGAGAAAATTGATGTGCAGTACGCAGGGCAGGTAGTGGCAACGCGCAGAGGTGTAAGTGCAGGTGTGCCTGACAGTGCCAGGGCTATACAGCAGCTAAACAACAGCATAGCACAGGCAACCGGTTTATCGGGTGGCAGTGCGGCAGTGCAGGCAGCAACGGCTAATGGCAACAGAAGGGATACTACGGCAGCTGCAGGTAACAGGCCGGCAAGGCCGGCAGCAGCGGCACCAAAGCCAAGAGCAGTGATGCAAAGAAGACATTAGGAACGTAACAAAGGGAGATTGAACAATAACAACAACAACAACGAACAACTAAAACACGTATCTATGAACCCAAACGAAGCACCCATCATCGTGGGTCTTGACATTGGCACAACGAAAATTGCTGCCATTGCCGGACGCAAAAACGAGTATGGGAAACTGGAAATACTAGGCTTTGGCCGCGCCAATAGCAGTGGCGTACAACACGGCCAGGTGCTTAATATTGACCAGACGATTAAAGCCATACAACAGGCTTTGCTAAACTGCTATGAAAGCAACCCGGATTTGGAAATTAACGAGGTGTATGTAGGTATTGCAGGGCACCATATCAAGAGTTTGCAAACACGTGGCGACATTGTAAGGCAGGACTCGGACACTGAAATTGAGCGTTGGGAAATTGAGCAGCTGATTGATAATCAGAAGAAGACTTTTATTCCTGCAGGTGATCAGATCATTGAGGTGATTCCACAGGATTTTCATGTTGACAATTTTCAGAACATTAAAGATCCTGTAGGTTACAACGGTGTGAAAGTGGGTGCGAATTTTCACATCATTACAGGTGACAGAAATGCGATACGCAACATTAACCGTTCTGTAGAAAGAAGCGGTTTAAAAACCAAAGACCTGGTATTGCAACCGCTGGCTTCTGCTTCTGCTGTAATGAGCGAAGTGGATATGGAAGCGGGTGTAGCCATACTGGACATTGGAGGTGGTACTTCCGATCTGGCAGTGTTTTATGAAGGTATATTAAAGCATACTGCTGTTATACCTTTTGGTGGAGAAAACATTACCAACGATATACGCATGGGATTAGGTGTGCTGAAAAGCCAGGCCGAAGCCATGAAGGTTCAGTTTGGTAGTGCATTAGCCGATGCGGCTAAAACCAATGCCTTTATTACCATACCTGGTTTAAAAGGCATGCCTGCTAAAGAGATCAGTGTAAAAAATCTGGCAAACATTATCCAGGCAAGGATGAGCGAGATACTGGATTTTGTTACATATCATTTAAAACAGGTGGGTTTGGACAACAGAACACTGAATGGTGGCGTTATCCTTACCGGTGGTGGTTCGCAATTAAAGCACCTGATACAGTTAACAGAATATGTTACTGGTTTAAATGCCCGCATAGGTTTACCTAACGAGCATCTGGCCGCTAATCATATTGATGAGCTGAAAAAGCCGATGTATTCTACCTGTATAGGTTTAATATTAAAAGGTTTCAGCGATTACGAGCATCAGCGTAAAGAGTTCGACAACCGCTTTAAAAAAGTGGTGGTGCCTGAAAGCCTGAAAAAAGAAGAGGTTGCAGAAACCGTAGCAACTGCACAGGTGGCAGCGCCAGTTGAAACAATAGATATGAGAAAAAGGAAGGGATTGAATAGCTTCTGGGATAAGTTTAAGGACGGTATTATAGACTTGTTTAAAGAAGAGGGTGATCAGGAGATAAGATAATAACAATGAAACAAAATACTTACTTACTAACCAAACATAAAATTCCGGACCATGATACACTTTGATTTGCCAAAGCAAAAGTCATCTATCATCAAGGTTCTTGGTGTAGGAGGCGGCGGAAGTAATGCGGTAAACTACATGTTTGCGCAGAACATTGAGGGGGTGGATTTTATCATTTGTAACACCGATGCCAAAGCGTTGGAGCAAAGTGATATACCTAATAAAATTCAGTTAGGCCCGCATTTAACGCAGGGCTTAGGAGCTGGCGCCAACCCCGAAGTGGGCAAGCAGGCTACTGAAGAATCGCTGGAAGAGATTAAGCGCATACTGGAAGTAAATACCAAAATGGCATTTATTTGTGCAGGCATGGGCGGTGGCACCGGTACCGGTGGCGCGCCTATCATTGCCAAAATATGCCGCGAGCTGGGCATTCTTACCGTTGGTATTGTTACCCTGCCATTTGGATTTGAAGGGCCGCGCCGTCATCAGCAGGCTGAACTGGGCATTAAACAGTTAGAGCCTTACGTAGACACTTTACTGGTTATCAGTAATGATAAACTGCGTATGCAGTATGGCAACCTGAAAATGAAGGAAGCTTTTGGTAAGGCCGATAATGTGTTGGCTACCGCTGCCAAATGTATTACAGACATCATCAACAGCCGCGGTCACATTATTGTGGACTTTGCGGATGTATGCACTGTAATGAAAAATGGTGGTGTGGCTATCCTGGGTAGTGCCTTTGTAGAAGGAGAAGACAGGGCACAGACTGCCATTGAGCATGCGTTGAACTCTCCGTTGTTGAATGATAACGATATCCGTGGAGCAAAATGGATATTGATTAACATTAACAGCGCCGAAGGGGAACACGAATGCACTATGGACGAACTGGAAATTATCAACAACCACCTGCGCATGCAGGCGGGTGAACATACCGACGTAATTGTAGGTATGGGCTATGATAATACCCTGGACAGAAAAATAGGCATTACACTTATAGCTACTGGCTTTGAACATAAAGATCCTTTTGCTGCTCCCAGAGAAGAAGATGTTGCTGTTCCACGTGCGGTAAACAATCCGAACGAGAAAATAGTAATGACACTGGGTGTAGAAGAAGATAAAAGGCAACAGCCTGTACAGCAGCAACCAGTAGTGTTTGAAGATCCGATGGCACCTAAGCTGGTAGATGGAAGCGCTAACGTAGCGCCCCGTCCCGAGCCACGCCAGGAAGATCCCTACACCATGCCTGTTGGTAAGGTGGATGCCAATGGTGTTTTCCGTTTTGAATTATCTACAGATATAACAGGAGAGGTAAAGCCTGCTCAGCCAGAGCCTAAGCCTACCGAACCTGCTATGCAGTATGTAGAAAGAGTATATCCTGAGAACAGGGGTGTACAAGGCGGTGCGCAGCAACCTGTGCCACAGCCGTTTGTACAACAGCCACGTCCTACATTCAATCCTCAGCAACCTCCGGTACAGCCAGAGCCTAAAGAGGAAGAAAATGCAGGTTTTGAACTGGTAATAAAAGACAATGCGCCACCAGCGTATGAAGGGCCTTCTATTAGCACATTCGATATCCAGGATGATGAAGAAGAACAAAAGCGTCGTGCTGCTGAACGTATTCAGAAGCTGCGCAAGTTGTCTTTCAACATGAACACCAACGATCCGAATAACGAGTTTGAAACAGTGCCTGCCTATATCAGGAGAAACATGGATTTGTTTGGTAATACCATGACTTCTGTAGAAAATTTCTACAGCAAGTATACAGTTAAGCCTGATGAGAACAATGAAGGGCGAATCTCCTCCCTGAATACGTTCCTGGATGGCAAGAAGCCGGATTAATACCCGGCCTGGTTCATAGGCATCTCTGACATTTTATAGTGTTTTTAGTTGTTGTGTCCCTCCCGTTTTGCCGGGAGGGATTTTTTGTTATATTACATATGTAACCAGTTATTCATTGATTCTAAAATTTATTTATGTCTACAGTGCTTATTACCGGGGGAACCGGTTTGGTGGGCAGCAGGCTTACAAAGCTGCTGGTGCAGAAAGGCTACGAGGTTATAGTGTTAACCCGTAACCCCGATGCACGTCCGGCCAAGCCTTCTGTAACCTATAAGCATTGGGATGTAGAGAAAGGGGTGATAGATAAGGATGCAGTTGCGGCAGCTGATTTTTTAATTCATCTGGCGGGTGAAGGAGTAGCCGATAAACGCTGGAGCAAACAACGAAAAGAAGCGATAGTAAGCAGTCGCGTAAAAAGCGGTGAGTTGCTGTTGAAGGCTGTACAACAACATAATACCCGTTTGCAAACAGTAGTAAGTGCATCCGGTATAGGTTGGTATGGGCCAGATGCCAAAGAGAAACGCAAACAACCAGTGCCTTTTGTAGAGTCAGATTCGGCCAGTGCTGATTTTTTAGGAGAAACCTGCCGTTTGTGGGAAGAGTCTGTACAGCCTTTTAAAGCGCTGGGTAAAAGATTGGTAATTTTACGAACCGGCCTGGCATTGAGCAACCAGGGAGGATTTTTGTTAGAGATAAAGAAGCCGTTACAAATGGCCAACATAGCCACTATTATGGGTGGAGGAGAGCAGGTGGTAAGCTGGATACATATTGATGATCTGTGTCGCATGTATTTGTTTGCATTGGAAAACGCCCAGGTAGAAGGCGTATATAATGCGGTGGCGCCAGCACCACTCACCAATAAAGCCATTACTTTGTTAATAGCCAATCACCGCAAGCCCAAGCCTTTCATCCCTATTCATGTACCCGCTTTTGTGTTAAAGATTGTGATAGGGGAAATGAGCGTGGAAGTGCTGAAAAGCGCTACTGTGAGTGCTGCCCATATTAAAGAAACCGGTTTTCATTTCCTGTATCCTTCGGCAGATGCAGCCATAGAGCAATTACAGGCAGAAGCTGCTTCTGCTTAAACAGATAGTATAAAAAAACTGCTGATTATAAATCAGCAGTTTCAAATTTTCGTTTAATAAGCACAAAGTATAGGATAATATAGCAATGAGCTGCTATTAATAAGTTGGCTACAGGAGGTAGAAAGTTTTTCTGCAAAGCCTTCTGAAACATTTGAATAGGCACCAGTTTATCTGTCGGGTCCAGTGTTAAGTAGTAACCCGGTCCCTCCAGTGGATCACCGGTAGCAAATCTGTTAATCAGCAACACCAGTATATTCTCTATTAAAAACACATAGGTGAAAAACAGCGCAATAGTAAGCCCGGAGCGCTTTAGCAATAAGCTTAATAACAAAGCAAGGCTGGTATAGCTAATACATTGTATAAAGGAGTAGTATAGTTGCGAGCTGTTTTCCATAGAAAAATAACTGTATGCCTCGCTAAGGCCAAACACTACACCTGTTAAAAACAGCACTATGGTAAAAGCAACAGACAGTACCAGTATTAATAACATTTTTCCGTATATAAACTCTGTACGGCTTAAACCATCGATTACGTTTTGACGGTGGGTTTTAAAGTTAAATTCATTAGTGGTGCTAATGATCACTATCAACGAAGGCAGGAAGAGCAGGTAACTGGCTATTAATGCCACAGTGTGCCAGATTTCCGGAAACTGGAAAGGAGAGCCAGCCATACCCATTAAGACTGTTGCTTTAGAGTTGCTATGAATTACCTGGAAATAAATGTAGTTGATGCCTATAATACATAACAATAGCAAACCCACTAAAACCCAGAAGGTTTTGTAGTTCTTTAGTTTCAGCCATTCTATCTTTAATAATTTCAGTATCATATTGTTTAGTTGAGGGGGTGGGTTAATTGGTTAATTCAAAGAAGTTGCTTTCCAGGCTTTTCTTTTTCAGTTGCAGCTGGCTTAACACCACACCATTATTAAAGCAATGCTGGTTAATGGCAGCCAGGTTGGCGGTGCCGGTAGGATACAATAACTGTATACTTGTTGGTAATGTTACTATTTTGCCAATACCAGGCAGGCTGTTGGCTGCTGCAATGAGTGCGGTAATGTCGGCAGCGCTTACTTCAATAATATCTTCCCCTGCAAACACTTCATTTACATTACCCGAAAGCAGCAGTTTGCCCTTTTTTAATATGGCTACATGGGTACACACCTTTTCCACTTCGTCCAATAAATGACTGGCCATAATAATGGTTTTGCCTTCAGCGGCCAATTGGGTAATCAGCGAGCGTATTTCGGCAATACCTACAGGGTCTAATCCATTGGTAGGTTCGTCCAGCACCAGCACCTCGGGATTGCCCAACAGTGAAGAAGCGATGGCCAGGCGTTGCTTCATACCCAGTGAAAAAGTGCTGAACTTGCTTTGCCTGCGTTCGTACAGGTTTACTTTTTTCAGTACCACATCAATATCGTCAAAACCTCTTCCCTTTATTTCTGCGGCAATACGCAGGTTGCGTTCGGCTGATAGATAATGATAAAAGTTGGGTGTTTCCAGCAAGGTGCCTATTTGTTTGCGCATAACCGCATTAAAAGGCTGCCCCTTAAAGGTGAAGCTGCCGGCATTGCTTTTTAATACATTCATTAATATGCCCAGCAGGGTGGTTTTTCCGCTACCGTTGGGACCAAGTATGCCAAATACACTGCTTTGGGGGATATCAAAAGATACCTGGTCCAGCGCCTGTATGGGGCCGTAGTTTTTGCTTATTCCGGATATGCTTACAATGGAGGACATGGATTGTTTTCTATTTGTTCAAAAGTTACAGTGTTTGATAGATTGGTGTAAGCTATTATACATGAATGGTTAAGGCTGAGTACAATGGGTAACAAAAAGCCGCCTTCCTTTAGGGGAAGGCGGCTAAATAAGGTATAGGAGGGGAATGTGTATCTGGAAGTTTACAAAGCAATCTGCTTTTCGGTCATCATACGGCGCAGATTAATTAACCCGTAGCGCATGCGCCCTAAAGCAGTGTTAATACTACAATTGGTGGCTTCTGCAATCTCTTTAAAGCTGAGATCGCCAAAGTGACGCAATACAATCACTTCCCGTTGCTCTTCGGGCAGTTCCTGTAGCATGTTATGCACGCGGGCATGGCTTTGCTGGCGTATCATTTTCTGCTCGGGCGTATCGTCTGCCACCTGTAACCACTCGAATATGTCGTTATTATCGCTATCCACAATAGTGGGAAGGCGTTTTAACTTACGGAAGTGATCTACGCACAGGTTGTGTGCAATCCGGATGGCCCAGGGTAAGAATTTACCTTCCTCATTGTAGCGATTTTGCTTCAGCGTATCAATGATGCGGATAAATGCCTCCTGAAAAAGATCTTCTGCCAGGTATTTGTCCTTTACCAGGAACAAAATAGAACTGAACAGTTTATCTTTATAACGGATTATTAGCGCTTCCAGCGCGCGAACATCACCATTGTGAAATGAATGGATCAGTTGAATGTCGGTATAATGATGAAACCTTCTCATAACGGGCGTTTTTGGGGTTTATACGACCGGGCTAACATTAATTAATAATATAAAAATTGTGCCTGAGTAGAGGTTTATTCGATAGAGGAAGAAATTTAATGTTTGTGAATGTAATGTGAATTTACAATTTGCCAACAAGTTCGCTGCATGTAAATTGTAAAAAAAATGTGAAAAAACTGCCGGTTTGGGCAATTTTTTTGCTTGTGTACAGTAATTGATAAAAAATGGGAATGAAAAGGAACACTACGGTAGCAGAAAAAGATAAAAAACGGAAGGATACACCCACCCCGGAGGAGCAGAAAGATATGATAGTGGTAAAGGGAGCAAGAACCCATAACCTTAAAAACGTAACAGTAGGCTTTCCCCGAAATAAATTTATTGTGGTAACCGGGGTGTCGGGCAGCGGAAAATCGTCGCTCACCATCGATACCCTGTTTGCCGAAGGGCAACGGCGCTATGCAGAAAGCCTGAGCGCTTATGCACGCCAGTTTATGGCCCGGATGGTAAAACCCGATGTGGATTATATAAAAGGGTTATGCCCAGCCATTGCCATTGAGCAGAAGGTAATTACGCGTACCCCACGCAGTACGGTGGGTAGTATGACGGAGATTTATGATTACCTGCGTTTATTGTATGCCCGTGCTGGTAAAACCATTTCGCCCATCAGCGGTAAGGAAGTGAAGAAAGACGACGTTACCGATGTGGTGGAAGACATTAAACAATTGCCGGAAGGTATGCGGGTGGTAATACTGGTGGCTTTTAAACAGCACGATAACCGGGATGTGAAAGAGGAACTGAACATTCTGATGCAGAAAGGCTTTAGCCGTATGTATATCCGGGGCAGGGAAGAAGCACCGGAATTGCTGCGCATAGAAGAGTTGCTGGAAATGGACGAAAAGGAGCTGAAAAAGAAAATTCCGGCCAAACCCAAAGCAGCTGCTAAGTCTAAAACTGCCAAAGCCAAAACGGAAGAAGACGAAAACGCTACCGACAAAAAAGCCGGCAGTCATATTTACTTGTTGATAGATCGGGTGGTGACCAAAGAATTTGAAGAAGATGATATTCACCGCTTATCCGATTCCATTAACACGGCTTTTTATGAAGGTGAAGGCGAGGTGCTGCTGGAAATAAATGGCAAAGAACTGGTGCATTACAGCAACCGGTTTGAACTGGATGGGCTTACGTTTGAAGAGCCGGTTCCTAACCTGTTCTCTTTTAATAATCCTTACGGAGCCTGTCCTACCTGTGAAGGTTTTGGACAAGTACTGGGTATAGATGAAGACCTGGTAATACCTGACAGAAGATTAAGTGTGTATGAAGGGGCTGTGGCTCCCTGGAAAGGGGAGAAACTGGGCCTGTGGCGCGATCAGTTTGTAAAAGGGGCCCGTAGCATTGATTTCCCTATTCATAAGGCAATTGCCGATTTAACACCGGCGCAGTATAAGCTACTGTGGAATGGCAATGGCAGTGTATATGGTATTCGTGATTTCTTTAAAGAAGTAGAGCAAAATTTGTACAAGGTACAATACCGTGTGTTGTTAAGCCGGTACCGTGGCCGTACTACCTGTCCGGAATGCGGCGGTTCGCGTTTGCGCAAAGAAGCCTTGTATATAAAAATTGATGACCGCAATATTGGTGAGCTGTGCGAGTGGCAGGTAAAAGACCTGCAACAATGGTTTGCAAACGTGCCTTTAACCGAACATCAGCAACAAATAGCCAAAAGAATATTGCTGGAAATAAATCAACGCCTGCAAACATTGGTAGATGTAGGATTGGGTTATTTAACGCTGAACCGTTTGGCCAATTCACTAAGCGGTGGCGAAAGTCAGCGTATACAACTTACCCGCAGCCTGGGTAGTAACCTTACCAACTCGTTATATATTCTGGATGAGCCTTCTATAGGGTTACACTCCCGCGATACCGAGCGTTTGATCAGCGTGTTAAAGCAGCTGAAAGAACTGGGTAATACGGTAGTGGTAGTGGAACACGATGAAATGATGATGCGCGAAGCAGATCATATTATTGATATGGGGCCGCTGGCTTCACACTTAGGGGGTGAAGTGGTGGCTGCTGGTACATACGACGAACTGATTGCAGATGACAACAGCTTAACAGGTAAATACCTGAAAGGTGAACTGACTATTGATGTGCCCAGGCAACCCCGTAAATGGAAAAGCAGCATAGTAGTAGAAGGCGCAAGGCAAAACAACCTGAAAGACGTAACTGTTACGTTTCCATTGAATGTACTGTGCGTGGTAAGCGGCGTAAGTGGTAGTGGCAAAACCACCCTGGTAAAACAGGTGTTGTACCCTGCCTTGAAAAAACTGAAAGGAGAACCGGCTGATAAAGTCGGCTTCCATAAAGCTATTAAAGGAGACCTGGATAGCATCAGCCAGATTGAACTGGTAGATCAGAACCCCATTGGTAAATCATCACGCAGTAACCCTATTACATACATTAAGGCTTACGATGATATACGCGATTTGTATTCCCGTCAGCCATTGGCTAAGATGCGTGGCTTTCAGCCCAAGCATTTTTCCTTTAACGTAGATGGCGGACGTTGCGATACCTGTAAAGGTGAAGGTGAACAAATTGTGGAAATGCAGTTTTTGGCCGATGTGCATTTAACCTGTGAGGTATGTGGCGGTAAACGCTTTAAAGAAGAAGTGCTGGAAGTACACTATAAAGGCAAAAGCATTTATGATGTACTGGAAATGAGTGTGGATGAAGCCATTGAATTTTTTGGGGAAGAGAAAAACCTGGTAAAAGCAATTCAGCCTTTACATGATGTAGGCTTAGGATATATTAAACTCGGGCAAAGTAGCGATACTTTAAGTGGTGGTGAAGCGCAAAGGGTAAAACTGGCCAGCTTCTTAGGCAAGGGCAAAAGCCAGGGGCATATCATGTTTATTTTTGATGAACCTACTACCGGCTTGCATTTTCATGATATTAAAAAGTTATTGAGTTCGTTCCGTGCTTTAATTGAACAAGGGCATTCTCTGTTGGTGATAGAACATAACACCGATGTAATTAAGAGTGCCGACTGGGTGATAGACCTGGGGCCGGAAGCGGGCGATGCGGGTGGTAACCTGGTATTTGCCGGCATTCCTTCTGAATTAAAAAATATAAAAGAAAGCTATACCGGTAAGTTTTTATAAGTGGGTGTAGTAACGATAGCAAAAAGGCATGCTTATGATGAGCATGCCTTTTTTACTTACTGATTCGCAGACTGTTTAGGCAGCCTGATCGCGTAAATGTTTCACTTTATCGTGAGACTGTTTTAGTTGTTGCTGCTGCCTGGTAAGCTTGGTTTTTACAGACATAGAGATATCTTCTTCTTCCAGTGCACTGCGGTAAGCCTTTTGTGCAGCATCCTCACCGCCTTCACAGCTGGCAAGTATTGCATGCCTGGTGTGGCCGGTGAACATTGCTTTTACGTCCATCCATGCACGGTAAATTTTACCACTGGCAGTGGTGCCGGTTTCTGTTTGGCCGCCCAGCATTTGCACTTCAGATGACAGCTCCAGTTTTAAACCTTCGCTTTCTACAATCATATCAGTAAATAAAGGTTTCAGATCAATGTCTTCACTCTTTAATTCATCAATAGCGTTTCTATAACCGGTGATACGGTCGTTGTGAATTTCGATCAGATCATTTAATACATCAATGGTAGTTTCATTGGTTGTTGCTGTTGTTAACGTACTCATAGTGTTTTCATTTAATTAACGAATAAGGTTCTGCAGGATAGGGTTAAAATATCATGCCGTTGGTGATGTTATGATGGGCTGCAACGCAACAGAGACCTATGGCGTGGGGTGTAGTTGGGAAAAACTTTCAGCGGCAGCGTAGAGTTTTTCCCATTGTAGCTTACTTTTATTCGTATGAACAGGGGTTACAGAATGATAGGAACTATGCTGGTGTTAATGCTTTTAACAGTAGTGCATACTGCAAAAGCGCAGTTTATTACAGGCAAGTGGTATGGTGTAAGTCCGCTTACCAGTTCACCGGGTTACCATGAATCATCCAAAGAGCCGGAAGGCGATATCCTGGAAATTGCAGGAGTAGATTCTAACCGTATTCATGGGTTAAGCTATCATTATAGTTGGGTCAAGGGCAAGTTTTACTATGTGATCAAAACTTTGGAATGTACCTATAATGCCAAAGACAATAAATGGACTATTCAAGAAACCAGTATTAAAGACAATCATCTGCACCCGGCCGAGTATACCTGTTTGCATACTTATATACTTACCTTCTCTACGAGTAATCAGAAAGACTCCCTAACAGGAACCTGGACGGCCGCTTCGGCAGACGACTGCGGGGCTGGCGTGGGAAAGTTTGCACGCACCAAACCCATTTTTACCAAAAAAGCTGATGCCGATTCAGTAGAAGCAATTACACATATTATTACGCTACCTAAAGATGGCATAGATGTGCGTAAAGATCTGGCACAGGTGGTGAGTAAAGACAAACTGAAAAAAGAAGCGGAATTTCAACTCATGCTATCCAGAAGCCGCACACTTATCCAGTCCATTCCCCTGCAATCGCCTAATATCAAAGTTTTGATATGGGATAACAATGTGCTGGATGGTGATAACATCTCCCTGTATTTTAATAAAGAACTGATTTTAAACCGGAAGCGTATCACGGCCGAGCCTATTGAGTTAGAGATAAAGGCTGTGCGGGGGCAGGAGAACGAATTGATTATGTATGCCAATAACCTGGGCGATATTCCGCCTAATACGGCTATGATGCGGGTATATGCCAATGGCAAACAGTATGAAGTGTTTATGTCATCCGACGAACACAGCAACGGCATTATCCGTTTTACGATGGAATAGGCCATGATGTGGCCACTTGCTTTGGCATAGTATTTACAACGTTTTTAGCGTTTAATACTATTTCCTATGAGCCTTGCCAGATATAAGCAAAAGCGCAGCTTTTCGCACACACCAGAACCCGCTGGAGGTAAAGCCAGCAGTGGCCGCCTTCGTTTTGTGATCCAGAAACATGATGCTTCTCATTTGCACTACGATTTCCGGCTGGAAATGGATGGCGTATTAAAAAGCTGGGCAGTGCCTAAAGGGCCTTCTACAGACCCTTCTGTAAAACGCCTGGCTATGATGGTAGAAGATCACCCTTACGATTACCGCACTTTTGAAGGAATTATACCGGAAGGTAATTATGGTGCAGGAACGGTGATTGTATGGGATGAAGGTACCTATGAGCCATTAGAACAGGCGAAAACAAAGAAAGAACAGGAAAAGTTGCTGTTGAAGCAATTGAATGCCGGCTCGCTCAAGTTTGCCCTGCATGGTAAAAAGCTGAAAGGAGAATTTGCTTTAGTACATACGCATGGAAGGGGAGAAAACTCCTGGTTGCTGATTAAGCACCGTGATAAATATGCCGCTACTACTGATATTACCAAAAAGGATAAATCGGTTGTTTCAGGCAAAACATTGGCAAAAGTAGAAGCTACCAGCACCCATATCTATGGGGAAGATCATAAAGAGCCTGATACTGCGGGGAAAGTAAAGGTGCCTGTGAAGAAGGTTGCCGCAAATAAAACAGCCGCTAAAACAGCCTTTAAAAAGACGGCCGCTAAAAAAGCAGTTAAGCCTAAATCCGCCACCACCCAGGCCGTTAAAAAAAAAGCCCCAGCCACACAGGGCGTAAAAAAAGCCTTTCCTAAAAATAGTAGCCCTATGCTGGCAACCCTGGTAGATAAACCATTTGATGAAGAAGGCTGGCTATACGAAATTAAATGGGATGGTTACCGGGCATTGACGTTAAAGCATGGGAAATCTACTGAACTGGTTTCGCGCAATCAGAAATCGTTTAATGAAAAATTCTATCCAATATATGAAGCCGTAAAGCAATGGAAGGTGGATGCTGTAGTAGATGGAGAAATTGTGGTAGTGAATAAAAACGGGGTATCTAATTTCGGTTTGTTGCAAAACTGGCGCAGTGAAGCCGATGGCGATTTGTATTACTATGTATTTGACCTTCTCTGGTTGAATGGATATGATGTAACCTCCTTGCCTTTGCAGCAGCGTCGCCAGTTGTTGAAAGAGCAATTACCTTCCCCGGATGGACCTATCAGGATGAGTGAAAACTTTAATGCTACTGCTACCGAATTTCTGGCTGCTGCTGCTGAAACCGGCCTGGAGGGTATTATCGCTAAAAAAGAAAATAGTAAATATGAACCTGGTAACCGGTCGCGCAACTGGCTTAAAATGAAAACGGGTAAAAGGCATGAAGTGGTAATAGGTGGCTTTACGCAAAATAAGGGTTCTGTGAAGTTGTTCAGTTCGCTATTGGTAGGTGTATATGAAAATGGAAAACTGCAATACACCGGTAAAATAGGCACCGGCTTTACAGAAGCGATGCAAAAAGATATGATGAAGCAGTTTAAGCCCCTTATTACCAGCAAGCTTCCTTTTGAACAGGAACCGGATGTAAATAAACCTTCCCGCTTCCGGCCCGATCCACCTCATGCCAGCGTTACATGGTTACGGCCTAAGCTGGTATGTGAAGTAAGCTATACCGAAATAACCAGTGATGGCGTAATGCGGCATCCTTCTTTTGAAGGCATGCGGGAGGATAAAAAAGCAAAAGACGTAAAACGCGAAATAGCCGTTCCCGTGAAAACAGTGAAAGAAAACAAAAGCGCCCTGCACACCAGCAAGGTGCTACAGCCAGCTGGCAAAACAGCACGTAAAACCCTGTTGAATCCGACTGATGAAAGCCAGGTGCGGAAGGTGAATGGGCAGGAGTTGAGCTTTACCAACCTGGATAAAATATACTGGCCCAAAGACAAGATCTCTAAAAGAGACATGCTGAATTATTACTACCAGGTAGCGCCTTATATCTTGCCCTATATCAAAAACAGACCTCAATCGTTGAACCGGTTTCCGAATGGCATTGACGGTCAGGCATTTTACCAGAAAGATGTAACGGGTAAGGTGCCGGATTGGGTAACCCTGTTTCCTTATCATAGCAAGGATGACAAAGAGCAGAAAAACTTTATGGTATGTACAGAGGAAGCCGGACTGTTGTTAATGGCCAATATGGGCTGCATTGAAATCAATCCCTGGAGCAGTACCGTGAACAAGCCGGACAATCCTACCTGGTGCATCATCGACTTAGATCCCGGTAAGAATACACCGTTTGATAAGGTGATAGAAGCGGCCAATGTAACACATCAGTTACTGGATGCGGCAGGTATTCCTTCTTATTGCAAAACCTCCGGCTCTACAGGTATGCATATCTATATTCCGTTAGGAGCGAAATATACCTATGAGCAATCGAAAGAGTTTGCCCGGGTGATTGTGACCCTGGTGCAGGCGCAGATACCCGCTTTCACCAGTATAGAGCGGCAGATAAGTGCCCGTAAGGGAAAGTTATACCTCGACTTTTTACAAAACCGCCCGCAGGCCACCCTGGCTGCTCCTTATTCGGTAAGGCCCAGGCCTAAGGCTTCGGTGTCCATGCCCTTGCATTGGGAAGAGGTGAAAAAGGGATTGAAGGTTACCGACTTTACTATTGCCAATGCCATAGCCAGGATACAGGCCGAAGGCGACCTGTTTAAGCCGGTATTGGGCAAAGGCATTAGCCTGACTAAAGCATTGAAGCAACTGGAAGTGCTCTAATCAAAATCGGTCAGTATTTTATTGGCCCATTCCAGGTTGGCTTCTGCATTGTCGTGGCCTTTAATACTGTTTTTATCAGCTATTTCCAGCGCTTTTCTAAAATCAGATATGCCATCCAGTATCAGGTCGCGGTTTTCCTGTTCTATCCCTAATTGCACGCGGCTGATGCCGCGGTTGTTCCAGGCTACATAGTTGTTAGGGTCGTTGATGATTTCCAGGTTATACAACTCTATAGCGGCTTCGTGGTTGTTGTTGTCGTTAGCTGCCTCAAAGGCATGCTGAAATCTGGCTGTGTTTTTCATATCCATGCTTTTGTATTTGCTCAACAAATAGCGTTCCGGTCGGTCCAAGGCAATAAAAAACCGGTTACTTGTGCGGGTAACCGGTGTGATTATATGTTGTAAACTGTTTTATTAACGTAGCCTGTCTACACTTTTTACCAGCTTATCATCCCTTCTGATGCCACGTATTGCCAGTATCAGAAACACGGGAATAACAAAGGTAAGCGCAGAGGTAAGCGCATAGTTGCCGCTGCCGGCTACAAACTTGCCGGTTTCGGTAATGTACAGTACAATGTTTACAATAGCCACCAATGTAGTAGCCAGTGTTAACCACAACTGGCGCTTTCTTTCTTTATAGAAAAAAATCATCAGTAAAGCAGCTACCCCGGTAATTACGGTTACAATGGTAATTAACAGGTTGGTAGTTCCGGTTAAGATTACATACTGTGGCACTCCACCTTCCACTTCATGCATGCCTGCATAAAAAGGGAGTTTCAGCGTTAAAAACGCCAGCACAGAAGCCACCAGTAACCAGATTGTTTGTATACGTTGTATCATAAGTTTTTGCTTTAGTAATCATCTCTTATCCCATCTCTGGATACAGAACAAACTGACCCATGAATTCGTTCACCTGGCTTTTCACTTTGTTGATAAGGGCAGCGTCATCTGCATTCATCAGCACATTGTCAATTGCGTTTACAATAAATTGCATATGCTCAGCGTGCATACCTCTTGTGGTAATGGCTGCTACACCAAAACGGATGCCGCTTGTTACGAATGCGCTTCTGTCATCGTAAGGAACCATGTTTTTGTTGGCGGTGATATCAGCCTGTACCAGCACTTGCTCTGCTTTTTTACCGCTGATGTTTTTGTTACGCAGGTCAATCAGCATCAGGTGGTTATCGGTACCGCCGCTGATGATCTGGTAATCTTTTTCCATAAATGCTTTGGCCATAGCCTGGGCATTGGTTTGCACCTGCTTGGCGTACTGGGTGTACTCATCGCTCAATATTTCACCAAAAGCAATGGCTTTAGCAGCAATTACGTGCTCTAATGGACCGCCTTGGATACCTGGGAATACTGCCAGGTCAATCAGGTTGCTCATCAGGCGGATATTGCCTTTGTTATCGGTTAATCCAAATGGATTTTCAAAATCTTTGCGCATCATAATGATACCGCCACGAGGTCCACGCAGTGTTTTGTGGGTGGTGCTGGTAACGATATGGCAATGATCAAACGGATCGTTCAGTAAACCTTTGGCAATTAAACCAGCTGGGTGGGCAATATCGGCCATTACCAGGGCGCCAATTTCATCAGCTACCTTACGAATACGGGCATAATCCCAGTCGCGGCTATAAGCGCTGGCGCCGCAAATGATCATTTTAGGTTTTATTTCGCGGGCTTTTGCTTCCAGCATTTCATAATCCACACGACCATCTTCTTTCTTAACGCCGTAAAAATGAGCCTTATATAACTTTCCGCTGTAGTTAGCAGCCGATCCATGGGTCAGGTGACCGCCCATGCTCAGATCCAGGCCTAAAATGTCGTCACCGGGCTGTAAACAAGCCAGGGCAACGGCAGCATTTGCCTGCGCACCACTGTGCGGCTGTACGTTAGCGTACTCAATGTTGAAAATTTGTTTTAAACGGTCAATAGCCAGTTGTTCGGTTTGGTCTACAATTTCGCATCCACCATAGTAACGGCGGCCGGGATACCCTTCTGCGTATTTGTTAGTCATCACATTTCCCATGGCTTGCATCACCTGCAGGCTGGTAAAGTTTTCAGAAGCAATTAATTCAATGCCATGGCGTTGGCGCTCTAACTCTTTGCGTATCAGATCGAAGACGATAGTATCCCTTTGCATTGTCTGGTGAATTTTGGCGCAAAAATAACCTGAATTTCCACAAAACTTGGCTGGATTATAGATTTTACTATTTTCACGGCTTCTTAGCGAGATAAGAGAAGACCAATTATTCAATGAAAGCGATAATTCCAGTAGCGGGGGCAGGTGCAAAACTTCGTCCGCTTACATATACACAACCAAAGGCGTTAATTCCGATTGCAGGCAAAACTATCCTTAGTTTCATTGTAGATCAGCTTCATGACGCGGGTATCGATGAGTTTATCTTTATTGTAGGTTACCTGGGCGAGAAGATTCAGGAGTACGTAAAACAGACGTATCCCGATCTTACCTGCCATTTCGTGCAGCAAAGTGAGCGACAGGGTACCGGCCACGCAGTAGAGCTAACCCGTAGTCTGGTAGGCTCGGAAGAAGTGTTTGTGGTGCTGGGTGATACCATTTGCGACTACGATGTAAAGGAGGTGATTGACAGCCCTTACAGCATGTTAGGCGTGAAAAAGGTGGATGATCCGCGCAGCTTTGGGGTAGCAGAAATAGATTCGGAAGGATTTATTGAGCATGTGGTAGAAAAACCGGCTATTCCTAAAAGCAATATGGCCCTGGTAGGGTTGTATAAAATAAAAGAAACCGAATTCTTATACGAGTGTCTGCACCATTTATTTGAGGCAGATATCCGCAGCTATGGGGAATACAATCTTACAGACGCCCTGGACTGTATGATGAAACGCGGCGCCCGTTTTAAAGCCTTTAAGGTGAAAAACTGGTTCGATTGCGGTAAAAAAGAAACCCTGCTGGAAAGCAATGCCACTTTATTAAAAAAATTCGGAGGGTATGTACACGAATCGGTACACTCCGAAAACTCCATCATCATCCCCCCGGTAAGCATCGGAGCCGGTACCATCTTAAAAAATACCATTGTAGGCCCGCATGTGTCTATTGGTGCTAACTCGCATGTACAGTATTCCATTGTACGGGACAGCATTATTGGCTCATACACCAATTTACATGAAGTGGTGATAGATCACTCTTTAATTGGTAGCGATGCCAGCGTAAAAGGGTTAAGCCGTAGCCTGAACATTGGCGACAATACCGAAATAGATTTCGGATAAGCAGGCGCGCACATAGCCGGATATTGTAAATTAGGGCTATGGAAGCAACGAACCGGGTTACACAGTTATTGCAAATTCAACTGCCTGTTATACAGGCAGGTATGGTATGGGCCAGTGGCTGGAAACTGGCCAGCGCGGTAAGCAATGCGGGCGGCTTAGGCATTATAGGTGCAGGCAGTATGTATCCCGAAGTGTTGAAGCAGCACATTATCGATTGCAAGGCTGCTACAGATAAGCCGTTTGGTGTAAACCTGCCTTTGCTGTACCCGGATATTGAAGCGCATATACAAACCATTATCGATTATCAAGTGCCGGTGGTATTCACTTCTGCCGGTAATCCCAAAACCTATACTTCACGATTAAAACAACACGGCATTACCGTAGTGCATGTGGTAAGCAGCAGCAAATTTGCACTAAAGGCGCAGGAAGCAGGCTGCGATGCAGTGGTGGCTGAGGGCTTTGAAGCCGGTGGCCACAACGGCAGGGAAGAAACCACCACTATGGTGCTGATACCCGCAGTACGCCAACATATTTCTATTCCGTTAATAGCAGCCGGGGGCATAGCCACCGGCAGGCAAATGCTGGCAGCCATGGCGCTGGGGGCCGATGCCGTGCAAATAGGCAGCCGCTTTGTGTGTAGTGAAGAAGCCAGTTCACACCTGGCTTTTAAGCAGGCGATTGTAGCTGCGCGGGAAGGCGATACCCAGCTCAGTATGAAAAAAGCAGTGCCGGTAAGATTGCTAAAGAACCAATTTTTTGAACAGGTACAACAGTTGGAATGGGCCGGAGCATCGGAACAGGATTTAAACCAGTTATTAGGACATGGCCGCGCTAAAAAAGGCATGTTTGAAGGTAACCTGGAAGAAGGGGAACTGGAAATAGGCCAGGTAAGTGCTTTAATACAGGATATTCAGCCGGCTGCTGCCATTGTACAGGAAATATGGGAAGAATGTAAGCAGGCTGCCAGAGAGGTCAGCCTGCTGCTGAATTGATCCATCTTTCATCCAAACGCTCGTAGCCTGGGAACGATTGACAGGTTCCCGGGTGGCTTTTATGGTAAAGCCGTCACCAAATTATTATTGACAATAGTCCACACTCCCGGCAAAGGCACGCTTACGCCCCGGTTATTACCCCTTACCAGGCTATCCTTTCCAAAATAGTAGATAGGCCATCCAGGCCTATTGCCAGGATGTATTTATTTGTCATGGCTTAAAAAGTTTTATTTGTAGATGAAATGTGCACTTTCATACATTCATACGGCTAGCTTTGTACAGGAGTTGCTTCGGAAGAAAAAAAGAAATATTGCAAGCACAGGCAACCAATTTATTTGCCAGCCGTATGTACTTAAAACTAAACGCTACCAATATCTTCTTTGGAACAACTATCAACCATAGTACAGGGCTGTATGCGTAACCAACCCGGTTATCAAAAGGTGCTGTATGAAAAATATTATGGTTATGCGCTTAAAATAGTTTTCCGGTATGTATACCGGTACGAAAAAGCTACCGATGTCGTGAATGACGGTTTTGTAAAACTGTTTAATCACTTTAGCCGGTTCACCTGCCGCGAACCGGAACACCTGGAAAAAATACTGATGGGGTGGATTAAGAAGATAATGGTAAACACCGCTATTGATGAATTGCGCAGGCAAAACATGATACCGGAAATAGGAGGTATTCCGGAGTATGTGTGGGAAGAAGCTGATAACCAGCAAACACCGGAACAAAGGCTCTTTTATAAAGAACTGATTATTGAAGTAAAACAGCTACCGCCATCGTACAGGGTAGTGTTTAACATGTATGTAATAGACGGGTTTTCGCACCAGGAAATAGCCAGCCAGCTGGGTATAACGGTGGGAACATCCAAATCCAACCTGGCAAAGGCCAGGGCCCATTTGCAGAAAAAACTAAACTCTATACGTGAAAGAAACATATGCAGCTCTTAGATGACGATATGGACGACCTGTTCCGCAATGCTGCCGATAATTATCCGCTAAAAACGGGTGATACCGACTGGGATACGGTAATGGCGAAGCTGCACCCGGAAGGGAACGGGCCTTCTTTTGTAGAAAAGGGAGGAGCCGGTAAATGGTATCGGGTACTATGGCTGCTGTTGTTAACTCCTTTGTGTTTTGTAGCGCATTTGCCTAAGTTCACTTTTTCTCATACACCGGCATTGGCACAACAAACTACCAGCCGGCAGGTTAGCACGGTTACTACTTTAAACGAAGAGAAACAGGAGAATATTCCATCTCCCGAAAAAAAATCTTTACAAAATATTCCTCCACAGGCAACCCCTGAGCCGGAACATGCGTATCAATTGAAAAAAGAGCGGATACCGGCAGGCAGGAAGAAAATGACGGGTACTGATAGAGAACAAAATTATTCTCTGACAACGAAAGAGCCGGCCAGGAAAGTAAATAAGCTCCTTGAAATCATTGAAAGGCAACACATCACTGCTGATACCGCTACAAAGGCAGACAGCCTGCCAACGGTTAATGACATGGTAAGTTCCCGGCCCGATACAGCTGCAAAAGACAACACGACTTTTGCAACAGGGGATGCTGGTAAAGATTCTGCTGTTGTTGTAAAGGAGTTGAAAAAAGAGAAAAAGAAGGGGTTATACATAGGAGCATTGGTGAGTCCTGACATAAGTACGGTAAAAGGACAACAGGTAAATAATGTGGGATATGGTTTTGGAGTAATAGTGGGCTATCAATTCTCAAAAAAACTGGCAGTTGAAACAGGGTTATTGTGGGACAGGAAATATTATTATTCCAAAGGTGAATATTTTAACACTAAGAAATTAACCTATCCCAACGCCAACATTGTAGATGTGGATGGCTGGTGCAGAATGTTTGAATTGCCTTTGAATGTGCGGTACTTTTTTAAAACAGGAAAGAAAAGCAGCTGGTATGCCAATCTGGGTGTGTCTTCTTACCTGATGAACCGCGAAAGCTATGATTATGCTTACCTGTATAATAACCAGGTACATAATGCCAATTGGAAATATGATAATGCAACCAGGAACTGGTTGAATATAATACATACCGGTATCGGATATGAGCGACCTATGGGAGTTTTAGGAACCCTGAGAATAGAGCCTTACCTCAAGGCTTCTATCGGGGGAGTGGGTGTAGGCAGTTTGCCTTTAACCAGTTTTGGTATAAACGTGGGTATTACACGGTCTGTTAAGTTTTAATATCTGAAATACATGACGCGAAAAAAGAAACTGTTTTTCGCAGGGGTATTCCTATGCCTGGCAGCGCTGGCGTGGGGGTATTACCTGTACCAGAAACCGAGGGCTGGTGTTACAGCCGAACAGTCGGATAGCAAGCTTACCGCCGACACTTTGTATAGTCATTATGCGGTAAACGAAGAAAAGGCTAATCAGCTGTACAGTAATAAAGTATTGGAAGTAACTGGTGTGGTGGCGCAGGTGCAAAATGCTGCCGGCGCTGCTGCAGTGCTGCTGGCCGCTAAAAGTGAAATGGGAGGTGGTATTAACTGCAGCCTTGCCAGTGATCAAAAGGCAGATGACCTGAAAGTAGGACAAAAGGTTTGTATAAAAGGACGTTGCACCGGCTACCTGATGGATGTGAACCTGGTAGATGCAGTATTGGTCAACGAGAACTAACGGCTTAATTTAAAATTGATGATAACTATGAAAAAGACATGGGTATTACTCCCCCTACTCATTATTGCCGGTTGCATTGCAGTGCAATCGTGTTCAAAGAGCAATGAAGTGGATTTAAGCCAGAGTGGTGGCACAGACAGCACCGGAACAGGCGGTGGTGGCAGTAGTTGTGATACGGCTAATATGCAGTATGCAGCCAACGTGGTGCCTATTTTAAAAGCCAGTTGTACTAGTTGCCATGGCAGTGCCGGTGGCATATCGCTGGGTACCTATGCACAGGTAAAGGCCCAGGTTGATAATGGTGCGTTAATAGGTTCTATCACACATGCTTCAGGCTATGTGGCTATGCCTTATAATCGCTCCAAGCTGAGTGACTGTGAGATCAATACTATAAAAGCATGGATAGCACGCGGTGCTTTAAATAACTAAATAATAGGCTATGAAAAAGTTAATAGTAATGTTGCTAACCGCCTGCACACTACAGGCAGCCCGGGCGCAAACCTTTATTACCCGCGATGGTAAAATCAGTTTCTTTTCTAAAACATCTGCCGAAGACATAAAGGCAGAAAACAAGCAGGTGTTTGCCGCGGTAGATCTTTCTAAAAAAACAGTAGCCTTTTCTTTATTGATGCGTGGTTTTTTGTTTGATAAACAATTGATGCAGGATCACTTTAATGAAAACTATGCAGAGAGTGAAAAATACCCCAAAGCCTCGTTTACAGGCGCTATCAATGGTAATGTAAGTAATACACCCGGTAAGTACCCGGTAACCATCGATGGCAAACTCACCATGCACGGTGTAACCCAGCCGGTAAGTATCCCCGCAGTGCTGGAAGTGCAGCAAGGTAAAGTATCGGGCAGTGCTTCCTTTAATGTGAAGCTGGCCGATTATAAGATCACTATTCCCGGAGCCGTAAAAGATAAAATAGCCCCTGACGTAGCCGTAAAGGTGTCTATAGTATGCAACCCCTTAAAGTAAAAAGCTTATGCGCAAAATTTCTTTATATATAGGCCTGCTGCTGTTATGCCAATACCAGGTAGCAACGGCGCAGGACAGTTCTTTATTAAAAATGCTGGAAGATTCACTGGCAGTGGACCAGCAGCCGGAAGTGGTAATAGGTACCTTTAAAGCCACGCAGTTGGTAAACCTGCCCACCACCGAATCGCCCGGTAAAAAAAGCCTGCAGTTTTTAATTATGCACCGCTTTGGCAAACTTAATGAAGGTGCTTATGCTTTGTTCGGTTTAGATAATGCAGAGATTCGTTTTGGATTGGACTATGGTATCACCGACCGGCTTTCGGTAGGGGTAGGCCGTAGCTCATTGGATAAAACCTTTGACGGATCGGTAAAGTATAAAATACTGGAGCAAACCACTAAGGGCATGCCCATTTCGGCCAGCTTTTATGGCGTGCTTACCAATTTTACCCAGCGTTACAGCGATAAGCCTTACCTCGACGCCCGTTACCGTACCAGTTATACTTCGCAATTGTTGCTGGCCCGCAAGTTCTCCAGCAACTTTTCTTTACTATTAGCCCCTTCGTGGACACATATGAACCTGGTGGCTACACCAGAAGATAAAAACGATGTGTTTGCTGTAAGCGGCGGTGCCCGTTTTAAGTTTACCAAAAGAATGGGTATCAGTGCTGAATACAACTACTTTTTCGATAACCAGATAGCTTCTGCTGATATCACACGTTCCCTTTCGTTTGGCTGGGATATTGAAACCGGTGGTCACGTATTCCAGTTTGTGGTATCCAATTCCAGGGGCATGATAGCGCCTTACTACCTGGCCAAAAACACCGGTACCTGGGGTAAAGGGGATATTTATTTTGGTTTTAATATTTCGCGTTCCTTCAACTGGAACAAACGATAGACAGGTTATCAGTATAAAATATATTCAAATATATTTTATGTAAATAGCTCCCGCTGAGGATAGCTGGCGAATGACGGCACAATGTTATATTCATTACGTAAAACCAATGATATGACATTATTTACCTGCTTGTCTGCTGCTGCTATCCTCTTTTTTGCAGCCCATGTTATACTGCTTTTCACTTCTTTTCCCAAGGGCGGTTTTTATAAAACACGTTATCTATGGTCGCATATTACGCTTTGGCTGGTGGGCGTTATTTTATTTGCGATGACAGCCATTTATTCCGGAAGTGGTATTTCGTCTTTGGCAGATATATTTGATACGATGGGAAAACGATTGCTGATATTGGTGGTAACTTTTGCGGTATCAGGATTAGCGCATATGATTGTACGCTTCCTGGTATTAGGTAATAAAACTGCACGGGGGTAATTCCTTGAATAAAAAAAGCGGGCTATCGCATAGAAGTGATAGCCCGCTTTTGTATATGTAGAAGTTACTGATCAGTTTTTTACAAAAGCCCATTTGATCATCTCTTTCCAGGTAGTTTTTTTACCATAGAGTAATATGCCGGTACGGTAAATTTTACCGGCCAGCCAGGTGGTAAATAAGAAGCCGGCAATTAACGACGCCATACTGGCCAGTAACTGCCAGTAAGGAACGGTGCCCGGCACTCCATAAGCCACACGAGCCATCATCACAATGGGGGAACTAAAAGGGATAATACTGGCCCATACGGCGATAGGGCTATCAGGGTAGTTAATGGCCCTGGTTAAAATGATAAAGGAGAAAATGATAGGCATGGTAATGGGCATCGTAAGACTTTGCGAGTTTTGCACGTCTTCCACTGCGCTGCCAGCCGCTGCAAACAGGGCTGCGTAAAACAGGTAACCACCAATAAAGTAAAACAGGAACAAACCTATCACCACTATCCAGTTTACGGTACCTACCATGTGCTTCATTTCAGAGAAGCCCTGGGCAAACTCGCTGGATTGTGCGCCAGCTGCCATAGTGCCACCTTGTTGAGCAGCTTGTACCTGGTGCAGTGTATCGGGCGATAAAAAGTGGTTGGCTCCCATGGTAATGCCCAGTATTAACACAATCCATATCAGAAACTGTGTTAAGCCTACAGCGCCTATGCCTACAATTTTGCCCAGCATTAACTGGAAAGGTTTTACGCTGCTGATAATCACTTCTGCAATACGGTTGGTTTTTTCTTCCGTTACCCCACGCATTACCATTACGCCATAAATAAACATGGTAATGTATATAAGAAAGCCGCATACATAACCAATGCCATGTGCCACGCTGGAGTCGCTTTCAGAAGCGCCTTCCCCTTTTTCCTGGTACGATTTTAAATTGGCAAAGCGTGATTCTTTATGTATAGAATCCAACGCACTACGGTTAACGCCCGCTACTTCCAGCATATGATCTTCTATGGCTGAATTGATGTCATCTTCTATATCAGCTTTAGCCTTAATACCTATCCCTTTTTGATAGCGGATGATATAATCGGTGTTAGTGGTGCCTTCAAATTTAGGGATCATTAAAATAGCCGAATAACCTTTAGCGAGGTAGTTGCTGGTGTCAATACCTTCTGTAAAATGGTATTGAATGCTGTTGCTGCTTTTTAAATTGGTTTTAAAAAAGCCGTTGGCATCCTGCACGGCAATAGAAAGCGTGTCAGTACCCTTTACGGCCAGGTAGGCAGAAAAGCCAATTAAAAAAACGAATAGCAAGGGAGTAAGCAGGGTAGTTAGCAGAAAGGTTTTGTTTTTTACCCTGGAGAGATATTCCCGTTGTATAATTAAAGAAGTTTTGCTCATGGCGCAGTAATTAAGTGATGTATGAATTATACGTTTTCTGATTGAAAGGCGCGTGTAACCGCAGCACTGCTGCCTTCTACTTCCCGGATGAATATTTCGTTCAGTGTAGGCAGTATTTCATGAAAAGCTTCAATAGTTACATTCTGTTGCAGGAAGTGCCGCAGAATATCATTGCTTTGGTAGCCTTCATTGATCTGAATGGTGAGTGTATTGTTTTTCTGGCGCGTGATGGTAAAGGCATTGCTATCGGTAGAAGCAGGCTGTTGTTGCAACTGTATGCTAAACAGGTTTTCTTTAAAGTCCTGTTTAATTTGTTGAACGGTGCCGTCCAGTATTTTCCTGCCTTTATTTACCAGCACAATATGGTCGCATATTTCCTCTACCTGCTCCATGCGGTGCGTACTGAAAATGATAGTGCTTCCCTTTTGAGCCAGGGCAAAAATTTCGTCTTTAATCAGGTTGGCGTTTACCGGGTCCAGGCCGCTGAATGGCTCATCCAGGATAATCAGTTTGGGTTCGTGCAATACAGTGGTTACAAACTGTAGCTTCTGGCTCATGCCTTTACTCAGGTCTTCCACTTTTTTGTTCCACCAGCTTTCCATTTCCAGCTTGATAAACCAGGCTTTTATTTTTTCCATGGCTTCGCTGCGGCTGAGTCCTTTTAACTGGGCCAGGTATAAAGCCTGCTCGCCAATTTTCATTTTTTTATACAGGCCCCGTTCTTCCGGCATGTACCCGATATGGCGGATATCGTTCAGCGGGTCAAACTTTCTGCCGTCAAAGGTGATATTGCCTTCATCCGGGTAGAAAATGCCGGTGATCATACGCAATAGGGTGGTTTTACCAGCTCCGTTAGGTCCCAGCAGGCCAAAAATGCTGCCCGGCTCAATGCTAAAGCTAATATCGTCAACGGCTTTCTGCGTGGCGTAGTATTTTTTAAGGTGTTCTAGTGTTAATAGTGCCATACTCAGCGTGTTTATGTTAACATTATACTATAAGTATCGGAATTTACCGAAATCTTACAACTACCATTGCAGTATAGAATAATTTTGCCAGACTGAAAAACCGTTCATACACATGAGTCCATTATTTAAGCGTGCCGGGGTTGCATTAGCACTGGCCGCCATCACTATTGCAGCAGGTAGCTGGGGATTTTTAATTCATAAAACCGCCCATCAGCTGGCTGTTTATGAGCTACCATCCGGTAGTTTACGCGATTTCTTCTACAGCAATAACGCTTATTTGCAATACAATGCCCCCCGTGCCGACGTTCGCAGGAATGAAGACAGCACAGAAGGCCCCAAGCATTTTATTGACCTGGAAGCTTTTGGTCCTGATGCTGCTTACACCATGCCTTTACATTGGAACGAAGCGGTAGCTAAATACTCAAAAGATACTTTACTGGAATATGGTTATGTGCCTTACCATGTACAATACATGAAAGACAAGCTGACCGAAGCTTTTAAACAAGGTAATAAAGACAGCATTCTTTTTTATGCAGCCGATCTGGGCCATTATGTAGAAGATGCGCATGTGCCTTTGCATACCAGCATGAATTACGATGGTCAGCTGACCAATCAAAAGGGCTTACATAGCCTGTGGGAAAGCATGGTGCCTGAGCTGGAAATAGGCAACTATAATTTAAGCAGCACCCATAAAGCCACTTACCTGAAAGATCCGGCAAAAGCTATCTGGGCAGCTATACGTAAGGCGAATGCTTTATTGCCGGATGTGTTTGGTAAAGAAAAAGAGTTAAGCGCCCGTTTTACACCTGAGCAAAAATACCGTACACAAGTGCGTAAGGGTAAGGAATATCAGAGTTATACTACTGAGTTTGCTAAAGCGTATGCAGCTGCATTAAAGAATACCATCAATGAGCAGGCTATCAGTTCTGCCAACCTGGTGGCCGATTTCTGGTATACCTCCTGGGTAGATGCCGGTAAGCCGGACCTGTCTTCTTTATATGGTGGTAGCTTAACTGCCGATAAAAAACAGGAGCTGGAAAAAGCATTACATTCTTTCCATAACAATACACTGGTTAAAGACAGCCTGTTAAAAGCACGCTGATAGCGGCCGCTACTTTTTCCCCATCCATTGCAGCACTCACAATGCCTCCTGCATACCCGGCGCCTTCGGCACAGGGATATAAATTGGAGATTTGCGGGTGCTGTAGTGTTTCTGCATCACGTGGAATGCGCACAGGAGAGGAGGTGCGGCTTTCAGTAGCTACTATTATAGCATCATTGGTATAATAGCCCCGCATTTTTTTGCCAAAAGCCTGGAAGCCTTGTTGCAGGCTGCGCATAACAAAGCCAGGCAGCACGCCACGTAAATCGCTGCTTAATACTCCCGGCACATAGCTGCAATCTGGCAGGTTGGTAGCTATTTTATTATTGCAGAAGTCTACCATACGTTGTGCAGGTGCTACAAAGTTACCACCACCTACCTGGTAGGCTTTACGCTCTATATCTTCCTGGAAACGCATCATTAGTAAAGGATCATTGCTATTGTAAGAATGTCCCTTTGCGTTTTTAAAATATTTGATAGCATCTTCTATCTCTACCTGCACCACCATGCCGCTGTTAGCGGTAGGGTTATTACGTTTGCTGGGACTCCATCCGTTTACTACCAGTTCTTTCGGGTTGGTAGCTGCCGGTGCAATAATACCGCCAGGACACATACAAAAGCTAAATACGCCACGGCCATCTACCTGCTCTACCAGGCTATAAGAAGCGGGCGGTAAATGATCGGGCCGCACAATGGTATTCTTAGGTGCAAAGGCAGGTATAGGACAATGGTATTGCGCAGAGTCGATAATAGATTGAGGATGCTCTGCACGTACCCCTAATGCAAAGGGCTTGGCTTCTATTAAAATGTTGTTGCGGTGTAATAACTCGAATATGTCGCGGGCAGAGTGGCCTGTGGCGAGTATCACAGCATCTCCGTGGAAGCTGGCTCCCTGTTGTGTGGTAACACCAGTAATGGTGTTGTTATGTATCGTAAAGCCGTCTACCTTTTGTTCAAAATGAAAATCACCACCACTGGCAACGATCTGTTCCCGCATAGCAGTGATAATTTGTGGCAGCTTATTAGTGCCTATATGTGGATGTGCATCGTATAAGATACTGTCATCTGCACCAAAGCGGGTGAAGATGTGCAGCACTTTATCTATGCTGCCACGCTTATTACTGCGTGTATATAGTTTGCCATCGCTATAAGTGCCTGCACCGCCTTCCCCAAAGCAATAGTTGCTTTCCGGATTTACAATGCCTTCTTTGTTCAGTTGCGCCAGATCGCGTCTGCGTGCGCGAACGTCTTTACCTCTTTCCAGCACTATAGGTTTGATACCGCTTTCTATTAAGCGCAAAGCTGCATATAAACCCGCCGGGCCTGCACCTATTACAATTACCTTGTGTTTAGACTGGCTAACGTCTTTATAAGTGATAGGCATTTCAGGCCTGTCAATAAAAGGCTCATTGATACATGCCTGCACAGTCAGGTTTATCCAAACCTGTTTGCTGCGTGCGTCAATGGATTGTTTTAAACGGTAGAAGCCGGTAATGGCTGATACGGGCTGTGCAGCCGATTGAGCAATGTAGCTGCGTATAATGGAGTCATCTGCCGCTTCTTGTGGCAGCAGGCGTAGTACTATCTTTTGTTGCATACAGTCAGGTTTTTATCCTAAAATGTTCTGCAAACATACTGTATATCTCCCAAATGCAAGAAGCCGCTTCATGTGAAGCGGCTTCTGTGTATATACTAAAAGTAGTATGGACTATTTTTTAGCTTTACCCAAGTGTACTTGGAAACCTACAGCCAGACCAAAAGTGTTGGTTCTTTCAGCATCATATTTTGCTTTTTGAGACTGATAGTATACACTGGCTTCCAAAGCTACGCTAGGAGTTAAGAAGAAAGCCGGACCAGCAGCAAACTTGAAAGCATTGAAGCTTACAGAAGATGCGTCGTCAGATTTTGTGCTACCAAAAGCATAAGCGCCATGTACAAACACGTTTGTTTTTTGCGCAGTTGGCAGAACATAATATCTAACGAAAGGAGCAGCACCAATAGAAGTAGTTTTAGTAGAAAAATCTGCACCTGCTACTTTGGTTTTGTATTTGGAATAGCCGTAATCAGCTTCCAGACCTACTGCCAGATTGTTGATTACGAAATAACCTGCGTTAGGGTTCAGGTTGATGTTAGTGGTTTTGTTGTCACCAGCTTTAGAAGAAGAGAACCCCAGGGTTCCACCAGCTAACCACTGACCTTTGTTAATTTGAGCATTAGCAGCAACACCTGCAAACAGAATCGAAGCAAATAATAAAACTTTTTTCATGGTTTGAAATTTAGTGGCCGCAAAGAAATATAAAAAAGGTTTATGATGAAGCGTGATTTTTCACGCATAAATAAGGGGGGTATGTCTATGAATGAAAACTTGTCACGCACTTATGTATAGATGACACAATTGCTATTGCTACTAACAACTACTGTTGAGTAAGTAATGATAGATGTTGTAAAAAGAGTAATGTAGATGTGCTGAAATACTTGCTGTTAAAGCGTTTGAAGTACTTACGTTATAATGCGTATTTGTATAGATGCATTATGGATGTATAGGTTATTGCAGATGTTGCTTGTAGTTCCAATACTACATAAAACTTTTTTCTTTATCTGCCAATGTATCATGCAGGCAAGATGGAAAAAAGTTTTATGTCTTACTGTCGTGTGTTGGTTTACTTAAAACGGCAAATCATCAACAACATCCTGTGGAGGTATGTTATTAAATTGTGTGTTTTCTGCCCCTGTTGATCCTGCTGCACCACCTTTCATGCTCTCCATTCTCCACGCGTCGAGGTTAGTAATAAAATTTTCTCTGCCATCTTTCACCCACTTGGTGCCCTTTATATTAAACATCACTTTTACTTCTTCACCCATAGCAAAGCGGTCGGGAAGTGCTGTTTTATCCTGCACACATTGAAATTTTAAATAGTTGGTAATGGCACGTCCATTAATTTCTTCTGTTTTCTCAATCACAAATTCCCGGGTTTTAAAACTCTCGGTCCGTTGCACTATATCAAATTTGGCAACTAATTTGCCGGTAGCTTCGTATGACATATAGGTCTCAGTTTTTTCAGCCCAAAATAAGCGCAATTTTTTTTGCCAGCACGCACAAAAAAAAATCAGTGCCCATTCCAAAAAAGTGTATCTTCAAAAACACTCCGTAATCTTTATGAAAAAAACACGTTCCTTACATTTTTGTATTGTTGTTGCCGTGTGTGTCTTTGCTGCCTGCTCCTCTCCAAAGCATGCTGTTAAGTTGGAATACAAAGATTATGAGGTGAATAAAACTTATGTGCCGGATACGGGCATTCAGCAATTGCTGTTGCCATACAGGGATAGTGTGAACCGCGCCATGGGGAAAAAAATTGGGGTTGCAACACAAAGTCTGACGAGAAAACTACCGGAAAGCACCCTGGGAAATTTAATGGCGGATTGTATGCGTGAGAAAGCGTCCCAAAAATTCAACACAAATGTAGATGCGGCTTTCGTGAACTATTATGGTATCAGGGCAGATTTGCCTCAGGGCGATATTGTGTTAGGTAATATTTATGAACTGATGCCATTTGATAATCTGATTGTATTACAGCGAATGAAAGGCAGTGTATTGCGTGAATTTTTAAACCTGGTGGCCTCTAAAGGAGGTTGGCCTGTTTCGGGCATACAAATGCAGATTAAAGACAAACAAGCGACAAATATATTGGTTAATGGTAAACCATTGGATGATGCTGCGGATTACCTGGTGGCTAATTCAGATTATGTAGCCAATGGTGGAGATGATTGCAAAATGCTAAAACCTATTGCACAACAAAGCAAAGGGTACTTATACAGAGATGCGCTTATTGAATATATAAGGGCTCTTACCCAGGCAGGCAAACCGGTAAGTGCTAATATAGAAAACAGGGTTACTTATGTTAACTGACAGAAGAGAGTTCTTGAGAAAATCTATGCTAACAGGCGGTGCCTTAATGGCATCTACTTTATTACCTGCCCTGGCGCATACCCAAGCAGACGGAAAACAGGTGAGTATACTGCACACCAACGATGTACATAGCCGCTTAGATCCCTTTCCTATGGATGGAGGTAAATGGCAGGGATTAGGGGGTGTAGCAGCCCGTGCAGCCTTAATTGAAAAAATTCGGGTACAAACCAGCCAGGTGTTATTGCTGGATGCCGGAGATATTTTTCAGGGTACGCCTTATTTTAATGTGTATAAAGGTGAGCCTGAAATAAAAGCCATGAGTAAAATGAAGTACGATGCTGTTACCATGGGTAACCACGACTTCGATGCCGGCCTGGAAAATTTTGCCAACCAGTTACGTCATGCCAGTTTTCCGGTTCTGTTATGTAATTACGACTTCACACAAACACCCATGGAAGGGAAATCGCAACCTTATAAAGTGTTCAGGAAGGGCGGAGTTAAAATTGGGGTGTTAGGAATTGGAATTGAATTAAAGGGACTGGTACCTGATAATTTATATGGCAATACAAAATATAACGATCCAATCGTTGCCGCTAACGCCACTGCCGACATCTTAAAAAAGAAAGAGGGGTGTGATATGGTGATATGTTTATCGCACCTTGGGGATAAGTATGAGGATAATAAAGTAAGTGATGAAATATTGGCAAAAGAATCGTATGGGATAGACCTGATTATAGGGGGGCATACCCATCGCTTTTTTGAAGCACCGCGTGTATATAAAAATAAAGCGCAAAGCGATGTAATAGTGAACCAGGTTGGCTGGGCAGGCTTACAGCTTGGGCGTTTGGACTATAATTTCTCTGCAGAAAAAAATAAAAATTTGGTAAATGCCCATACTGTTGTTATTGGGAAAAAATCAAGTGACTAAAAAATTTTTTTTTCAACATAAAAGGTTGACATTCGCCGTCTGCTCCAAACATTTTTATCAACATTTGTGAGTAAAAATGTCGGTTCGTTCCCAGGTATTTCACATTAGTAAATCATTCTAAATAGTTTAAACATAAT